>NZ_QEZG01000040.1:0-393643 GCF_003993495.1 Xanthomonas sp. BRIP62418
CCCCAATCCCCAATCCCCGCTTGCGGCAACGAAGCCGCATGCGCGAAGCTGCCACGTCCCCCCGGCATGAGACGCCCGCATGACCCGCATCCGCCGCGCCACACCGGACGATGCCGAAGCCTTGTCGCTGCTGGCTGCGCAGACGTTCACCGAAACCTTCGGGCATCTGTACCCGCCAGAGGATCTGCACGGCTTTCTGCAGGAGACCTACGCGGTCGAGCGCGCACGCATCGTGCTGGCGCATCCGGACTATGCGATCTGGCTGCTGGAGATGGACAACCTGCTGGTCGGCCACGCCGCCGCCGGGCCCTGCGGGCTGCCGCACCAGGACGTGCGTCCCGGCGACGGTGAGCTCAAACGGCTGTATCTGTTGAAGGACTACCAGAACAGTGGCTGGGGCAGCCGCCTGTTCGAGACCACGCTGGAATGGCTGGAGCGCGACGGCCCGCGCACGCTGTGGATCGGCGTGTGGTCGGAGAATTTCGGCGCACAACGCTTCTACGCCCGCTACGGTTTCGAAAAGGTGGGCGAGTACGATTTCCCGGTCGGCAAGATCCTCGACCGCGAATTCATCCTGCGCCGCACCCCGCGCATTGCGGCCGACTGAGCGACACGCCGATGCCAGCGGGTGCGCGACGTGCGACCGCAACCGCCGGCGTGCTGCTGGTACACGGCGTCTGGAATACCGCGCACTGGCTGTTGCCGCTCGCGCGTCGGCTGCGTGCCGAGGGCCTGGCGCCGGCGCTGTTCGGCTACGCCAGCGTGCTCGGCGGTCCGGCGCAGGCGGTGCCGCGGCTGATCGAACGCCTGCAGGCGACCGGCGCGCAGTGGCTGGTCTGCCATAGCCTGGGCGGGCTGGTCGCGCTGCAGGCCCTGCGCACCGCGCCCGCATTGCCGGTGCGCCGGGTGGTCTGCCTGGGCTCGCCGTTGTGCGGCAGCGCTGCGGCGCGCGGCCTGGCCCGGCGCGGCGGGCGCTGGGCGCTGGGGCGCAGCGCGGCCTTGCTGCAGCACGGTGTCGCGCACTGGGACGGCGAGGCGGAGATCGGCCAGGTCGCCGGCACCGTCGCGCGCGGGGTGGGGCGCTGGCTGGCGCCGCTGGACGGCGGCTCGGACGGCACCGTGGCGCTGGCCGAAACCCGCCTGCCGGGGCTGCGCGACCATTGCGTGGTGCAGGCCAGCCACAGCGGTCTGTTGCGTTCGCCCGAGGCCGCGCAGCAGGTGCTGCGCTTCCTGCGCCACGGCCGGTTTGGCCACTGAACGCCGCGCCCCGGTGCGGGCGAGCAATCAGGTAAAATTCGCGCCCTGTCATTCAAGCCAGTCTGGAACCACCCATGGGTAGAGGCCCCTCCATCGAAGGCCGCAAGAACGCCTCCGACGCCAAACGCGGCAAGATGTTCACCAAGATCATTCGCGAGATCAGCGTCGCCGCGCGCGGCGGCGGTGGCGATCCGTCCAACAATCCGCGCCTGCGCGTGGCGGTGGACAAGGGTCTGTCGGCGAACATGTCCAAGGACGTGATCGAGCGCGCCATCAAGAAAGCCACCGGCGAGCTGGAAGGCGTGGAATACGAGGAAGTGCGCTACGAGGGCTACGCCCCCGGCGGCGTGGCGGTGATCGTGGACTGCCTGACCGACAACCGCGTGCGCGCGGTGGCCGACGTGCGCCATGCCTTCAGCAAGTGCGGCGGCAACATGGGCACCGACGGCTCGGTGGCCTTCATGTTCAAGCGCCTGGGCGTGCTGAGCTTTGCCGCCGGCACCGACGAAGACACCCTCACCGACGCGGCCATCGAAGCCGGCGCCGACGACGTGGTGGTCTATCCGGAAGACGGCGCCATCGACGTACTGACCGCCCCGGAGGCCTTCGCCCAGGTCAAGCAGGCGCTGACCGCCGCCGGCCTGGAGCCGGCCCACGCCGAAATCACCTTCCGCGCCGAAAACGACATCGCCGTCGACGGCGACACCGCCGTGCAGGTCCGCAAGCTGCTCGACATGCTCGAAGACCTGGACGACGTCCAGGACGTGTATTCGAACGTCGACCAGTCGAGTCTCGGCGCCTGATGAAGGCCGGGATGGCGGGATTCGGCATTCGGGATTCGCAACAGCAATGCGATCGCCGTACTGCATGCGCATCACCAATCCCGAATCCCCAATCTCCAATCCCGGCCGCTCGATGACCCGCATCCTGGGCATCGATCCCGGCTCGCAGCGGACCGGGCTCGGCATCATCGACGTCGATGAGAGCGGTCGCAGCCGGCATGTCTATCATGCGCCGCTGGTGCTGCTGGGCGAGGGCGACTTCGCCCAGCGGCTCAAGCGCCTGCTGCACGGGCTGGGCGAGGTGATCGAGACCTACCGGCCGCAGGAAGTGGCGATCGAGAAGGTGTTCATGGGCAAGAGTGCCGATTCCGCGCTCAAGCTCGGCCACGCGCGTGGGGCGGCGATCTGCGCGGTGGTGCTGCGCGACCTGCCGGTGCACGAGTACGCTGCCACCGAGATCAAGCTGGCGCTGGTCGGCAAGGGCGGGGCGGACAAGGTGCAGGTCCAGCACATGGTCGGCATCATGCTCAACCTGAAAGGCAAGCTGCAGGCCGACGCCGCCGACGCACTGGCGGTCGCCATCACCCACGCCCACGTGCGCGCCACCGCGCAGCGCCTGGGCGTCAATACCCAACAGGCCTGGAGCCGCAAGAAATGAGAATCGGGATTCGGGAGTCGGGATTGGGGATTCGAAAAAGCGGGTCCGCCTGTGCTGAGCTGATGGGGCTGTACGCGGCAGTCGTTAACGGCCGCGCGGGGAATAACCAATCCCCAATCCCCAATGCCCAATCTCGGCACCTCCTTGGAGGTGCCCAATGATCGGCCGCCTGCGCGGGATCCTGGCCTACAAGCAGCCGCCGTGGCTGGTGATCGACGTGGGCGGGGTGGGCTACGAGCTGGAGGCGCCGATGAGCACCTTCTACGACCTGCCCGATGTCGGCCGCGACGTGATCCTGTTCACCCACTACGCGCAGAAGGAAGACAGCGTGTCGCTGTACGGATTCCTGCGCGAAGGCGAGCGCAGGCTGTTCCGCGACGTGCAGAAGGTCACCGGCATCGGCGCCAAGATCGCGCTGGCGGTGCTGTCCGGGGTCAGCGTGGACGAGTTCGCCCGCCTGATCACCAGCGGCGACATCACCGCGCTGACGCGCATCCCCGGCATCGGCAAGAAGACCGCCGAGCGTATGGTGGTGGAGCTGCGCGACCGCGCCGCCGACTTCAGCAGCGGTGCGCCGATCACCGGCCAGCTCGGCCCGGATGCGGTGTCCGAAGCCACGGTGGCGTTGCAGCAACTAGGTTACAAGCCGGCCGAGGCCGCACGCATGGCACGCGAGGCCGGGGCAGAAGGCGACGAAGTCGCCACGGTCATTCGCAAGGCCCTCCAGGCCGCGCTCCGCTAGGCTGCGCTGTCTTCCTCTCCTTCACGCCACTTGGCGATACCCTGCCCACTTCATGTCCCAGACCCCCACTTCCGCAGCTGGCCACGGCCATGCGCCTGCCAATAGCCATATGGCCTTGGTCATCGGCGCCATCGGCGTCGTCTTCGGCGATATCGGCACCAGTCCGCTGTACACCCTCAAGGAGGCGTTCTCGCCGCACTACGGGCTGACCAGCGATCACAACACCGTGCTGGGCGTGCTGTCACTGGCGTTCTGGGCGCTGATGGTCACGGTGACGCTCAAGTACGTCACCATCATCATGCGCGCCGACAACGAGGGCGAGGGCGGCATCATGGCCTTGATGGCGCTGACCCAGCGCACCATGCGCAACGGCTCGCGCTCGGCGTACGTGGTCGGCATCCTCGGCATCTTCGGCGCCTCGCTGTTCTTCGGCGATGGCGTGATCACCCCGGCCATCTCGGTGATGGGCGCGGTGGAAGGCCTGGAAATCGCCGCGCCCAGCCTGCATCCCTTCATCGTGCCGATCACCGTGATCGTGCTGCTGGTTGTGTTCATGGTGCAGCGCTTCGGCACCGAAAAGGTCGGCAAGGTGTTCGGGCCGATCACCTGCCTGTGGTTCCTGTCGCTGGGGGCGATCGGCGCCTGGAACATCATCGATGCGCCGGAAGTGCTGAAGGCCTTCAATCCGTGGTGGGCGATCCGCTTCTTCATGGAGCATGGCTGGCACGGGGTGTTCATCCTCGGCGCGGTGGTGCTGGCGGTGACCGGCGGCGAGGCGCTGTACGCGGACATGGGCCACTTCGGCGCCAGGCCGATCCGCCACGGCTGGTATTTCTTCGTGCTGCCGATGCTGCTGCTCAATTACCTGGGGCAGGGCGCGCTGGTGCTCAATCACCCCTCCGCGCTGAAGAACCCGTTCTTCGAAGCGGTGCCGGGCTGGGCGCTGTATCCGATGATCATCCTGGCCACGCTGGCGGCCGTGATCGCGTCGCAGGCGGTCATCACCGGCGCCTATTCGGTGGCCCGCCAGGCGATGCAGCTGGGCTACATCCCGCGCATGCTGATCAAGCACACCTCGCGCACCACCATCGGCCAGATCTACGTGCCCGGCATCAACTGGCTGTTGATGGTGATGGTGATCGCGCTGGTGCTGATCTTCCGCAGTTCCACCAATCTGGCGGTGGCCTACGGCATCTCGGTGTCGATGACCATGCTGATAGACACGCTGCTGCTGGCGCTGGTGGCGCGGTCGTTGTGGCCGCGCTGGCGCAACTGGGTGCTGCCGCTGTGCGTGGTGTTCTTCTTCATCGAGCTGGCCTTCGTCATCGCCAATGGTGCCAAGCTGCTGCAGGGCGCCTGGTTCCCGCTGGCGCTGGGCATCGTGGTGTTCACCCTGATGCGTACCTGGCGCCGCGGCCGCGCGCTGCTGCGCGAGGAAATCCGCAAGGACGGCATCCGCATCGACAGCTTCCTGCCGGGCCTGATGCTGGCCCCGCCGGCGCGCGTGCCGGGCATGGCGGTGTTCCTCACCGCCGACCCGATGGTCGTGCCGCATGCGCTGATGCACAACCTCAAGCACAACAAGGTGCTGCACGAGCGCAACATCTTCCTCAACGTCGACACCTTGCCGATCCCATACGCGCCGGCCGACAAGCGCCTGCAGATCGAATCGATCGGCGACGAGTTCTACCGCGTCTATGTGCGCTTCGGCTTCATGGAGACGCCGGACGTGCCGCTGGCACTGATGCGCTCCTGCGACCAGGGCGGCATCCATTTCGACCCGATGGACACCACCTTCTTCGCCAGCCGCGAGACCATCGTGGCCAGCGCCAACCGCGGCATGCCGATCTGGCGCGACAAGCTGTTCGCGCTGATGCATCGCAACGCCGCCCCGGCCACCGGCTTCTTCCGCATCCCCGGCAACCGCCTGGTCGAGCTGGGCGCCCAGGTCGAGATCTGAGGCCGCCTGCGGCGGCCCGGGATTGGGGATTGGGGAGTCGGGATTGGCAAGAGCGTAGCGCCGGAGGCGCCTCGCAGCCCATACTAGCTAGCTGCCAATCCCGAATGACGAATCCCCAATCCCAGCTCTAATGGACCGCATCATCGCCAGCAATGCCACCCGCGAAGACGATGCCGCCGATGCGAGCATCCGGCCCAAGCGCCTGGCCGACTATCTCGGCCAGCAGCCGGTGCGCGAGCAGATGGAGATCTACATCGAAGCGGCCAAGGCGCGCGGCGAGGCGATGGACCATGTGCTGATCTTCGGCCCGCCCGGCCTGGGCAAGACCACGCTCAGCCATGTCATCGCCAACGAGCTGGGCGTGAACCTGCGCTCGACCTCCGGCCCGGTAATCGAAAAGGCCGGCGACCTGGCCGCGCTGCTGACCAATCTGCAGCCGCACGACGTGCTGTTCATCGACGAGATCCATCGCCTCTCGCCGGTGGTGGAAGAAGTGCTGTACCCGGCGATGGAAGATTTCCAGATCGACATCATGATCGGCGACGGCCCGGCCGCGCGCTCGATCAAGATCGACCTGCCGCCGTTCACCCTGATCGGCGCCACCACCCGTGCCGGCCTGCTGACCGCGCCGCTGCGCGACCGCTTCGGCATCGTGCAGCGGCTGGAGTTCTATTCGCCGCAGGAACTGACCCGAATCGTGATTCGCTCGGCGGCGATCCTGGGCATCGACTGCACGCCCGAAGGCGCGGCCGAGATCGCCCGCCGCGCGCGCGGCACCCCGCGTATCGCCAACCGGCTGCTGCGGCGTGTGCGCGACTTTGCCCAGGTCAAGGCCGCCGGGCATATCGACCTGCCGGTGGCGCAGGCGGCGATGCAGATGCTCAAGGTCGACCCGGAAGGCTTCGACGAGCTCGACCGGCGCATGCTGCGGGTGATCGTCGAACACTTCGACGGCGGTCCGGTCGGCGTGGAATCGCTGGCCGCCTCGCTGTCGGAGGAGCGCGGCACGCTGGAAGACGTGATCGAGCCCTATCTGATCCAGCAGGGCTTTCTGATCCGCACCGCGCGCGGCCGCATGGTCACCACCAAGGCCTATCTGCACCTGGGCCTGAAGCCGCCGCGCGATCGCGCCCCGGGCATCGGCGAGCCGGGAGAGCTGTTCTGATGGTGCCCCGTTTGTCGCTCGCCCGGCCCGTCTCGACCAACCCTCCGTGCCCATGACCGCCGACGCCCGATTCCCGTCTCCCGATTTTCCGCCAGTATTCAGTTGGCCGACACGCGTGTACTGGGAAGATACCGACGCCGGCGGGGTGGTCTACCATGCGCGCTACGTCGCCTTCATGGAGCGTGCGCGTACCGAATGGATGCGCGCGGCCGGTTACGGGCAGGAACGCCTGCGCCAGCAGCACGAGCTGGTGTTTGCGGTTCGCTCGATGCAACTGGATTTCCTCAAGCCGGCCCGGCTCGACGATGCGCTGTCAGTGTCGGCAGTGTTGCTGCGATGCAGACGGGCCAGCCTGCTGTTTGCGCAGTCGGTACGTCGCGAGGGCGAAGTGCTGCTGACCGCCGAGGTGCGCATTGCCGCACTCGGCACCGGCGACTTCCGCCCGCGCGGGATGGACGATGCGCTGTATGACGTGTTGAAAGCTCTAGAAACCCCAGAATCCGATTACTGAGGAACAAACGGATGTCGATTGCATTGCTCCTGGCCCTGCAGGACACGGTAGTGGAAGCACTACCGCAGGACGTTGCCGCCGCTGCGGCACAGACCGCCAGCGTGGCGCACAACAGCAGCATCAACTATGTCGATCTGATCCTGCGGGCGAGTATCCCGGTCAAGATCATCGTGCTGCTGCTGCTGATCGGCTCGTTCATCAGCTGGGTGATCATCTTCCGCAAGGCGCGCGCCTTCAAGCAGGCCAACCGCGAGGCGGACGAGTTCGAAAACCGCTTCTGGTCCGGCGCCGATCTGGCCAAGCTCTACGCATCGGCCACCGACCGCAACCGCACCGTCGGCGGCCTGGAGTCGATGTTCGAGAGCGGCTTCCGCGAGTTCTCGCGGCTGCGTGACCGCCGCCGGCTGGACGGGCGGGTGCAGCTGGAGGGCGCGCAGCGTGCCATGCGCACCGCCTTCACCCGCGAAGTCGACCAGCTCGAGCGCAATCTCGAATTGCTGGCCAACATCGGCTCCACCGCGCCGTACGTCGGCCTGGTCGGCACCGTGTTCGGCATCATGGTGACCATGCACGACATGGTCAGCAGCGGCGAGCAGGCCGGTATCGCGGCCGTGGCGCCGGGTATTTCTGAAGCCCTGTTCGCCACCGCCATCGGTCTGTTCGTGGCAATTCCGGCCGTGTGGGCCTACAACCGCTTCACCACCCGCGTGGAACGGCTGTCGGTGCGCTACGAGACCTTCGCCGACGAGTTCAGCTCGATCCTGCAACGCCAGGCCGGCGCGGACGAGTGATGCACGCGCCCTGCGACAGCCGGCAGGTAGGCCAATCTCCTGCCATGGCCCGCACACCCCGGTGCGCGGACGTGGCCGGGGTGGCAGCCGCTCATGCCCGATTCCCGCTGCGCAGGGACTGGGCAGGCCAGCCACGCGCGACAGCTCGCACCCGCGTGTGCGAGGGATTGGATGGGCGAGTCCGCCGCAAGAGCCCGCACATCCATGTGCGGGGGATCAATAGGAACGTTCCGCGATGATTTCCGGTATTTCCCGCCGTAAGAAGCGCAAGCTCAAATCCGACATCAATGTCGTGCCGTACATCGACGTGATGCTGGTGCTGCTGATCATCTTCATGGTGACCGCACCGCTGCTGACCCTGAGCACTGACGTGAACCTGCCGAGCTCGCGCGCCAAGGCGCTGGAGAGCAAGCAGGATCCGGTCGTGGTGGTGGTCGCTGCCGACGGCCAGCTTGCCCTGCAGCTGCCCAAGGGCAAGCCGCAGGCCATGGACGTGGCCGCGCTGCAGGCGCAGCTGGCCGCGATCGTGGCGCAGGACAAGGACGCGCGCGTGGTGGTGGCCGGCGATCGCGCCGCGCCGTATCAAAAGATCATGGACGCCATCGACGTGCTCAAGCAGGCCAAGGTCGAGAAGGTCGGCCTGATCTCCGACTCCGGCGGCACTGCAGGCAGCGATGCACGCTGACGCACTCCCCACCCAGACCGCACGCGAGGATGGCTGGCTGCGACCGGTCATGCTGGCCCTGGTCGTGCACGTGCTGGTCGCGCTGGTGTTCATTGCCGGCTGGCTGTGGTCGCCCGAACGCTCGGTCGAGCCGGCGGCGGGCGATCCCAGTATGGAAGCCTCGCTGGACGTGTCCGCGGCCGAAGCACGCGTCGCGCGCCAGGCGCTGAAGGCCACGCCGGTGGAGGCACCGCCACCGCCCGCGCCGCTGCCCGAGCCGGCGCCGGAAGATACCGTGCCGCCGCCGCAGCCGATTCCCGAGCCGCGTCCGCAGGATGCGCCCACGCCGCAACAGGCGCAGGCACAGGAGCGCGTCGCGCAACCCGACAAGGTCGACCAGGACCGTGTCGATGCGCTGGCACTGTCGGCGGAAAAGGCCAAGCAGGAGCAGGAAGCCAAGCGCCGCCAGGAGCAGATCGACCTGACCGAGCGCAAGCGCCAGGAAGAGGCCGAGCAGAAACTGCGCCTGGCCAAGCAGCAGGAAGAAGCCGACGCCAAGAAGAAGCAGGCTGCCGCGCAACAGGCTGCCGCCGATGCCGAGCGCGAGAAGAAGATCGCCGAGATCCGCCGCCAGCGCGAGCAGGCCACCAAGGAGGCCGCGCTGGCCGAGCAGAAGCTGCGCCAGGTCGCCGCCGCGCGCGCGCAGCAGGCCTCGTCGGCTGCCGCCGCCAGCGCGCAACCGACCGCAGGGCAGGGCGGCACCAGCACCGATCTGTCGGCCAAGTACGCCGCGGCGATCCAGCAGAAGGTGCTGGCGCAGTGGGTGCGCCCGCCGTCGGTGCCGCCGGGCCAGAAGTGCACCATCAACATCCGCCAGTTGCCCGGCGGCAGCGTGATGGAAGCCAAGGTGGCGCCCGGCTGCCCGTACGACGAGGCCGGCCAGCGCTCGATCGAGGCCGCGGTGCTGAGCGCCCAGCCATTGCCGTATCGCGGATTCGAGTCGGTCTTCCAGCGCAACCTGACGTTTGTGTTCACCGCCCAGGACCAGTAAGCACAGGTCACGGGTGGCCGGGGCGCGGCAGCACAGCCTGCGCTGCGCCTCGGCAGGGAAGCGGTAGCGATCCACTGCCTGGTGCAGGTCTGCCGGGCAACCGAGCGGCGCGCCACCGCAAGCCCGCTGGCTCTAAACTGACGCAAGCGCCTGCTGGTGGACCACTCGCTCCATTTTCACGCTGTCTCGTTCACGATTGCGAGTATGTTCACTCGCTGATTGGTATCCCTTGCACACTTTTCCTGCCCGATCCGAGCCGTCCATGAAAAAACCGCTGCGTTGGCTAGCTGCCTTGACCGCCCTGTTGTTGCCGCTGAGCGCACTTGCGCAACAGCAAGGGCTCACCATCGATATCGTGGGCGGTAGCGCCTCGGCGACACCGATCACCGTCGTGCCCATGCCGTACCAAGGTTCCGGTACTGCGCCACAGACCGATGTGTCTGCCGTCGTCGGCGCCGATCTGGACCGCTCCGGCCAGTTCCGCACGCTGCCGGTTGCACAGATCGTCGAAAAGCCGACCCGTGGCACCGAGGTGCAGTTCCAGACCTGGCGCACGCTCAAGCAGAACTACATCGTGGTCGGCCGCGTCATGGACGCCGGCGAAGGCGCCTACCGCGTGGAGTACGAACTGTTCGACGTGGCCAAGGGCGAGCGCCTGCTCGGCCTGGCGATGACTGCGCGCGCCAACGCGATGCGCGATGTCTCGCACCAGATGGCCGATGCGATCTACGAGAAGATCACCGGCGTGCGCGGCGCGTTCTGGACCCGGATTGCCTACGTGACCGCCAGCGGCAAGGGTGGCGCGATGCGCTATGCATTGATGGTGGCCGATTCGGATGGCTACAACCCGCAGACTATCGTGCGTTCGGCCGAGCCGCTGCTGTCGCCGAACTGGAGCCCGGACGGCAAGAAGCTGGCCTATGTGAGCTTCGAGCGCGGCAATTCCTCGATCTACCTGCAGGACATCGCCACCGGCGCGCGTGAACTGGTGTCCAGCTTCCGCGGCATCAACGGTGCGCCGTCGTTCTCGCCGGACGGGCGTCGCCTGGCGCTGGCACTGTCGCGCAGCGGCAACCCGGAAATCTACGTGATGGACCTGGGCAGCAAGCAGCTGACCCAGCTGACCAACCACTTCGGCATCGACACCGAGCCGACCTGGGCGCCGGATGGTGGCAGCATCTACTTCACCTCCGATCGCGGCGGTCGTCCGCAGATCTATCAGGTCTCTGCCAGCGGCGGCAGCGCCAACCGCGTGACCTTCCAGGGCAACTACAACGCCACCGCTAGCGTGTCCTTCGACGGCAAGAAGATCGCCGTGGCGCAGGGCAGCGGCAATAGCTACCGCATCGCCATGATGGATCGCAGCCTGGGTTCGCCGAGCTGGAGCACGCTCTCGCCGGGGTCGCTGGACGAGTCGCCTAGCTTTGCGCCGAACGCCAGCATGGTGCTGTACGCCGCACGTGAGGGTGGCCGTGGCGTGCTCTACGCCGTCTCCGCCGACGCTCGCGTCCGCCAGCGTCTGGTCCTGGCCGATGGCGATGTGAGAGAACCCGCATGGGGGCCTTACCGAACCGCGCATTAATGTTAATATTTCGCTGCGTTAAACCACTCATTGGCCCAGAGCCTCCATAGGTATCCCATGAACAAGTCCACCCGCGTCTTGCTTGTCTCCCTGTTGTCCGTTGCCGTGCTGGCCGGTTGTTCGAAGAAGGTGAAGGAAACTCCGCCTCCTGCGACTGACACCACCGCTGGTTCCTCCGTTCCAACCGGCCCGTCCACCTCTGGCCTGTACGGCCCGGGCGACCTGGATACCGATGCCTGCCTGCGCCAGCGCGTTGTCTACTTCGATCTGGATCAGGACTCCCTGAAGCCGGAATTCCAGGCCATCATGGCGTGCCACGCCAAGTACCTGCGTGACCGTCCGTCCTCGCGCATCACCCTGCAGGGCAATGCCGACGAGCGCGGTTCGCGCGAGTACAACATGGGTCTGGGCGAGCGTCGCGGCAATGCCGTGTCGTCCTCGTTGCAGGCTGCCGGCGGTTCCGCCAGCCAGCTGACCGTGGTCAGCTACGGCGAAGAGCGTCCGGTCTGCACCGAAACCAGCGAAAGCTGCTGGTCGCAGAACCGTCGCGTTGAAATCGTGTACACGGCTCAGTAAGAAGCGATGCGCTTTCGAGTGACATCCCTGTTCGTCGCGGCGGCCCTTGTGGTCGCCGCGCCGGCGCACGCGCAGCGAGCCAGTCTCGCTGATCGTGTTGCCGTGCTTGAGCAACAGCAGGCCAACAGCCAGGCCAACAACGATCTTCTCAATCAGCTGCAGCAGGCGCGTTCGGACCTGCAGGGCTTGCGAGCGACCGTGGAGCAGCTGCAGCACGACAACGAACAACTCAAGCAGCAGTCCAAGGACCAGTATCTGGATCTGGACGGACGCCTGAACCGCCTGGAAGGGGCAGGTGGCGCAACGCCGCCATTGCCATCGCCCGCCGGCAGCGTCACACCGGCCCCGGCTCCTGCCGCGCGGCCTGCAGCGGCGGCAACTTCCGAGAAGCCGCCCAGCGTACATGGCGATCCAGGCACGATGGCCGTCAGCAATGACGAACGCACTGCCTACAACGTCGCCTTCGATGCATTGAAGAACGGCAAGTACGACGATGCCTCGCAGTTGTTTTTGAGCTTTCTCGAGCTCTATCCCAATGGCGTCTACACCCCAAATGCCTTGTATTGGTTAGGCGAAAGCTATTACGCCACCCGAAATTTCCAGCTGGCCGAGGCGCAGTTCCGCGATCTGGTCAGCCGCTATCCCACGCATGACAAGGCCTCTGGCGGCCTGTTGAAGCTTGGCCTGTCGCAGTATGGCGAAGGCAAGAACGACGAAGCCCAGCAGACCTTGCAGCAGGTCGCAACGCAGTATCCCGGCTCCGACGCAGCGCGCGTGGCCCAGGAGCGTCTGCAGTCCATCCGTCTCGGCCAGCAACTGCGCTGAGCCGTGTTGCGTTCGCGCCTTCGGGCGTGGCGCATACTTTGCCCATGAACGCCGCCGCCGTCCCCAGCGAGATCGTCCAGTCGCCGTTGCCGCGATTAAAGATCACCGAAATCTTCCTGTCCCTGCAAGGCGAAGCCGAGGCCGCCGGCTGGCCGACCGTGTTCGTGCGTCTGACCGGTTGCCCGCTACGCTGCCACTACTGCGATACCGCCTACGCCTTCCATGGCGGTGAATGGCACGACATCGACGCGATCGTTGCCGAAGTCGCCGGCCACGGCGTGCGCCATGTCTGTGTGACTGGCGGCGAGCCGCTGGCGCAGAAGCGCTGCCTGGTGCTGCTGCAGAAACTGTGCGATGCCGGCTTCGATGTTTCGCTGGAGACGTCCGGCGCGCTGGACGTGTCGGCGGTCGATCCGCGCGTCTCGCGCGTGGTCGACATCAAGACCCCCGCATCCGGCGAGCAACTGCGCAATCGCTGGGAAAATCTGCCGCTGCTGACCGCACGCGACCAGATCAAGTTCGTGATCTGCAGCCGCGCCGATTACGAATGGGCGCGCGAGATCGTCGCGGCCCATGCGCTGGACCGCCGCTGCACGGTGTGGTTTTCGCCCAGCAAGAGCGAAGTGACGCCGCGGCAGCTGGCCGACTGGATCGTGGCCGATCGTCTGCCGGTGCGCTTCCAGATGCAGCTGCACAAGCTGCTGTGGAACGACGAACCGGGGCGCTAGGCGCGACCGACACGACGCCTGCGCGTACCGCCAGGCAGGCGTACCCGATACCCGGCATCGGCGTCTGCCAAGCGTCCACCGTGCGTGCTGACGCGCCGTCCGCATCCGCCTGGCGAGCACTGGCGATGTTGCGTTGGCCGCTCCGATCCGGCGCTCGGCGCGCTGCCCGGCGGGAGGCAGCGGTGCGCGTCTACGCAGCGATCCTGTTCAATTCTTCGACGGCATCGGCCGGCAGTTTCAGTTCCGCTGCGAACAGATTGGCGCGCAGGTGCGCCACCGACGAAGTTCCCGGAATCAGTAGGATGTTGGGCGAGCGCTGCAGCAACCAGGCCAGTGCCACCTGCATCGGGGTTGCGGCCAGGCGCCCGGCAACAGCGGCGAGCGTGG
This sequence comes from Xanthomonas sp. BRIP62418, assembly GCF_003993495.1. Classification (NCBI taxonomy): domain Bacteria; kingdom Pseudomonadati; phylum Pseudomonadota; class Gammaproteobacteria; order Lysobacterales; family Lysobacteraceae; genus Xanthomonas; species Xanthomonas sp. BRIP62418. The sequence continues at coordinate 13,680 of NZ_QEZG01000040.1, forward strand.
ACGATTGCAACGGCGAGAAACCGCCGAGCGGGAAGAACGGCACGTAGGCGATGCCGTCGCGCGCGAGCGCGTCGATGAGGGCGTCGTCGTGCCGATGCGCGACGTTGTACATGTTCTGCACGCAGACGATGTCGGTCATGGCGCGTGCCTCGGCCACCTGCGTCGCGGTGACGTTGCTGATGCCGATGTGCCGCACCAGGCCATCGCGCTGCAGCGCGATCAGGGTCTCCAGCTGTTCGGCAATCGAGCCTTCCGCCGGTTCCTGCGTCTTGAACATCACGCGCAGGTTGACCACCTCCAGCGTTTCCAGCCCCAGATTACGCAGATTGTCGTGCACCGCCTCGACCAGTTGCTGCGGCGAGAAGGCCGGCAGCCAGGAACCATCCGCGCCGCGGGCGGCGCCGATCTTGGTGACGAGGGTCAGCGCCTGCGGGTAGGGATGCAGTGCCTCGCGGATCAGTTGATTGGTGGTGTGCGGCCCGTAGAAATCGCTGGTGTCGATATGGTTGACGCCGTGCGCCATCGCGTCGCGCAGTACCGCCAACGCGCCTTCGCGATCCTTGGGCGGGCCGAACACGCCGGGCCCCGCGAGCTGCATCGCGCCGTAGCCGATGCGGGCGACGCTGCGATCTCCAAGAAGAAACGTGCCGGCTTTTTCGATGTTGCTCATGGCGTTGCGCTCGCGTGTCGTTGAGCCAACAACGATAGGAAACGTGGCGCGGCATGTGAATTCGCATTTGCTGCGGAGCCGGTTCGCTCCCGCCAGGGCGTGTGACATATGGGCGCAGCCGCATCGGCCCAGCCGATCGTCCAGCGGGATGTGCCGAAGTTTCAGCTTTTGCTGGCGCGGCGGGCAGTGCTTTCGCCGCGTCGCGTCGCAACCGCCGCGTCGTCGCGGCGGTGTGTCTTTGCGTTGACAGGCGCCAAGCGGCGGAGCGAGTATTCCAGCGTCGCCGCCCATTCGGCGACCGGGATTGGTCTCCCGACGACTCAGGCGCACCAGCGCCCATCGATCGATGCAAGGCGCTTTTTTGTCGCCCTACATCGCGCGGGGGTGCGTGCTTGCCATCTTTATGGCGGGCGGTACGCGGGGGGCTTCGGCCCCGCCGGTCCCTGAGTCCGGTAGACCAACCCGTACCGTCCGCCACCCCGCTTGGTCTCGGGTTGGCGGACTCCACTCTACTCAGGAGTTCTGCATGTACTACGACACCCAAGAAGCATCCGCGTCTGCGGCAGACCGAATCGTCCACCATTTCGATCCGGCCGCCAACGCATTCGAATGGAACCGTGCAGCCTCTTTCAACCTGACGCCGCGCGGCGAAGGCCCCAGCACACCCGTTCACCCGCTTACGTCTGCCTACCGTCGTCTGGTTGCGGTGATCGTTGGCGTCGATGGCCCCTCGGAGATGCAGCGATGAGCGCCAACAGGCAATTCCGCGTCTGTGAGGGTGTGGTTCTCAGCGTCGAGGCGATGCAGGGCTATGTGCTGGCGATGCTGCATTCCGACGCGCGGCCCGATGCGTCGCCTGTCCTGATCGCCTGCGAAGCCACTGGCTTTGATGAGGTCTTGCCGGGCAGCGATGCGCAGAGCGTCGTGCTGGGCCGCCTGCATGTCTGCATGCGTGTGGACGCGGCAGTGGACGTGCTCAGGTGGCTGCGCAAGCAGGCGCGCGCCGTCGGGGCCGCGCGACGAACGCGGCGCGTGCAATCGCGTGTCCAGAAGACGCGAGCCAGGTGATCAGCGGGAGTGACACGGCCGCCAGCACCGGGCCCGGGACCTGACGGCCGGCGCAGCGTGATCGGGCGGGAGGGGCCGGCTTGGGTGGCGCCGCGCGCGCTGCGATAGGCGCTGCACCCCATCCAACCGCGTGGCCGTGCAACACGTTGCATGGCTGCGCAGTTGCCGGTGGATTGTCCGCAGGCACAAAAAAAGCGCCCTGGGCGCCCTTTACGTTGTTGATCTGATTGGTGGGCCGTGATGGATTCGAACCATCGACCAAAAGATTAAAAGTCTTCTGCTCTACCGACTGAGCTAACGGCCCACTGTCCCGGCAGCGCGCCGGGGTGCGCATTCTACCCTACACCGGCGTCAAGGCGAAATGGCGTAGTGGGTGGGGTCCGGGACGCCGGCGTCGGCAAAACCGGCCGCGCGCAGGCGGCAGGCGTCGCAGTGGCCGCAGGCGCGTCCGTCGGCGTCGGCGCGGTAGCAGGACACGGTCAGGCCGAAGTCCACGCCCAGGCGCACGCCTTCACGCACGATGTCGGCCTTGCTGAGGAACTGCAGCGGTGCATGCACGCGCAGGCCGGCGCCTTCCACGCCGGCCTTGGTGGCCAGGTTGGCCAGCACTTCGAAGGCGCGCACGAATTCGGGCCGGCAGTCCGGGTAACCGGAATAATCGACCGCGTTGACGCCGCAGAACAGGTCGTTGGCGCCGATTACCTCGGCCCAGCCCAGCGCCAGCGACAGCATGATGGTGTTGCGCGCCGGCACGTAGGTGACCGGAATGCCGTCGCCACCGGCGTCGGGCACGTCGATGTCGTCGGTGAGCGCCGAGCCGCCGATGCTGCGCAGGTCCACGTCCACCACCTTGTGCGCGATCACCCCCTGCGCGGCGGCCACGCGCGCGGCGGCGTCCAGCTCGGAGGTATGGCGCTGGCCGTAGCGCACGCTCAGGGCATGCACGGCAAACCCCTGCTCCTGCGCAAGCGCGATGACGGCAGCGGAATCCATGCCCCCGGACAACAGAACAACGGCTTTTTTCATGACGGATCGGCAATCACAACGGAATAGGCGGAAAGGCTAGCAGGCTCGGCGTGGCACGGCGAGCCGGTCGCTGCTGCGGCGGCAGCGCGATGCCGGGCAACGCGGCTGTGCCAAGCGCGCGCGGGCAGGGTAGCGACCGTATCTGCACGTCAATTCGGTGCGACATCCTGCCGGCAGTTGCGCGCCTCGGGCTTCGGAGGTGCCTGCCCGCTTCGCGTGCGGCACGGCCGGTCTCAGCGCAGGCTCGCGGCCGCCGCCTTGCGCAAGGCCTGGCCAAGTTGCTGCAGGGCGCGCGAGCGCACTGCTGCGCACTGCCAGTACAGCGGCACATCGAGCCAGCGGCCGGGATCGATGATGACCACCTGCCTGTCACGCACGGCGGGGGTGACCATCGATTCTGGCGCCAGACACCAGCCGAGTCCGCGTGCGGCAGCTTCGACAAAGCCGGTCGAGGTTGGCAGGTAGTGGATCGGCGGCGCCACCTGCACGCGGGTGATGCGGCGGACGAAGCGGGTTTGCAGCGTGTCCTTTCGGTTGAACACTAGCATCGGTGCGCGCGCGAGAGCCGCTGCACTCAAGCCCTGCGTGAAGTGCGTCGCAACGAATGCGGCCGATGCGATGGCGTGATAACGCATCACTCCCAGCGCTTGCACGTTGCAGCCCTGCAACGGCTTGCGCTCGGCAGTGACGGCGCCGAGCACCGCGCCCGATCGCAACAACTCCAAGGTGTGGTCCTGGTCGTCCATCTGCACATCGAACAGAAAACCATGTGCGCGATGCAGCGCCGACAAGGCCGCCAGGAACCAGGTCTGCAGCGAGTCGTCGTTGACGGCGATGGCCAGCGTGCGCGGATGCCCGGCGTTGCTGTCGCCGGGAAGGAAATCGGCAATCGCTTCGGACTCCAGTACCTGCATCGGCTTCACGCGGCGCAGCAGGCGCTCGCCGGCCGGAGTAGGGCGGCAGGGAGCCTTGCGGATCACCAGTACCTGGCCGAGCCGGTCTTCCAGTGCCTTGACCCGCTGCGAAATTGCCGACGGCGTCACCGACAGCCGCCGCGCAGCGGCGTCGAAGCTGCCTTCCTCGAGAACGGCAGCGAATGCAGCCAGTTGCGGATGCAGCAGATCCATGGCGTCCGGCAGGATTAGAAATTCTAAGCAGGATACAGAAGATTTAGTTTTCCTAATTGCAGCGGAACGCCCAGCATTGGCGCCTGTGATCCGGGAGGTGCTCGTGTTACTTCAAGCCGCAATCTCTGGCTTCATCGCCAGCGCAGGTCTCATCATTGCAATCGGTGCGCAGAATGCATTTGTGCTGCGGCAGGGACTGCAGCGCCAGCATGTCGGTCTGGTGGTGGCGATCTGCGCGTTCGGTGACATCGCGCTGATCGTGCTGGGCGTGGCCGGGATTGGCGTGCTGGTAACGCAATGGCCGGAGTTGTTGCAGGGACTTCGCTATGCGGGAGCTGCATTTCTTGCGGCATATGGCGCGCTGGCTGCACGCAGGGCCTGGCGTGGCACCAGCACACTGGCGCCGGCGCAGACCGGCGCGCAACGCTGGCAGCGCGCCATGCTGGCGTGCCTGGCCTTTACCTTTCTCAACCCGCACGTCTATCTGGACACGATGCTGCTGCTCGGCAGTCTGGCTGCGCGTTACCCGGGTCCGTTGCGCTGGGCGTTCGCGTCGGGCGCGTGCCTGGCCAGCATCACGTGGTTTTCCGGGCTGGGCTATGGCGCGCGTCTGTTGCAGCCGGCTTTTCGCGATCCGCGCGCATGGCGTGTGCTGGATGCGGCGATCGCGGGATTCATGCTGGTGCTGTGTGCCCTGTTGTTGCTGCCCTCGCAGGCGCTACCCTGAGGCCTCACCGTCCCGGAGCTAGTGTCATGTCGCCGCTGCGTGTCTCCACCGATCCATCCGCGCTCGATATCGCGCTGATCCATCGCTACCTGGCGCAGCACACCAGCTGGGCCAGGGACATCCCGCTTGCGGTGGTACAGCGCTCCATCGCCAATTCGCTGTGTTTTGGCGGGTTCTTGGAGGGCAGGCAGGTCGCCTTTGCGCGCGTGGTTTCCGACTACGCAACCGTTGCGTACCTGGGCGATGTGTTCGTGTTGCCCCCGCACCGGGGCAAGGGCTATGGCAAGCAATTGATGGACGCGGTCATGGCGCACCCCGATCTGCAGGGGCTGCGCCGTTTCAGCCTGGCAACCAGCGATGCGCACGGCCTTTATGCGCGCTACGGCTTCACCCCGCCGCTGTCTCCGCAGTCGCTGATGGAGCGCTATTTTCCCGGGCTCTATACGCGCTAGCGTTGTCGTGCCGACTGCCGCGCGGCCGCACCGGCATGGTGCGGCGCGCGGCAGAAGGGCGCCTCAAGCTGCTGCCGCGCTGCGTGAGGCGAGCCGCGTAATGCGACCGACCTCGCCATGGTGCAGTGCCGACCGCTGGCTCAGGCGTGGCGGGCCTTGCTCAGCAGCTGTGCGACCGGTGCCGCTGCCTGCTGCCGCGTCTGCCGTGCGTCGATCTTGAAGATCGCCACCGCATCGGTGAGCTGCACCGCCTGCTCTTCCATCGCACGCGCGGCAGCAGTGGCTTCTTCCACCAGTGCGGCGTTCTGCTGCGTGGTTTCGTCCATATGCGTGATGGTCTGGTTGACCTGCTCGATGCCGGCCGACTGCTCCTGGGAGGCTGCAGAAATTTCGCCCATGATGTCGGTGACACGTTGCACGCTGGCCACCACCTCGCCCATGGTTTCGCCGGCGCTGTGCACCAATGCCGAGCCCTCGGCCACGCGTTGCACCGAGTCGTCGATGAGGTCCTTGATCTCCTTGGCGGCGCCGGAGGAGCGCTGCGCGAGCGTGCGTACCTCCGAGGCCACCACGGCAAAGCCGCGCCCCTGTTCGCCGGCACGTGCGGCTTCCACTGCCGCATTCAAGGCCAGGATATTGGTCTGGAAGGCGATGCCGTCGATGACGCTGATGATGTCGGCGATCTTCCTGGACGAGGCCTCGATACCGCTCATGGTGTCCACGACCTTGCCGACCACTTCGCCCCCTTGCGAGGCAACGCGTGCGGCGCCGATCGCCAGCTGATTGGCCTGGCGTGCGCTTTCGGCATTCTGCCTGACGGTGGAGGTGAGTTCCTCCATCGATGCTGCGGTTTCTTCGAGATTGGCCGCCTGCTGTTCGGTCCGTTGCGACAGGTCCTGGTTGCCGGCGGCGATTTCGCTGGCCGCGGAGTTGATCGACACGGCCGATTGCTGGATGTTGCCGACGATCTGCGCCAGCTGGTTGGCCGTGGCGTTGGCGTCATCGCGCATCTGTGCGAAGACACCGCGGAATTCGCCACTCATGCGTGCGGTGAGGTCGCCTGCGGCGATGGACTGCAGCAACGACGACAGCGACTGCAGGTTGCCGTCGGCCGTGGACATCAGGTGGTTGAGGCTTTCGACCATGATGCGGAAGTCGAACTGGAAGTGCTCGGCATCGCCGCGCGCGCTGAAGTCGCCATTGGCCGCGGCCTGGGCGAGATGCTTGATCTGGTGATTCATCGCCGACAGGTTGAGCTTGACCTGCGACATGGTGTCGCTGAAAACGGCCTTTTCGCCGGGCAGCGGCTGCATGTCTTCGGAGAGTTCGCCAACGGCATACCGCCCCATGATGCGTGCCAGATCGGTTTGCACTGCCACATGCGAGGCAACCAGCAGGTTGGTGTCGTTGGCCATGCGCCCGTAGTCGCCCGGGAAGGCCGCCGCATCGATACGGAAGCTGATCTGGCCGTTGTCGTGATGCCTGGCCATGTCGGTTTGCGCGGTGATCAGGTTACGCAGCTGCAGCTGCATCTTGTCCATGGCCTTGAGCAGGCGGCCGGTTTCGTCGTTGGCGCTGGTGTGCACATCGTTGTGCAGGTTGCCGGCTGCAATGGCCTCTGCAGTGCGTGTGGCCTGGCTGAGCGGCTGGGTCAGGCTGCGGGTGATCAACCAGGCCAGCAGTGCACTGATGGCCAGCGCGGTGATGCCGCCACTGGCCAGGATGACCTTGCCACGATGCATCGAGGCAACGGCGGTTTGATAGGCTTCCTTGCTGAGCCGGCGCTCCAGCTCGGCATTGGCGCGGATGGCCGCCTGCTGTGCGTCCATCGCGACGGCGGCGTCGCCCTGCAGCAAATCCTGCGCTTGCTGGTTCTGGTCGTGAATGCCGTACTGGAGAATCTGGTTGTTGAACTTCACCGACACGTCGCGCTTTTCCTGCAGCAGCTGGAGCGCGTTCTTTTCAGGGGCACTGCTCGGCAAGGCCGTCAGTGCGTCATGCGCCTCCTTGTAGCGTGCACGGTTTTTTTCGATCATCTCCATGCTGCGGCGGTTGGCGGCATCGCCGGACACCATCACGATGTCGCGCAGGCCGATCGCCACATTGGTATTGGCGTCGAGCATTTCCGAGGACAGCTGGATCTTCTCCATGTTGCTGTTGACGATGGTATCCAGCTCGAAACGGGCGTTGGACATGGTGACCAGGCCGGTCGCAACAAGCAGGCCCGACAATAGGATCAAGATGCCAAAGGCCATGCCCAGGCGACGGCCGACATTGAGGCGTTGCAGATATGTATTCATTACCGCATCCAGGTAGTGCAGCTGAGGGGCTCGATGAATGGGTCATCCACCAGAGCGTCTTGCCCAGCTAACGGCCGGATCGCGACGAGCTAAAGGTACGTATCTGAAATGACTTAGATTGAATTCATCGTGCGGAAGAAATTTCCCGACAGCCGTCCGCAGCGGCCTGACACCCGTGCATGCACTGCGTGTTTGTGGCGTCTATCGCTGGATCGAAGCATGCCAACCGCAGAACGATTTTCCGACGTTTCGCCGACATGTGGCGACCCCCTGGAGCGCAGCGGATGCTTTGACAGGATCGCATCCGCTATGTATCGCAATACCTGCAATCCGCTTGTCTTTGGTAAGCGCCGGTGCTGGTGCAGCGGCGTGTTCCGGCGATGCGATCTACTCTGATGCCATGCGACACGGGCCTTGCCACGTGCACCTTGCAAGCCGGCATGGCCGGCTGTTGAAGCGGCGCCGCGCATCGCGCGTGAGGCGTCACGCGCATGGCGGCACTGTGGCTCTTGCGCTCAACCTTCCAGCGCAGCAAGTACCTCGGCATGAAGCTGCTCGGCGCCGCTTTCAGTATTGAAGCGTGCAAAGATTTCCTCGCCGGAGAGCAGGCCGACCCGGACCGAGTGGCAATACGATCCGAAGTTTTCGCCTGCGTTGAAGGGATCGCTGATGACGGAGATGTGGTTGAGGCGGACCCGGGTGGTGCCAAACTTGATGAACATCTGCAATCTCCTGTGTGAGCGCCCAGTTTCCCACTTTGTCGGGCAGCGCAGAAGCCGGCCTCACGCATCCGTCGACCCAGCACGTACACTGCCGTCCCCTGAAGCCGAGCCCGCCCGATGTCCGATCCGATCCGTCTCGATAAATGCGTGGCCGCGCGGTTTGGCTGCTCGCGTGGAGAGGCGCAGCAATACATCGAGGGCGGCTGGGTCAGTGTGGACGGGGTCGTGGTCGAAGAGCCGCAAGCCTTGGCGACCGCGGCGCAGGTGACGCTGGCAGAAAACGCCGTGCTCGAACCTGCCGAGCCTGCCACGCTGCTGCTGCACAAACCGGCAGGCATGAGCGCCGAGGCGGCGCTGGCACTGGCCACAGTGGAAACGCGCAGCGCCCTGGACCAGCTCGAGATGCGTGTGCTCAAGCGGCACTTCCTGCGTCTGCAGGCGCCGCTGCCGTTGGAGGACGCGGCGAGCGGTTTGCTGGTACTGAGCCAGGACGGCCGCGTCCTGCGCAGGCTCAGCGCCGACGCTACCTCCATCGAACAGGAATTCCTGGTGGAGGTGCGCGGGGACCTGCGCCCATATGGCATGGCGCGGCTTGCGCATGGCCTGGTGTATCAGCAGCGCAGCCTGTCGCCGTGCAAGGTGAGCTGGCAGAACGAGGAGCGTCTGCGCTTTGCGATCAAGCACGTGCAACCCGGCCAGCTGCGTTACATGTGCGGGGAGGTCGGGCTGGAGGTGGTCAGCATCCGGCGCCTGCGCGTGGGCCGCGTGTCGCTGGGCAAGCTGGCCATCGGCCAATGGCGCTATCTGCCGACAGGCGAGCGTTTCTGACGGGCAGCGCGTGATGGATGCGCGTGGCTGCCATGCGGCGGCATGCCGCTGCTGCCGACATGCATGCAGCAAGCATTGCGTAACGGCACCATGGCGGTGTCACTGCCCGGCGCCGTTGTTCAGGCCATTGCGGCATTGATGCGCTGTCAGGCCCACACGTAAAACGTAGCGACCGTGCCGGGCAATAGCGACGCGCGTCGGCCGAGTCTTGCGCGCTCGGCAATGCACTGCGATTGCGGGGTGAGCGCAAGCTGCGTTGCGCATCCCGATGCCGGGGTCGCCTGGTTCGTGGCTTACTTCTTGTTGCGTTTTTTCTTGGCGCGCGTCACCAGCCAGAACACAACGGCAATCACGCCGACGACCAGAATGATGAAGGCCGGTGACAGAAACGAATTGTCGCCCATGGGAATTTCCTGAAAATCTTCGCAGCCGAGTGCTGCACTGACGTCAGCCTAGCGAGCGGCCTGCTTGATGGCGTGAAATACGCTGCAGCGGCCGCGCGCAACCGCGCCGCGTCGCCTGGCCCCGCAAGCGCGCGCGACGGCTGCAAGCGCGTTCGCGTGTACCTGCGTGCCGACGCAGCGGCTGCAATACAGGCGCGACCGAGCACGTGTTCGCCTGCCGGCGGCAAGCTGACAGGTCTGCAGCCGGAAGCGCAGGAACAGCAGCGACCAGCCACCTGCTGGGGAGAGGCTGGCAAACCAATGCATCCGACGGCGTCGCGCAAGCTCAGCCAAGGCGGATATCGGCACGGATCCAGCTGCAGGTTCGGGAATCTCGTAACGTCCGCTGGAGCACAGGCGCAGTGGTCGCACACGCATCAGATGGTTCGACGGCACACTCGAGCGAGCCGCCTGTGCGTGCGCACGGCTGACTTCTTCGCCTGAAAGGCGCGCGCATCCACGCTGGTGGACGATCAACCAACCACGACCCAGGCGCGTCACGCGATGCCGGCGATGTTCCGGCGGGGGGCGTGCTCAGCGCCTCGCGAGTTGAACGGCCCAACAGGCCTCGCGTCCGGTGGCTGCAGTTTAAATGGGGCGTGCGGCACGTAAATCGGGACTGCGCCGACAGCGTGTCGGGTCATCCCCGACGATCGTCAAGCCGTCGGGCTGCGCTCGTCCCCGAGCGCAGCCATGTCAGGTCAGGGGAAGGTTGCGCTGCAGCGGAAGCCGGCGCAGTCGATCTGCACCGTACTGCCGCCACTGCAGGCGGCGGTGAAACGCGTGGCGCTGTGTGCCTGCACCGTGCCGCAATTCAGGCCGCTGCTGATGCCCTGGGCGCGTGTGCTGGCCGATTCGGTGGACATCGCCGGGCCCGCAGGCGCAACCGTGGCTGCGACCTTGCTGGCCGGTGCTGCTGTGCCTGCCTGCACAGGCGGGGCGACCTCGCCTGCCAGCGGCAGCGTGACGGCTTCGCCGGGTGCACTTTCGGTGCCGGAGGCGGTTGCCGCGACGTGTGCGTTGTCGCCCTGTAACGGCTGGCCGCGGTCCTCGCGGTGGCGGTCGAAGCTCAGCGTCTGTCCGAATACCAGCTGGATCCAGCTCGGGTAGGTGTAGCCGGTGCCCTTGCCGTGATCGACGATGGCGCCGATCGCGCCGCCGATCAGGATGTTGCCCCAGATCCCGATGTTGGCGCGCGAGATGGAACGACCGGCGGCATTGCGCTGACCGGGCAGCACGCAGCTGACTTCCAGGTCGCGCGAGGACCGGCGTACCTGCACGGTCTGCCCGGACTTCAGGGTGAACCGTCCCTTGTCGTTGCTGAGGGCGCAGTCGGCGCCAGCGATGAGGTGCCCATCGGCAGTTTTGGTATCCACACGGATGGGCTGGGTCGCGTCGTTCATGACCGTCGCGCAACCGCTCAACGCAGCCATGGCCATGGCTGCGGTCACTAGGTGTTTCATGTTGTCCCCTGGCGTAAGGCATGGTCGGGCCAGGCGGGCATGGCGCCGCGTCCCTGGCACAACCGTGTCGTGATCAATCCCCGTTGCCGACACATCGCATCGGCCGCCACTTCATACCGGGATTGTGGGTCGCCGTCCAGTCGCGACCCTCTGCATCAGGCGACCGGAGTGGGAAGTATCCGGTGCTTGGCCATCACGCTGCGGATCGCGCTCAGCAGCTGCTCGGGGGTATACGGTTTCTCGAGGAAGGCCACGCCATCCGGCAGGATCTCTTCCACATACTCCACCGCCAGCCCGGAGGTGAGCAGCACGGGCAGGTTGTAGGGGGCGTGCGCGGTCTTGAGCGCCAGATCCACGCCGGTCAGGCCGCCCGGGAAATGGATGTCGGAAAACAGCACATCGACGCGCGGGTCGCTTTCGATCAGGGCCAGGGCCTCCTCGACCGAGCCGGCGCTGCGGCAGGTAAAACCATAGCTTTCCAGCACAAGGCAGCTGAGTTGTCGGGTGCCATCGCCGTCTTCGACGACGAATACAACTGGCCGTTCCTTGTTCTGTGACATGAGCACGTCTCGTAAGGCAGGCCACATTCTCAGCGATGCGGCAGTGAACCCTCTGTCAACGCAGACGGAGCCGTACGGTTACCAGCCGAACGGGCCAGGACCATAGCCGCCGGGGCCGTAGCGCGGCCCGAATAGCGGGCCTTCGCCGCGCCCGACACTGATGCTGACGCCGATCTGATGCGCCTTGCCGTCATCGTCGTAATAGGTCTTGCAGGAATTCAGGTTGACCGCCTGCCAGTTGCTGTTGCCGCCGCGGTTGGAGTAGCCCATGCCGGTTTCGACCGCGCCATGCAGCTTGCCCTGGCATTGTTCGGCGCGTTCGGCCGCAAGCGAGGCCGCGCTGGGGCGGGTCAGCGCAGGCTTGGGGCCGCTCTTGTCGCCATAGAAGGTGCCCGGCGGGTCGGTGCTGTACGCGGGGTCGGAGCGGTACTGCACCGGGGCTTGCGGAACGCTCAGGTCCAGCGATTGCGCCGATCCCGGCTCGGCGCTGCGCCCGCCGGCCTGGGCGAGCGCGCTGCCGGCGGCAAACAGAGTGGCCAGGAGAAGCAGGCTGCGTTTCATCGGATGGACTCTACCAGGAGGGACAGACAGCGCGTGCCAGATCGACTTGTGAAACTAGCAACGGCTGATTGAATGCGCGCTGTCGATTGCGCGGATTTTCATGCCGGCGCCGTCACCGCGATGGCACACGCTGCTGCATCAGCCCTGCTCGCGCACAATCTCGATCAGCTGCGCCCCATAGCGGGCGAGTTTGCCGCCGCCGATACCGCCGACACGCGAGAGTGCGTCGATGCTGGTGGGCCGCTGTTCGGCGATATTGCGCAGCGTGCTGTCGTGGAAGATCACGAAGGCCGGCACGTTCTGCTCCTTGGCCAGCTCCGCGCGCAGGCCGCGCAGGGCGTTGAACAGCACCAGGTCCTGCGGCTGCACCGGCAGGCCGGTGCGTTGCGCGCTGCGCTCGCGCCCGGCAGCCGGGTTCTCGCGGCGCATCATCACCTGGCGCTCGCCCTTGAGCACCTGGCGGCTGGCGTCGGTCAGGCGCAGGCCGCCATGGCCTTCGCTGTCGACCTCCAGCAGGCTGGCGGCCACCAGCTGGCGGAACACCCCGCGCCAGGTGCGCTCGTCCAGGTCGCGGCCGATGCCGTAGGTGCTCAGCTGGTCGTGGCCGAGCTGCTTGATGCGCTCGTTCTCGCTGCCGCGCAGGATGTCGATCAGGTGGCCGACACCGAAGCGTTGCCCGCTGCGGTACACGCAGCTGAGCGCCTTCTGCGAGGCCACGGTGGCGTCCCACGCGGCGGCGGGCGTCAGGCAGTTGTCGCAGTTGCCGCAGGGCTTGGGATAGGTCTCGCCGAAGCCGGCCAGCAACACCTGGCGGCGGCATTGCATCGATTCGCAGTAGCCGAGCAGGTGATCGAGCTTGGCGCGCTCCAGCCGCTTGCGCTCCTCGGCTGCCTCACCCTGTTCGATCATCTGCTTGAGCAGCACCACATCGCCCAGGCCGTAGCAGAGCCAGGCCTCGGCCGGGTCGCCATCGCGGCCGGCGCGGCCGGTTTCCTGATAATAGCCTTCCAGCGACTTGGGCAGATCCACATGCGCCACGAAGCGCACGTCCGGCTTGTCGATGCCCATGCCGAAGGCGATCGTGGCGGCCATGATGATGCCGTCCTCGCGCAGGAAGCGGCGCTGGTTTTCCGCACGCACCTCGGCCGGCAGGCCGGCGTGGTAGGGCAGGGCGTTGAAGCCTTGCGAGCACAGATACTGCGCGGTCTCTTCGACCTTGCGCCGCGACATCGCATAGACGATGCCGGCCGAGCCGCGGTGACGGCCCAGGAACTCCTGCAGCTGCTTGCGCGCGTTGTCCTTCTGCACCACGGTGTAGCGGATGTTGGGGCGGTCGAAGGAACTGACGAAGTGGCGCGCGTCGACCAGATCCAGGCGTTCGGCGATCTCGCGCTGGGTCGGCGGGTCGGCGGTGGCGGTCAAGGCCATGCGCGGGATATGCGGCCAGCGTTCGTGCAAGACGGTGAGCTGGCGGTACTCGGGGCGGAAATCGTGGCCCCATTGCGAAACGCAATGCGCCTCGTCGATGGCGAACAGCGCGATGCGGCTGCGTTCCAGCAAGGACAGGAAGCGCTGGGTCAGCAGGCGCTCCGGCGCGACGTAGAGCAGGTCAAGGTCGCCGGACAGCAACGCACGTTCGACCCGCTGGGCGTTTTCCGCGTCCAGCGTGGAATTGAGGAATTCGGCGCGCACGCCGAGCTGGCGCAAGGCCTCGACCTGGTCCTGCATCAGTGCGATCAGCGGCGAGACCACAATGCCGATACCGTCGCGCAACAGCGCCGGCACCTGGTAGCACAGCGACTTGCCGCCGCCGGTGGGCATCAGCACCAGGGCATCGTTGCCTGCCGCGACGTGTTCGACAATGGCTTGCTGTGGGCCGCGGAAGTCGTCGTAACCGAAGACGCGGCTGAGCAGTTCGTGGGCGGGGGAAGACATCCGCCTAGGATACCGCGCGGGTCAAGCCCTGGCCGGTGTCAGGCGGGCGGTGTTGCGCAACGGTGCGTCGGGGATTGCCGCGATGTGAATGCCGGGGGACATGTTTCGCGACGCGGAGAGGACCGCAACCCGCCGAGTCAGGGGCGCGCCGAAGGCGCGGGGTGTGGCCGGCGATGGAGCAGGGGCCCAAGGTTCCGGTGCAGCGAAACCTTGGGCACACTCGCAGGGGCCAGGCCCAGGGGTTACTGCAGCAGCGAGCGCAGCATCCAGGCGTACTTCTCGTGGGTCTGCAGGCGCTGGGTCAGCAGGTCCACGGTCGGGTCGTCGCCGGCGTCGTCGGCGGTGCCCAGCACCTTGCGCGCGGTGCGGCAGACCGCTTCGTTGCCGCTGACCAGCTGGCGCACCATTTCACGCCAGTCGGCACTGTCGCTCAGCCCCTGTTCTTCCGGGATCGAGGTCAGGGCGACGAACTCGCTGTAGGAGCCCGGTGCGTTGTAGCCCAGGGCGCGGATGCGCTCGGCCACTTCGTCCAGCGCCGCCCACTGCTCGGTGTACTGGGTCTCGAACATGGTGTGCAGCGAGTTGAACATCGACCCGGTGACATTCCAGTGGAAGTTGTGGGTCTTCAGGTACAGGGTGAAGGCGTCAGCCATGTAGCGGGCCAGACCGTCGGAGATCTGCTTGCGATCACCGTCCTTGATCCCGATATCGATGTGTGGTGCCGATGCTGCGGCGACCGGCAGTGCGTCCAATGCTTCATTGATGACGACGGGCTTGTTGGCGTTCTTTTTCTTGGACATGGGAATGGTCCTCCTGAGGAAACAGATATCGGGTCACAATAGACAGGCTAAAGGATCCGCTGTCATTCAATCTTTCACATTTTTCGATCAATGAGCGCTATCGACACCGACCTTGCCAACACCTTGCGTGAGCGCCGCCGCGCCGTCGATGGCGCGATGAGCCGCGACCGTGGCCGGTTGCTCGGTCTATGGTCGCGCTGGCAGGGCAAGCCCGGCAACCCGCAGGTGCGCGAGGCCTTCGAGCAGGCGCTGGCAGCGTCGCAGGCGCAACGCCAGGCGCGTGCCGAGCAGCAGCCGGCCATCACGCTGGACGAGCAACTGCCGATCGCGCGCGAGGCCGAGCGCATCATCGCGCTGATCCGCGACCATCAGGTCGTCGTCATCGCCGGCGAGACCGGCTCGGGCAAGACCACCCAGCTGCCCAAGCTGTGTCTGGCGGCCGGGCGCGGCGCGGCCGGCATGATCGGCTGCACCCAGCCACGCCGGATCGCCGCGCGGGCGGTGGCCGCGCGCGTGGCCGAGGAGCTGAAGACGCCGCTGGGCACCACGGTGGGTTTCCAGGTGCGCTTTACCGACCGGGTCGGCGAGCAGTCGCGGATCAAGTTCATGACCGACGGCATCCTGCTGGCCGAGATCGCCAGCGACCGCTGGTTGTCGGCCTACGACACCATCATCGTGGACGAGGCGCACGAGCGCAGCCTCAACATCGATTTCCTGCTCGGCTATCTCAAGCAGCTGCTGCACAAGCGCTCCGATCTGAAGTTGATCGTCACCTCGGCCACCATCGACACCGAGCGCTTCGCCCGGCATTTCGACAACGCGCCGGTGATCGACGTGGAAGGCCGGACCTTCCCGGTCGAGGTGCGCTACCGGCCGCTCGAAGGCGAGGCCGACGACGGCGGCGACGGCGAGCGTGGCAATGGCCGCGATGGCGAGCGCACCGTCAACGATGCGATCGTGGCGGCGATCGACGAGATCACCCGCATCGATCCGCGTGGTGACGTGCTGATGTTCCTGCCCGGCGAGCGCGAGATCCGCGATGCGCACCAGGCGCTGGAACGGCGCAAGTACCGCGAAACCGAAGTGGTGCCGCTGTACGCCCGGCTGTCGGCGGCCGACCAGGACCGCGTGTTCAACCCGGGGCCGCGCCGGCGCCTGGTGCTGGCCACCAACGTGGCCGAAACCTCGCTGACGGTGCCGCGCATCCGGTATGTGGTGGATCCGGGCTTTGCGCGGATCAAGCGCTACAGCCCGCGCCAGAAGCTGGACCGCCTGCATATCGAGCCGATCTCGCAGGCCAGCGCCAACCAGCGCATGGGCCGCTGCGGCCGCATTGCCGAAGGCATCTGCTACCGCCTGTATGCCGAAGCGGATTTTGCCGCGCGGCCGGCATTCACCGACCCGGAAATCCGCCGCTCGTCCTTGTCGGGCGTGATCCTGCGCATGCTGCAACTGGGGCTGGGGCGGATCGAGGAGTTCCCGTTCCTGGAAGCGCCGGACGAACGCGCAGTCGCCGACGGCTGGCAGCAGTTGCTGGAGCTGGGCGCGATCGATGCCAATCGGCGCCTCACCGCCATCGGCCGCCAGATGGCGCGCCTGCCGGTGGACGTCAAGCTGGCGCGCATGCTGGTGGCTGCGCAACAGCACGGTTGCCTGCGCGAGATGATCATCATCGCCGCGTTCCTGGGTATCCAGGATCCGCGCGAGCGCCCGCCCGAAGCACGCGAGGCGGCCGACAACGCGCACGCGCTGTTTGCCGATGCACGCTCTGAATTCGTCGGCATCCTGCGGTTGTGGGAGGCCTACCGACAGGTGCACGAGGACCTCACCCAGTCCAAGTTGCGCGATTGGTGCAACCGGCATTTCCTCGGGTTCCTGCGCATGCGCGAATGGCGTGAGCTGCATCGGCAGCTGCGCCTGTTGTGCGAGGAGCTGGGGTGGAGCGAGGAGCCGGCCGCTGCGATGCTGGCGCCATTGCTGGCAGGTGCCAGCGCGCCTGCGCGCGAGGACGGGCACAACGCCAACCGGCCGACGCGCGGGCAGTTGCATCGCGCTGCGCGGCTGGCGCGTGAAGGCAAGCCGGATCCGACTGCGCCACCTGCGCAAGCCACGTCCGCCGCTGCCAGCAAGCAGGCCGACCTTGCCGAGGCCTCGGCGCGCATCAGCGAGCGCGAACGCGCGGCGGCGTATCAGGCCCTGCATCGTGCGCTGTTGGCCGGCCTGCCCACGCAGATCGGCCATCGCACCGAAAAAGGCGATTTTCTCGCCGCGCGGCAGCGCCGGTTCGTGCCGTTTCCCGGCTCGGCACTGGCACGCAAGCCGCCGCCGTGGATGCTGGCCGCCACGCTGCTGGATACGCAAAAAGTCTGGGGCATGACCAATGCCGCGATCGAGCCGGACTGGGCGATCGCCGAGCTGGGGCATCTGCTGGCACGCAAGCATTTCGACCCGCATTGGTCGCGTGCGCAGGGGCAGGTGGTGGCATCCGAGCAGATCAGCCTGTTCGGCCTGGTGCTGGCGCTGAAAAAGCCGGTCCACTTCGGCAAGATCGATCCGGCCGGCGCACACGACCTGTTCGTGCGCCAGGGCCTGGTCACCGGCGAGATCAATACGCGTGCGGCGTTCATCGCCGACAACCTCAAGGTGCTGGAGCAGGCGCGCGAGGAAGAAGCCAAGCTGCGTCGTGCCGGCATCGTCGCCGACGAAGACTGGCAGGCGCGCTGGTATCTGGATCGCATCCCGGCCGAGCTGCACTCGGCCAGCGGGCTGGATGCATGGTGGAAGACCTTGCCGCCGGACAAGCGCCGCGGCCTGCACTGGACGTTGAACGACCTATTGCCCGGCGAAGGCAGCGAGGCCGACCGGTTTCCGAAGTATTTCCCGCTGGGCGATGCGCGGCTGCCCTTGCATTACCGCTTCGAGCCGGGCGCCATCGATGACGGGGTGACGCTGGATGTGCCGCTGCACCTGCTCAATGCGCTGGATCCGGCGCGGCTGTCGTGGCTGGCGCCGGGCTTCGTCGCCGACAAGGCATCGGCCCTGATTCGCAGCCTGCCCAAGGCGCAACGGCGCAACTATGTGCCGGCGCCGGATTTCGGGCGCGCGTTCTACGAGGCCTACAGCATCGCCTCGGCCGACGCTATCCGTGGCGAGCTGGCGCGCTTCCTGACCAAGGCCACCGGCACGCAGGTGGCGGCGCTGGATTTCGACGAAGAGTCGCTGGACACGCATCTGCTGATGAACCTGCGCCTGCGCGATGACGACGGCAAGGTACTGGCCGAGTCGCGCGACCTGGACGGATTGCGCGCACGCTTTGGCGAGCGTGCCGGCCAGGCCTTCGCCGCACGCGCGGGGCGCGCGCTGGCGGCCGAGGGCTTGCGCGATTTTCCGTCCACGCCGATTCCCGAGCAGGTGGCCGGCGAAGCCGGCGTGCCGGCGTATCCGGCGCTGGTGGACCAGGGCGAAGATGCGGCGCTGCGCATCTTTGCCGACCGCAACGAAGCGGCGCAGGCGCATCCGCGCGGCGTGCGCCGGCTGCTGGAAATCGCGCTGGCCGACAAGATCAAGCAGGCGCGCAAGCAACTGCCGGTGTCGCCCAAGACCGGCCTGCTGTACGCGGCGATCGAATCGCAGGAGCGGCTGCGCGGCGATCTGGTCGATGCCGCGCTCAACGCGGTGCTGGCCGATGGCCTGGGCGCGATACGCGACCCCGGTGCCTTTGCGCAGCGCCGCGACGAGGCCGGCAAGCGCCTGTTCGGCGAGGCGATGGAACGGCTGACGCTGGCCGAAAGCATCCTTGGCGCCGTGGCCGAACTCAAGCCGCTGCTGGAGGCGCCGTTGATGGGCTGGGCGCGCGGCAACCTGGACGATATGGAACAGCAGCTGCGCGCGCTGGTGCATGCCGGCTTCCTGCGCGAAACACCGGCCGAGGCACTGGCCAGTTATCCGCGCTATCTCAAGGCGATGATCCTGCGGACCGAGCGTGCCAAACGCGATCCGGCCCGCGACCAGGCGCGCATGCTCGAACTCAAGCCGTTCGTGGATGCATTGGACCAGGCGGCCGCGCGTGGGTTGCAGCAACGTGATGAGTGGCAGTCGCTACGCTGGGATCTTGAGGAATTGCGCGTGTCGGTCTTTGCGCAGGAGCTGGGCGCCAGGTCGGGCGTGTCGGCGAAGAAGCTGTCGCAGCGGGTGGCGGCGTTGCGCAACTGAGTGGTGCTGGCGCTGGTGACGACGGCTTGCCGTCATCACCAGCGCGCTGCCATCAGCGCAGTCCTGTCATCAACGGGTTGCTCATGCCGCGCGCTGCGCTTGAAGCCACTAACGAAACATAGCGGCCAGTGGTCGGCTGGGCGTGGACGGCGCGCCCGGAACCGGCCTGCACGAGGTGTACGTGCCGATTCCGAGCACGGGCCGCGCCCGCCTGGCGGTGAGCGCAGCCGTTTTGCCAGCCGCTGCTAGAACTTCATGTGCAGGCTTGCCATATAGCGGCGCCCGCTTCTGTAGCGACCGGCCAGGTGGTCGGTGTCGCCGAGATACTGCAGGTATTGCTCGTCCAGCAGGTTCTGCGCGTCGATCTGCAACGACCAGTTCGGACTGAACGCATAGCCGATGCTCGCGCCGAGTTCGGCATAGTCGTCCACGCTTGCCGGCGCGGCGCCGGCCACGTAACCGCCGGCCAGGTAGCTGTCGCGCCAGTTGTAGGTCAGCCGCGCGTTGAGCGGGCCCTTTTCGTAGTACGGGCTGACTGCCACGCTGTTGCGCGACTGGTAGGGCAGCGCGTCGCCGGTGTTGTTCTGCCCACTGGCGTAGGTGTAGTTGGCGGTCAGGCCAAAGCCGCTGTCGCCGAACGGCTGCTGGAACGCGATGTTGAAGCCCTTGACCTTGCCATCGCCGGCGTTGCGTGGCCGCTGGATGCTGTAATCGCAGTAGCCATCGGCGGTGCAACCGTTGCTGCCGAGCAACTGCGCCCAGCTTTGCGGCGCGGTATCGCGTAGCGCGTTGTACTGGCGTTCCACGCTGGCGCTGGTATCGATGTAGTTGTCGATCTTCTTGTAGAACAGCGACCACGCCACCACCGACTGCTGGGCAAAGTAATACTCGGCCGACAGGTTGAAGTTCCAGGATTCGTACGGAGACAGCTCGGCATTGCCGCCGCTGCCGGTCAACGTGGTGTCGTTGAGGAAGGTGTTGTTGACCATCTGGTTGTACGGCGCCCAGGCGATCACCTTGGCCGCGGCAAACCGGAACACCCAATCGTCGGCGGCCTCGTAGGCCAGCGTGAGCGAGGGCAGCAGGAAATCCTCCTTGCGCGTGCGGGTCTGCCACAGGCTGTCGGCGTTCTGCAGGGTGGGCGTGCCGCTGTAGACGAAGCCGCTGCCCTCGGTTTTCGAATCCACATAACGCAGCCCGAGATTGCCGCGCAGGCCGCCGCCGGAGAAATTCAGCTGGGCATAGGCGGCGTTGTTGGTCTGCTGCAGCGCCCAGGTGTTGTTGAGGTAGCTGGCCGGGTCCGGCGCGCCGTAGTCGACCGGGCTGTTGCGGATCCAGTCCAGCACATTGTTGCGGCCTGCCTGCACGTGCCGGCCGTGGTCCGGATAGAAATCCGGCAGATCGGTGAGCCCGATCGTGCCTACATCGGTCAGCGTTCCCGGCGTCACGCCGCCATAGACGTTGAGCTCGAAGCGCTCCTCGTGCTTGCCATGACGCACGCCCAGCAGCAGTTGATTGAACACGCTGTCGAATTGCAGATTCAGATCGAGCTGGCCATAGGTGTCCTTGCTTTCGGTGGAAAAGATGCCGTTATTGCCGAACCAGCCGTCGGCCGAGCCCCAGTTGGCCGGATCGCGCGCACGCGCCGGGTCGTCGAAGCGGATGCCGCGCCGCGTGTCCCAGCTGAAACCGCCGTTATAGAACGGTTCGATGAAGTACTGCGACAGGTCCTTGTTCTCGGATCTGCTTTGGCCCAGCTGCCCGTTCACTCCCCAGCCATCGCCGCGAAACGCGCCGCGCAGGTCCAGGCCCTTGGTGGTGACTTCCGATTCGCGCACGTTGTTGTCGTAGATCACGGTGCCGCCGAGCGGGTCGGCATTGGCGCCGGAATGCCCACTGGTCACCACGCCGTTGCGCAGGCCGCCGAGTTGATCCACTGCCGCCACGGTGCCGGCATTCCAGGTCAGGAAGCTGTACATCGACTGGTTGTAGTTGTCGAAGTTCTCGTTGATGTACAGGCCGCTGAGGTTGAATTCCAGCGCCTCGCTGGGCTTGAGTTGCAGGTTGACCACGGCGCTGTCGCGCTCGCGATCCTGCTGGAACCAGGCCGCGTTGATCGAGTTGGGCACGTCCGCATCGGCGGGCACGCCGCCTGCGGCATTGGCAAATGTGCTGGCCGGCGCATAGCCGAACACTTCCATGCCGCGGCGATCGACGCGCTCTTCGTAATGCTGCGCCGATACCGCGATGCCGAAGGTGTCGGCCGCGTTTTTCCAGCTATACAGCAGCGCGGCATTCGGTTTTCCTTCGCTGGCCTGTGCGCTGTAGCTGTAGCCGACGGATGCGGCCACCTCGTTGACGTCCAGGTCCAGCGGCTGCCGGGTATGCATCAGCACCGTGCCGCCCAGGCTGCCCTCGGTCAGGCGTGCTTCGGAGGATTTGAGGATTTCCGCGCGGCCCAGGATCTGCGGCGCCAGCAAGGTGTAGTCGAATCCGCGGCTGGGTTGCTCGCCGTAGAGCCAGATCGCCTGTGCCACCGGGTGGCCGTCCAGGAAGGACAGATTGAGGCTGGGGTCGGTGCCGTCGATGCTGACGCGCTCGCCCTGGCCGAAGCGCCGGTCCAGGGTGACGCCGGGAATCTGCGACAGCGCCTCGGCCACGTTGGTGCTTGGAAACTTGCCGATGTCTTCGGCGGTGATCGCTTCGGAAATGCCGGCGTTGTTGCGTTTGGTGTCGAGCGACTTTTCCAGGCTGGCACGGATGCCGACCACCTGCACGGCATCCAGGTCGGTGGCCTGTCGGTCGAGCGCGTCCTGGGCTTGCGCAGCGAATGCCAGCGACAACGCGATCGCGCTGGACAGCAGGGTGATGCTGTATTTCATGATGTCTCTCCTCATCACGCACAGGGAAGGACGGCGGGCTGCTGCTCGCCGGATGCGGGGTCTTGCAGACGCGCGCTCGGGACCGAGCGCGTGGTGGATCGCTTACGACAGGTCAGCGTGGTGTTGCAGATACCAGTTAGCCGCGCCAAGCACGCCCAGTTGCCCGTGCTCGACCAGCTTGACCGGGATGCGTTCGAGCACCGCGCGCATGCGGCCCTTGGCCAGAAAGCGTTCGCGGAAAGCGCTGTTCTGCAGGAACGGCCCGATCGTCGGCAAGAAGCCGCCGGCCAGATAGATGCCGCCGGCCGCGCCGTAGGCCAGCGCCATGTCGCCGACCGCGCTACCCAGCACGGCGGAGAAGATCTGCAGGCACTCGCGTGCCAGCGCATCGTCTTCGTGCAGCGCGGCATGCGTGATCGCGGCCGGCAGCCGATGGCGCGGGGTGGCGCCATGCAGTTCGCACGCGGCGTTGTACAGGTGCAGCAGGCCGGGCCCGGACAGCACATGCTCGAGTGGCAGATAGCGCTCGCCACGCAGCAGGATCCGCAGCAACTGCAGTTCCATCACGTCGTTGCTGGCCAGGGCGACCTGGCCGGCTTCGGTGGCGAGCACGATCGGCCGCGGCCTGGCATCGATCCAGACCGCCGCACCCAGCCCGGTGCCGGGGCCGACCACCAGGATCGGGCCGGTGGCGCGCGCATGCCGCGGGGTCGGCCCGCTCAGTTGCAGCGCGGCGCGTTGCTCCATCAAGGGGGCGGCGTAGGCCACCGCTTCGAAATCGTTGACCAGGTGCACGCTGGGCACGGCGAGCGCGGCGCGCATGCGGCCAGGCGAAATCGTCCACGGCAGGTTGTTGCTGATGAAGCTGCCATCGTCCAGTGCGACCCCGGCACTGGCGATCACCACGGCTTCGACATCGCGTCCGGTCTGCAGGAAGTCGGCAAGGATGGCGTCCAGACTGGCGTGTTCGGCGCAGCGGTAGGTGCGGTAATGCGCCAGCTCGGCTGCAGCGTTGTCCGCCTGCGCGATGTGGCCGACCCGCACATGCGTGCCACCGACGTCGGCCGCGATGAAGCCGGTGGCAACCGGTGCGGTGGGCAGGCCGGTAGCGAGAGCAGAACGCGAAGTCGCAGCCACGTGCAGTCCTTTGGGTTCGTCCGGTCGGCCAATGCAACCGGCGAGTAGCGGCCTGTGTAGAAGTTGGTGACAACGATGTCAATGGTTCAGTCGGGTTGGATCGATCTTGCTGGCAGGCTCAAGTGCAGGATCGCCCGATTCAGCGCTGTCTGCGCGGAGGCGATTGCGCAGTGCGGAAGGCGCGCGCGGGTCACTCCTGGCCTGCGACGGTGGCGCTTGTCGCCATCCGGGGACTGGACCATCGTGACATCGACATCGACATCGACATCGACATCGACATTCGATACCGACAGCCTGGTTGTCAGTTGTCGGCGGAGTCGCCCAGTCGGCGCGCGGCTGCCGTAGAGGCAGCGCCCGGCAAGGTGCTGCAGGCCGCGCCGTCGGTGGGTGGTGCCTGCGTCGGGTACTGCTGCTTGCCGAGCACATAGGTCTGGCTGGTGGCGACGAAGCCGTCCGCGTAGGTGGCCTCGACGAAGTACGCGCTCCAGCCGGCTTCGGGCATCCGTACCGGTACCGACACGGTGTTGCCGCGTGCCGGCGTGATCGGCGTGGCGCTGTAGCGAATGCCGCAGGCATGGCGGAAGTCGCGCGCCACCGGGTTGCTCGCCTGCCACAGGCGCAACTGCACAGGGCGCTCGGAGGAGTGGAAGCGGAGCTGCGGGTGTTCGCCTGCGCGCAGCGAATCGCGCACCTTTGGCAGCGCGCGTTGCTGCTGCAGCCGGGTCACGAAGGGCACCAGGCTGTCGACGATGAAGGCGCGGATGCCGTTATGCGCGCTGTTGGGCACCATGCGCAGCGCCTTGCTGCCGGGCAGCGCGTTGTAGAAGAACTGCGTGTTGTCCGGCAGGAAAAAATCGTCGCCACTGGCATTGACGATGTACTTGGGCACGGCCAGGCGTTTGCGCTGCGGCGTGTGCAGATAATGCAGCGGATCCTGCAGTTGCACCAGTTGCGCAAAGGCCGGTGTGTGCAGCTGTGTGGTGATGCCCTGCCTGGCGTAGGCGTTGAATGCGATCGGCCAGTTGCCGCCATAGCTCCGGTACATGTGCTCGAGCACCGCCGGCAGATTGAGGATGTCGATCACCAATGGCACCACGGCCTCCACGCGCGCATCGGCAATGGTGGCATGCCAGCTCGCCCAGCCACGCTTGGAGGCGCCGGCGAGGATGAAGCGATGAATCTGCAACGGCGCCAATTCGCGTTCGGCCAGGCTCATGGTGCGCGCGATGGCGGCGGCCATCGGCACATGCAGCGGCAGGGTCTTGCGTTGCTGCGGCGATGCCAGAAACAGCGACCAGCTGTAGGCGACGCTGTCGTCTTCGCGGCGCGGCGTGCCGTCGTTGCGATAGGTCAGCGCCTGGCTGGGGATATCGCCCAGCGCAATCACCACGGTGCGGCTGCGCTTTGCCAGCGTCGCCAGGGCCTCGGGCGACAACTCGCTGGACGGCTGCGGCGCGCCGCCATCGGCTGGATGACGGGTGCCATTGGTGGAGAGCAACAGTGCACGTGTCGGCAGCGCATCCGTGGGGACATAGATCGCGACATCGTGTTGCCAACTGGCCGGCTGCACCAGTGCCTCGGGCGACCATTGCTGCGAGGTCAGCAGGTAATCGCGCCGCTCGACGCCGGCCACCGGGCGGGTGGCCACACGCCGGTAGACCAGCGGCTGGCGTTCGATGGCATCGTGATAGCACACCAGCGCCTGGTCGATGCCGACCTCGGGCGCGTCGGCGCACTGCTGCGCTGACAGGGCGGCTGCAGGGGCCGCGCCTGCAGGCGCAGCACCTGCAAACCAGCCCAGCGACGCCAGCAACACCAGGCTGCAACGTGTCATCGACCGCATGCGTGTTCTCCCAGTGGCGTGGGTGCGCCAGCCCGCTGGCGGGCCGCGCGGTGCCCGGTTGGGCTTACTTGATCCGGCGGACCTTGGCCTGGGTGTTGTAGCCCTCGATCTGCAGATACCACACGCCGACCAGGCCCGGCTTGATCTTGACCTTGGGCGCGGTCTTGCGCACGCCCGACAACGTGGCGGCGTCGGTCTGCTCCCAGTCCTGGCCATTGGCGAGCGTGTAGACGCGCCCGGTCGAAAAACCCTTGAACTCGCCAACGATGCTGCTCTCGATCGGCTCCTTGCTGCCGAAATCGAAGAAGCCGCGGTTCTTGACGATCACTTCCTGGCGGCCGGCTTCCTTGGCCTGTTCGACCACGACCGCAGCTTCCTCGGCGACCTTGCCCTGCAGCCAGTCGTTGAGCGCGGCCAGTTCGCCGGCATCGAGCTTGTCCAGGCCGGCGGCCTTGAACTGTTCGGCGCTCATCTGCGACTGCAGGTCGCCCTGCACCGCGCGCTGTGCCAGGGCCGGGGTGGCGTTCAGGGCAAGGGTCAGGCAGACCAGCAAGGGAATGCGGCGCGCGAGCGACATGGAAGCCATCCAGAAGACGAAGAGGCCGCTAGTGTAGACGCTGGAGCGCAGCGTGCAGCCTGAGACCACAGGTGCTGATGTGTGCGGGACAGCCCAAGCCGCCTCGCACAGCGTGGAGGCACCACCAGGGTGTGGGGGCGCTCCGCCACCGGCGACGTAAGGTCTACGCGGGCACTTTCGCGCGCTCGGGACGGCGGTAAACCAACTCCGGTGCCGGCGCTGCAGCTTCGCGTTCGGCGGTGGCGCGCACCTCGGCATGCCGCGGCGAGCGTTCGCAGACCGGGTCCAGCGTGGCGGCATCGCCGCTGAGCGCCAGCGCCTGGCAGCGACAGCCGCCCCAGTCGATCTCGCGCTTGGGGCAGCCCTGGCAGACCTCGGGCATCCACGCGGTGCCGCGGAAGCGCACGAAGGCCTCGCCGTTGTTCCAGATGTCGGCCAGCGAACGCTCGCGCAGGTTGTCAAAGCGCAGGCCGTCGATGGTTTCGGCTGCGTGGCAGGGCAGCACGTCGCCGCGCGGGGAGATGTTGACGAAGCGCTGGCCCCAGCCGCCCATGCACGGCTTGGGCTGGCGGGCGTAGTAATCGGGGGTGACGAAGTCGATCGCCAGGCGGTCGCCGAGCTCGCGGCGGGCGGTTTCCACCGCATCAATCGTGGCCATCAGCTGCGCGCGGCTGGGCATCAGCGCGGCGCGATTGCGCAGGCCCCAGCCGTAGTACTGGGTGTGCGCCACTTCGATGCGTTCGGCCTGCCACTCCAGCGCCAGCGCGATCATGCCGGGCACGCGCTCGGCGTTATGGCGATGCAAGACCGCATTGAGCGTCAGCGGCAGGCCGCGCGCACGTACGGCGGCGGCAAACGCGCGCTTCTTCGCCAGGCTGTTGCGATAGCCGGCGATACGGTCGGCACCGGCCGGGTCGACATCCTGCACGCTCAGCTGCACATGCTCCAGCCCGGCCGCCTGCAGCTGGTCCAGCATCGGCTCGCCGCCGGCCACGCCGGAGGTGATCAGGTTGCTGTACAGCCCGAGCGCGCGTGCGTGCGCCACCAGCTCGGGCAGGTCCTTGCGCAGCATCGGTTCGCCACCGGAAAAATGCGCCTGCAGCACGCCCATGTCGGCTGCCTGCTGCAGCAGCGAGCGCCAGCCGGCGGTATCCATTTCCTCGCGCAGCGCCGCCAATGCGATCGGGTTGGAGCAATACGGGCAGGCCAACGGGCAGCGATGGGTCAGCTCCAGCAGCACCGACAGGGGTGGCGGGGCGATGGTCATAGCCGCAGCAGACGCTTTTGATGCAGCGTGTTGGTGAGTTCGATCACGTCAACTTCGATATCGGCCGCGTCGGCATCGAATTCGCCTGCCAGTTCCTGCGCGATCTGCGCCAGCGAGCGCGCGCCGTCGTAGCGCTGCGCCACCACCAGTGCGATCTCGTCCAGCTCGACCACCCGTTCCGGCGCCAGCAGCACCCATTGGTCGCGCGCGCGGTCGTGCTGCAGGCGCACGCCTGCGCGCAGGGCCGGCTGGCTGTCGCGGGTGATGCTGCTCACGCTGCGGCCCGGCTGGCGTCGCGGGCGGGTACGAACGCATCCGGCCACACGATGCCCGGGGCGACGTAGGCCACGTGCAATGCGTCCAGCTGCGCCCACAGCACTGAGCACTTGAAGTGCAGCGCGGCCTTGACCAGGTCCTGTTTCTCGACGGTATCGGCGTGCTGCTTGACGTAGTCCAGCGCAAAATCCGAATCACGGGGCGCTTCGGTCAGGCGATGCTCGAAATAGGCCAGCGCTTCGGGCGAGACGAAGTCGTAATGCTTGAGCATGCCGGCCACGCGCCGGCCGATGATGTTGGGGGCGAACAACTCGGTCAGCGAGGAGGCGATCGCTTCGAGCAGGCTTTTTTCGCGCACGAACTGCAGGTAGGCCTGCACCGCGAACCGGGTGCCGGGCAGCAGCGCACGGCCGGATTCCACCAGCGTGCGGTCCAGGCCGAGCGCGTCGGTCAGGTGCAGCCAACGGGCAATGCCGCCATCGCCGGGGCTGTTGCCGTCGTGATCGAGGATGCGTTGCCGCCAGATCCGCCGCAACGCCGGGTCGTCCATGCGCGCCAGGATCGCGGCGTCCTTCAATGGAATGCAGCGCTGGTATTCGAAGCGGTTCAGCGCCCAGGCCTGGACCTGGCCGCGATCGAGCTTGCCCTCGTGCAGCAGCGCGTGGAAAGGATGCTGGTCGTGATACAGGCGGGCGCCGATGGCGCGCAGGTCCGCCTCCAGTTGGTCCGGGGTGAGCAGGGTGGTCACAGGGTGATCTCCAGGCCGTCGTAGGCGACGTCCCAGCCGCTGGCACGCGCACTGGCGTACTCCGGCGAGTGGATGTCGAGCACGGGATTGGTGGTGTTGAGATGGATGAAGATCTTGCGCGCCACCTCCAGCGGGGCAAACGCGGCAATGGTGCCGTCGGGGCCGTCGATGCTCATGTGGCCCATGCGCTGGCCGGTCTTCTGGCTGATGCCCAGTTGCACCATCTCGTCGTCGCGCCACAGCGTGCCGTCGAAAAACACCAGCTCGGCGCCTTGCAGG
The DNA here is from genome assembly GCF_003993495.1 of Xanthomonas sp. BRIP62418. Classification (NCBI taxonomy): domain Bacteria; kingdom Pseudomonadati; phylum Pseudomonadota; class Gammaproteobacteria; order Lysobacterales; family Lysobacteraceae; genus Xanthomonas; species Xanthomonas sp. BRIP62418. The sequence goes on from NZ_QEZG01000040.1 coordinate 41,583, forward strand.
CGCGCGCGCAAGGCATCGGTCATCGCCGCGCAGCCGGGGATGTAGTGCACGCGGTGCTGGCCATCGTCGATGGTCAGCCCGAGGGTTTCTTCATTGGAGCCGGCCAGGTCGCCGCCGCTGCGCGATTCCATGAACAACGGCACCTTCCCCGGCACCGAGAAGGGCGTCAGCTGCAGGCCCAGCAGCGATAGTGGCGTCTCCAGCGCAAACGGCTGGCGCTGCACGTAAGCCGGATTGACTGCATCGAAGATGGGGTTCTGCGACAGCAGGTCCAGCACGCGGCGGCTGGCATGCAGCGAGAACGCCTGGCTCTCGCGCATCGACAGCAGCCCGGCGATATGGTCGATCTCGCCGCTGGTCAGCAACACCGCTTCGATCGGCGAATGCCGCAGACCGCGTTGCGGCCAGAGCGCGGGCGTTGCGAGGAGTTGTTGACGGAAATCGGGTGAGGCGTTGATCAGGACCCAACGCTGGCCATCGGCGCTGACGGCGATGCTGGCCTGGGTACGACGTTGGGCACCGTCGGCTTGTTGCCATGCCCGCCGGCTGGCGGGTGTGTGGCAATTCCACTGCGGGTGCCCACCGCCGGCCGCCGATCCCAGAACGATGATGCGCATGGAGAACTGTTACCTATCTGCCGGCAATCGCCGGTCATGCATCGGGAGGAAGGGCGGCAGGTGCGCTCAGAATTCGCCGGAGACGTAGCAGTTGATCTCGGCGCCACAGTTGACTTCACGAACGACAGGCTTCTTCCAGGTCTTCATCGGCTACCTCGCAGTTGGTTGGAATGACGTGGCCGCGGCAGGACGCAGCGGCGACGCCAATGGAGGATAGGCAGGCGGTCTGGGCGAGTTGTAAAAAGCATGTAAAAAGCCGATTGACCGTGCTGATCGGCTTGCGGCGCTGCACCAATCGTGGCCCGCAGCGGTTGCGAATCAAGACCTTGGCGGGTGAACCGACCATAAGCGCAGGCGCATGCCAGTGCGCCGACCACGGCGCACTGCGCGTTGTGGAGAAGGTGACGCGCACGTTACCGTAGCTGTCAGCCCCTTTGTTGTTGCCGATCGCCGTGTCCACCGCTGTGACCAGTTCCTCTTTCGAGCGTCTGCATGCCTTGCTGCAGCGTCCTGCCCTCGCATCGATCGCGCCAGACCTGCGTGACGCGCTGGCGCAGGCCTGGCACCAGCAGCCTTCGCCGAGCGAGGACGTGCCCTGGGCGCTGCTCGCCGACACGCTGGACGCGTTGGGGTTGCTGGCGGCCGACGAGGCGACCCTGATTGCGGCACTGTTGCTCGACCTGCCGGCGCTGCGCGGCGCGATCGCCGGCCTGCCCTGGCAACCGGCCGAGCGCCGTGTGGCGGTGGAAGGACTGCTGGACGGGCTGGATGCGGCCGACCAGGTCTGGGCCCTGCACGCCGGTCGCGAGGCCGGGCGCAACAGCGAAGGCCTGCGGCGGCTGTTGCTGTCCATCATCCACGACCTGCGGGTGGTGCCGATCCTGCTGGCACGGCAGTTGGCGCGCATGCGCGTGGCCGACCGCCTGAGCGAAGAGCAGCGCCGTGCACTGGCCCAGCTCACCCGTGACATCCATGCGCCGCTGGCCAACCGGCTGGGCATCTGGCAGGTGAAATGGGAGCTGGAGGACCTGGCGTTCCGGCACCTGGAGCCGGACACCTACCGCCGCATCGCCCGCGAAGTGGACGAAACCCGCGTGGCGCGCGAGCGCTATCTGGATGCGGTCAAGCGCACCTTGTCGACGACGCTGGCGCAGCAGGGCCTGCGCGCGGACGTGAGCGGGCGGCCGAAGCACATCTACAGCATCTGGCGGAAGATGCAGAAAAAGCGCCTGTCCTTCGACCAGCTGTACGACATCCGCGCGGTCCGGGTGATGGTCGACGACGTGGCCGCCTGCTATGCCGCCCTGGGGGCAGTGCACTCGCTGTGGGCACCGGTGCCGAGCGAGTTCGACGATTACATCGCCCGGCCCAAGGCCAACGACTACCGCTCGCTGCATACCGCGGTGGTCGGCCCGGAAGGGCGCACCATCGAAGTCCAGATCCGCACCCACGAGATGCACGCGCAGGCCGAGCTCGGCGTGGCCGCGCACTGGAAATACAAGGAAGGCGGCAAGGGCGGCGAGAAGGCCTTCGACCGCAAGATCCAGTGGATGCGCCAGTTGCTGGAACAGGTGCAGGACGGCGACCACGGCGAACTGGCCGGTGCGCTGGATGCCGAGCTGATCGAAGACCGCGTGTATGCGCTGACGCCCAAGGGCGAGGTCATCGACCTGCCGCAAGGCGCCACGCCGCTGGACTTCGCCTACCACGTGCACACCATGGTCGGGCATCGCTGCCGCGGCGCGCGCGTCAACGACCGCATCGTGCCGCTGACCTACCGGCTGCGCAGCGGCGACCGGGTGGAGATCATGACCGCCAAGGAAGCCGACCCGCGCCGCGACTGGCTGCTGGCGTCCAACGGCTTTCTGGCCAGCGGGCGCTCGCGCGACAAGGTGCGCGCCTGGTTCCACAAGCTCGACCGCGCGCGCAACGTGCAGGCCGGCAAGGACCTGCTCGATCGCGAGCTCAAGCGGCTGGGCCTGCAGCACGCCGACCTGGGCGTGGCCACGCGCAAGTTCCACGCCGAGACGGTCGACGACCTGTACATCCAGGTGGCGCTGGGCGATACCGGGCCCAACCAGGTCAGCCGCGCCCTGCTGGAGGCCGAACGGGCCGCCTCGCAGCCCGCGGTCCCGGCGCCACCGCGGCCCACCGCGCGCCGCGAGGGCCTGGGCAAGTCCAAGTTCACCGTGCAGGGCGTGGGCAATCTGCTGGTGCAGCTGGCACGCTGCTGCCAGCCGGTGGCGGGCGAGCCGATCGCCGGCTATCTGACCCGCGGCCGCGGCATCACCGTGCATCGCACCGATTGCGCGGCATTGTCGCGGCTGGCGGCGGCGCATCCGCAGCGCGTGCTCCCGGTGGAGTGGGGCCAGGCCGGCAGCGGCTACGAAGTGGATGTGCAGGTGCGCGCGGTCGACCGCCGCTGGCTGCTCAAGGACATCACCAACCTGATCGCGCAGGAGGACGCGCACGTGCTGGAAATCAACAGCGACAACGTGCGCGACACCGGCAGGGCGCAGCTGCGCCTGCGCCTGAAGGTCAGCGATTACGGCCAGCTGTCCAGTCTGCTTGGCAAGCTGGACGCGCTGCCCGGCGTCAACGAGGTGCGGCGACTCGGTTGAGTGCGCCGCCGCTCGCCGGCGCCAATCGCTTTGGAACAGACCGCACCCACAGCAAGCGAGGGGTGCCTGCCTGACGATTCCCGATTCCCGATTCCCGATTCCCGATTCCCGATTCCCGATTCCCGAATCCCGAATCCCGAATCCCGAATCCCCCAAGCCCACATCGTCTTCGCAGCAGACAGCTACCATGACCCGGTGAACGCGTCCCCCTCAGGTCGCGCCAAGGACGGACGCCACCGCATGTTCCCGCTTCCGCGCTGGGCCCGATCGCCCCGCCTCTGGGCGCCATTGCGCAGCCGCGCGCTATGGCGCGTGGTGCTGGTGTTGTGCGCCTGCCTGTTGCTGGCCGCGGTCGTGCTGCGCAAGCCGCTGGCCGATTGGCTATGGCCGGACACGCGCATCCAGCAACTGCTGCAGCGCGGCGATGCGGCGCTGTCACGCGGCCACCTCAGTGCGGCCGACGGCAACGGCGCGCGTGAACTGTTCGCGGCCGCGCTTGCCCTGGACAGCGACCGTGGCGAGGCCCGCGCCGGCCTGGCGCGCACCGGTGCCGCCGCCGTGGTGCAGGCACGTGCGGCGGTCGCAGCCGGGGACGCCGCCGCTGCACAACGTGCGTTGACGCTGGCGAACGCGCTGGAGGTGCCGCAGGCGCAGACCGCCCCGGTCGCGCTGCGCCTGCGCGCGCTGCAGGCGCGTCGGGCCGGCCTGGATGCCTTGTTCGCCCAGGCGGTGTCCGCGCAACAGCAAGGGCGCCTGGATGGCAGCCCGGACAGTGCGCTGCCGTTGTACCAGCGCATCCTGACCCTGGCGCCGGACCGTACCGATGCGCTGGAAGGGCGCGAGGACGCATTGACCGATCTGCTGGCGCAGGCCCGCCACGCACTGGCGCGCGATGCGCTCGGCGATGCGGCGCTGTTGCTGGCCGCCGCCAAGCGCTACGACCCCGGGCATGCCGATGTCCCGCTGACCGAGGGCCACTACCACCGCGTGCTGGAACAGCGCCGTCAGCGCGCCGAGGGCCTGTTGCGGCGTGGTCGCCTGGCACCGGCCTCACGCGATTTCAACGCAGTGCTGGCGGCCGAGCCGGAGGATGCGGCCGCCCGGCGTGGGCTTGAGCGGGTGGCCGGCGAATATGCCGCGCAAGCCGGCCGGCAGGCGGCGGACTTCCAGTTCGACGCCGCGCTGCAGTCGCTGCAGGAAGCGAAAGCCTTGCTGCCGGGCGCTGCGTCGATCGCCCAGGCCGAGCAGGCCATTGCGCGTGCACGCGATGCACAGCGCAGCCCGGAAACCGGGTTGTCGCGCGGTACCCGCGAGCGCCGCCTGCGCGCGCTGCTGCAGCGGGTCACGGATGCCGAAGCGCGACAGCAATGGATGACGCCTCCCGGCGCCAGCGCCTACGACGCGGTGCGTGCGGCGCAGGCGCTGGCACCGCGCGATCCACGCGTGCTGCAGGCCGCCGCACGTGTGGTGCCTGCCAGTCAGCGCTGCTTCGAGGACGAGCTGCGCAACAACCGCCTGCGTGCCGCGCGCGGCTGTCTGGATGCCTGGCAGGCGCTGATGCCCGGTGACGATGCGCTGGCCGGCGCGCGTCGCCGGCTAGCGCAGCGCTGGGTCGCGGTGGGCAGCGAACGCCTGGGACAGGAGGACGCTGCCTTCGCACGGCGCGCGCAGGACGAGGCGCACCAGCTGGATCCGGAGCTGCCGGAATTGGCCGAGTTCACACGCCGGGTCAAGGCGGTGGCGGAGCAGCGCTGACGCCGCGGCCGCCTGCGGCGGCGGCGCCCTGCACGCCCTGCCCGAACTCCCGGCGGCCACTCACCCTGCAATAAACAGCTCGCGCACCGTGCCGCGTGCCGCATCCAGCGAAAAATGCCGGGCCACGTTATGCAAGCCGTTGTCGGCCAGGCGCTGCCACAGCGCCGCATCGCGATACAGCCGCACGATTGCATTGGCGAATGCGTCGGCGTCGTCGGCCACGCAGACGTCCTGGCCGTCGCGCAGATGCATGCCTTCCACCGCGCAGGTGGTGCCGACCACCGGCTGCCCATGCGCCATGCTCAGATTGATCTTGCCCTTGACGCCTGCGCCGAAGCGCAGCGGCGCCACCGCGATGCGTGCGGTCTCCATGAACGGCAGCAGATCCGGCACATGCCCGTGCAATTGCACGCCGGGGCATTCGTCGGCCAGCAGTCTCAATGCCTCGGGCATGTCCGCGCCGATGCAATGGAAGATCACCTCCGGCAGGTGCGCGCGCACCTGCGGAAAGATCGCGCTGAGGAACCACTGCACCGCATCCACATTCGGGGAATGCCGGAAGCCGCCGACGAACACCAGGTCGCGGCGTTGCTCGAAGCGGTGACCGCTGCCGGCCACCTCATGCAGATTGGAGAGCAGGGCGGTGCGGATCTGCGGTGCGTCCGCCTGCAGTTGCGCCTGTTCGGCCGCCGAGACCAGCAGCGTGACGTCGGTGGCGGCCATGATCTCCAGTTCGCGCAGGCGGGTGCGTTCTGCCGCGCGCAACAGGTTGGCATCGCCGGCCAGCTCGGCCCCGCGGCGCTCGCGCAGGTAATGCAGGTCGACGGTGTCGAACAGCGTGCGCGCTTGCGGGGCGTAGCGTCTGAGCAGCGGCAGGCAGGCGTGCGCAACGTGGTGACGCACCAGCAGCACCACGGCAAACCGCGGGCCGTGCGTGCGCAGCCAGCTGCCGAAGCCCTCGAGAAACGGCGCGTACCAGACTTCCACGCCCAGTTGCTGCAGTGCCTGCGTGTGCCGTCCGGCGTGCTCGCGGCGGGTTGGCACGAACACCACGTGCGCGCCTTCTTCGCACAGCAGGCGGATCAGATTGAACTGCCGCAACGAGCCGGAGTCGCGATCCGGCTGCGGCACGCATTCGTCCAGGATCAGCACCTGGCGCTGGCCACGATGCAGCAGCGCAGGTCCGGGAACCGTGCCGACCGGCAACTGCGTTGCCAGCGCCTGCTGCCACTTGTCGGCGAACACGCCTTGATTGCGCACCTGATACGCCTTTACCCCGGTACGGGTGTCGGTGCCATTGCTGGTGCCCTCGTCATGCACCACCACGCTGGCCGGCTGCACCAGCACCCGGTAGCCGGCCGCACGCACCGCAAAGGCCAGGTCGGTGTCCTCGTAGTACGCCGGCATGTAGCGGCGATCCAGCCCGCCCAGCGTCTGCAACAACGCGCGTGGCAACGCGATCGCCGCACCGGAGCAATAGTCCATCGCACGCACATAGGCGTAGCGCGGGTCGTCGGCCGATTCGAAACGGCCATAACTCCACGCGCTGCCATCGGCGAATACCACGCCGCCGGATTCCTGCAGGCGTCCATCCGGATACACCAGCTGCGCGCCGACCAGGCCGGCGGTGGGGTGCTGGGCAAAGGTGTCGATCAGCCGATCCAGCCAGCCGGGCTGCGGGATGGTGTCGTTGTTGAGCAGCACCACGTAGTCGCCGCGTGCCAGTGCGATGCCGTCGTTGCAGGAGGCGATGAAACCGCCATTGCTGACGCGCCGGTGGTAATGCAGGCCTTGCACCTGCGGCAGCTGCGTCTGCGTGGCATCGCTGCTGCCGTCGTCCACGACGATGATCTCCACCTCCAGCAACGGCGGATGCGCCGCCAGTGCGCGCAGGCACGCCAGCGTGTGGGCGATGTGGTTGTAGACCGGAATCACCAGCGTCACGCGCGGGACGGCGCTGTGCGGAACGGCAAACGCGGCAAACGGCGCCGCCTCCGGCAACCACAACGGCGTGCCGAGCGCCGCCGGCGGCGCCTGCGTATGCACGCGAATGCGCTGCCAGGTGGCGCGCCAGCCGCGCGTGCGCATGCTTGCCACGCTGCGGTGGATCAGCCCGAGCACGCGATTGAACAGATAGCGTGCATCGGCCAGGGACATCGACATTCCGTTGGAACTCCAGACATGGCGTGACGAAGAAAACCCAGCGGGCAGTCGTCGGTGGGCAAGGACCGCGCAAGGCAGGCGCAGGGTACGAAGGGTACCCGCAGATGCAAAGCGCGGTCCGTGCCCGCCTGCCGGCAGGCGTCGCAGGTTTTGTTAGCCGCTCTTAAGTCAAAGGGTCCGGCTGACCACAACCACGACAGCGCTGCGCTAGACTCGCCGGACTCTACATTCTCGCATCCCTGTGCCCCGACGCCACGACAACGACGCTCCCGACGATTTCGAGGACGATTCCACCGAGCAAGGCTCCCGCTGGCAACGCAGGCTGATTGTCTGGGCCTTTGCGGCATTCGCGCTGGCGCTCGGTTTCCTGATTCCCTATACGGTGTATCTGAACAAGCAGGTCACCCAGCGTTTCGGCGAGCTGCGCTGGCAGATCCCGACCCGCGTGTACGGGCGGCCGTTGGTGCTGGCGCCAGGCAATGCGCTGGATGCGGCCACCCTGAAGACCGAGCTGGATGCAGCCTCCTACCGCGACGACGGGCAGGCCAAGCTGGCCGGCACCTACCAGCAGGACGGCAGCCGCTTCACCATCGCCAGCCGCGGCTATGTCGATGTGGACGGGCGCGTGCCCGCGAAGCGCGTGGAAGTCAGCCTCTCCGGCGGGCGCGTGGCCAGCCTGCGCGACGCCGGCGACCGCAAGGCGCTCAAGAGTGCGCGGCTGGATCCGGCGCGCATCGCCACGCTGTACGGGCAGAAGCAGGAAGAACGCCGCCTGGTGCGCATGGAAGAAGTGCCCGAGCTGCTGGTCACCGGCCTGCAGGCGGTCGAGGACCGCGACTTCAACAGCCACCACGGCATCGACCTGAGCGGCATGGTGCGCGCGGCCTGGATCATGGCGCGCTCCGGCGGCCAGGTCCGCCAGGGCGCCAGCACCCTGACCCAGCAGCTGGCACGCAGCGGCCTGCTCGGCATCGGCAAGGAACAGACCCTCACCCGCAAGTTCAACGAGATCCTGTACGCGGTGATCATGGAGGCGCGTTACGACAAGCGCACCATCCTGGAGGCCTATCTCAACCAGGTCTACCTGGGCCAGCGCGGCGGGCAGGCGATCCACGGCGTGTCCTCGGGCGCGGAGCTGTGGTTCGGCCGCGAGCTCAATTCGATGACCACCGAGCAGATCGCCTTGCTGATCGGGCTGGTCAAGGGGCCGTCCTACTACGACCCGCGGCGTAACCCGGAGCGCGCGCTGGATCGGCGCAATTTCGTGCTGGGCAAGCTGCACGAAAACAACCTCATCGACGCGGCCGAATACAAGCGCGCACTGGCCGCGCCGCTGGGCGTGCCCACCGAGCCCGGCCTGGTCGCGGCCAATCGCTTCCCGGCCTATGTGGACTTGGTGCGGCGCCAGCTGGCGCACGACTACCCGGAAGGCGTGCTGCAGGGCGCCGGCATGAGCGTGCTGACCGGCATGTCGCCGTCCGCGCAGGCGTATGCCGAAGGCGCGGTGACCGGCACCATCAAGCGGCTGGACAACAAGAAGCGCCCACCGCTGCAGGCCGGCCTGGTGCTGACCGACGTGCACAACGGCGATGTACTGGCGGTGGTCGGCAGCCGCGATGTGGCCAAGCCGGGCTTCAACCGCGCGGTCGAAGCGCAGCGGCAGGTCGGCTCGTTGCTCAAGCCGTTCGTGTACCTGCTGGCGCTGGCCTCGCCGGATCGCTGGGCGCTGTCCAGCTGGGTCGACGATGCGCCGGTGACGGTGCAGCTCAGCCGCGGCAAGACCTGGTCGCCGGGCAATTCCGACAACCGCAGCCACGGCACGGTGCGGCTGATCGATGCGCTGGCGCATTCCTACAACCAGGCCACGGTGCGCGTGGGCATGCAGGTCGGCCCGGAGCGCATCGCCCAGCTGATCCAGGTCCTGGCCGGCATCAAGGCCGATACCAATCCGTCGTTGATCCTCGGTGCGACCGACCAGAGCCCGTATGGCATGGCGCAGCTGTACCAGTTCCTGGCTGCCGGCGGCGAGATCCAGCCACTGCATGCGGTGCGCGGCGTGCTCGATCCGCAGGGCAAGCTGCTCAAGCGCTACGACAAGACCCCGGCGCCGGCGCAGGAGGGCGATTCGGTGGCGGCCAACCTGATCAGCATCGCGCTGCAGCAGGTGGTCAGCGGCGGCACCGCACGGCAGTTGCTGGGCGATGGCCTGGGGCGGCTGTCGCCGGCCGGCAAGACCGGTACTTCCAACGACGGCCGCGACAGCTGGTACGCCGGCTACACCGGCGACCACCTGGCGGTGATCTGGATGGGCAATGACCAGAACGAGCAGACCGGCCTGTACGGCGCCACCGGCGCGATGCGGGTGTGGTCGAGCATCTTCGCGCGGCTGCCGAGTGCGCCGTTGAAGGTCAGCGGCAAAGGCCTGGACTGGCAGTGGGTGGATGCGGCCGGCACCGGCGTCACCGATGCTGGCTGCCCGGGCGCGCGCCAGTTCCCGTTCGTGGTCGGCTTCACGCCGGCCTACGCCCCCTGTGCCGGCAATGCACCGTCGATCGAAGGCGTGCCCGGCGACGCAGCCGCGCCGGCCGAGCAATCCAGCGGTGGTGGCTGGCGTCGCTTTTTCGGTCTGGAAAAGAAGCCGGAAGACCCCGCGCCGGCGCCCGCCGCGGCTCCACCTGCACGTTGAACTGGAGTGACCCGATGAACCGACTGCACCGTCTGCTTGCCCTTGCTGGCGTGTCTGCCGCACTGACCGCCTGCGTCAGCGCGCCGCCGCCGCCGCCGCCGACCCCGGTGGACCCGACCACGCCGACACAGCGGCTGTTGCTGATCGAACGCGAGGCCGGCGTCGACGACACCGAGCTGTCGGTGCAGCCATTGCGCGACCCGCAGGTGGACGATCTGCGCGAGACCGCCAAGAGCAAGCGTCAGTCCGGTGATCTGGCCGGCGCGGCGGCGGCGCTGGATCAGGCCGTGGGCCTGGTCTCCGGTGATCCGGCCATCCTGCAGGAGCGTGCCGAAGTGGCGGTGCTGCAGGCCGATTGGCCCGCCGCCGAGCGGTTTGCCAAGCAGGCCATCGAGCTGGGCTCCAAGACCGGGCCGTTGTGCCGTCGGCATTGGGCCACCATCGAACAGTCGCGGCTTGCGCGCGGCGAGAAGGAAAACGCCGCCTCGGCCAAGTCGCAGATTGCCGGCTGCACGGTGCCAGGCGTGAAGCGCTACTGAGCACGCAGCGATGCCGGTTGCGCGTGCCGCAAGGCGAGCGCGGCGGCGTGTGCTGCAGCCGGTGTCGCGCGCGCAGCCGTGCGACGCGCCATTGTCGCCCGCACCGCCGCCAGCGGCGCCGTGCAGTGCGGCGTGCGGCATATGCCAGCTGCGGGGGCGGTTGCCGTCGCTGGCCCGCAGGCGCAACCCACCCGGCATCACCGCGCACGCGCTAGGCTGTCGCGCTTGCCCCAGCTTTCGGTCCCATGTCCCAACTTGCCACTGCCAGCATCGAGGCGCTCAGCGAGGGCGGGGCGCTTGCGCGTCAGCTCGATGCGTTCGCGCCGCGTGCTGCGCAATTACGCCTGACCGGCGCCATTGCCGAGGCGTTCGAAGCGCGCGATGTGCTGTTGGCCGAGGCCGGCACCGGCACCGGCAAGACCTACGCCTATCTGGTGCCGGCGCTGCTGTCGGGGCTGAAGACCATCGTGTCGACCGGCACGCGCGCGCTGCAGGACCAGTTGTTCCATCGCGACCTGCCACGCGTGCGCGCCGCGCTCGGCATCGGCCTGCGCAGTGCGCTGCTGAAGGGCCGCGCGAACTACCTGTGCAAGTACCGCACCCAGCAGGCGCGCGGCGAACCGCGCTTTGCCACGCCCGAGCAGGTCTCGCAGTTCCAGCGCATCGTGGCCTGGAGCGGGCGCACCCAGTTCGGCGACATGGCCGAGCTGGAAGCCTTGCCGGACGACTCGCCGCTGCTGCCGCTGGTGACCTCCACCGTCGACAACTGCCTGGGCACCGAATGCCCGTTCTACGGCGAATGCTTCGTGGTGCAGGCGCGCCAGCGCGCGCAGGCGGCCGATCTGGTGGTGGTCAACCACCATCTGCTGCTGGCCGATCTGGCGCTCAAGCAGGAAGGCTTCGGCGAGATCCTGCCCGGCGCGCAGGCCTTCGTCATCGACGAGGCGCACCAGCTGCCGGAACTGGCGGCGAACTTCTTCGGCGAAAGTTTCGGCATGCGGCCGTGGCAGGAGCTGGCGCGCGATTGCATGGTCGAAGCGCGCCTGGTCGCCGGTGCGCAGGCCAGCCTGCAGGAACCGATCCTGGCCCTGGACGAGGCCTTGCGCGGCCTGCGTGCGGGCATGGAAGGCCTGCCCTCGCGCGGCACGCAATGGCGCGCGCTGGCCAGGCCGCAGGTGCGCGAAGGCTTCGATGCGGTGCTGTCGTCGCTGGCGCGCCTGGGCGAGGCCTTGCTGCCGCTGCGCGAGGCCTCGCCCGGCTTCGATGGCTGTTCTGCGCGCGCGCAGGAAGCGCTGGCACGGCTGTCGCGGTGGCTGGGCGAGGACGCGCCAGTGCCGGATTTCGACCAGGAGCTGCCGGACACCGTCGACAACGACGTGCTGTGGTACGAACTCAGCCCGCGCGGGTTCCGCTGCCAGCGCACGCCGCTGGATGTGTCCGGCCCGCTGCGCGAGCACCGCGAGAAATCCCATGCGGCCTGGGTGTTCACCTCGGCCACGCTGGCGGTGGGCGGCGAGTTCGACCACATCGCGCAGCGCCTGGGCCTGAGCGATCCGGTGACCCTGTTGCAGCCCAGTCCCTTCGACTGGGCGCGCCAGGCGCTGTGCTATCTGCCGCCGAACCTGCCCGATCCGGCAGCACGTGGATTCGGCACCGCGCTGATCGCGGCGCTGACGCCGGTGCTGGAGGCCTCCAACGGCCGCGCCTTCCTGTTGTTCGCCTCGCACCGCGCGCTGCGCGAAGCGGCCGAAGCCTTGCGCGGTGCACCGTGGCCACTGTTCGTGCAGGGCGAAGCGCCGCGTGCCACCTTGCTGCAGCGTTTCCGCACGTCCGGCAACGGCGTGCTGCTGGGGTCGGCCAGCTTCCGCGAGGGCGTGGATGTGGTTGGCGATGCCCTGAGTGTGGTGGTGATCGACAAGCTGCCGTTTGCCGCGCCCGACGACCCGGTGTTCGAAGCGCGCCTGGATGCGATCCGCCGTGACGGCGGCAACCCGTTCCGCGACGAACAGCTGCCGCAGGCGGTGATCGCGCTCAAGCAGGGCGTGGGCCGGCTGATCCGCAGCGAGACCGATCGCGGCGTGCTGGTGCTGTGCGACCCACGGCTGGTGAACAAGGGCTACGGCCGCACCTTCATGACGTCGCTGCCGCCGTTTGCGCGCACCCGCGAGATCGGCGATGTGCGCGCGTTCTTTGGCGTCGCCGAGCCAGTGGGCGACAATGGCGTGCTCGCGCTGCCGTTCGGCGACGCCTGAGCGTCCCCTTCCTGCCTGCGGTCCTGCCATGAAAGTCCTCGCGTTCGAGACCTCCACCGAAGCCTGTTCCGTCGCGCTGCACATCGACGGCCGCGTGCTCGAACGCTTCGAACTGGCGCCGCGTCGGCATGCCGAACTGGCGCTGCCGTGGGCCGAACACCTGCTCGCCGAGGCCGGGATCACGCGCCGCCAGCTCGATGCGATCGCGGTCGGCCGTGGCCCGGGCGCGTTCACCGGCGTGCGCCTGGCCATCGGCATCGCGCAAGGCATCGCGCTGGGCCTGAACCTGCCGGTGCTGGCGGTGTCCACGCTGCAGGTGCTGGCCTTGCGCGCGCCCGCCGAGGCGAGGCAGGTGCTGGCCTGCATCGATGCGCGCATGGGCGAGGTGTATGCCGGCGTCTTCGCGCGCGATGGCGACACACTGCAGGAGCTGGCAACGGAAGTGGTGTGCGCACCGCAGGCCTGTGTCGTGCCGGACACGCTGCACCGCTTTGCCGGTGTCGGCAGCGGGTTCGCCGCTGCCGATGCAGTGCTGCAACAGCGGTTCGCAACGCAGCTGACCAGCATCGATGCCGCCGCGTTGCCGCATGCGGCCGACCTGCTCACGCTGGCCGTGCCGGCGCTGCTGCGCGGCGAAGGCGTGGCGCCGGAGCGGGTGGAACCGGCCTATCTGCGCGACAACGTGGCGCTGACCCTGCTCGAGCAGCAGGCCGCCCGCGCAGCCAAGGCCGCTGGCGCCGCGCCATGAACGACGACCTGCAACGCGCGCGTTTCCGCGGCTGCCTGCTGGGCCTGGCGGTGGGCGATGCGCTCGGCACCACGCTGGAATTCTGCGCGCCCGGCAGCTTCACGCCGATCGACGACATGCGCGGCGGCGGCCCGTTCGCACTGCGCGCCGGGCAGTGGACCGACGACACCTCGATGGCCCTGTGCCTGGCGCACAGCCTGCTGTATCGGCAAGGCTTCGACGCCGCCGACCAGATGAACCGCTATTGCAACTGGTACCAGCACGGTTACCTCAGCAGTACCGGCGCCTGCTTCGATATCGGCGCGACCGTGCGGCAGGCGCTGGAGCGCTATCTCGATGGCGGGCCGGCCTTCAGCGGCAGCACCGATCCGCGCTCGGCCGGCAATGGCTCGCTGATGCGGCTGGCGCCGGTGGCGATGTATTACGCGCACCGCCCCGCCGAGCTGGGCGAGCGCGCCGCCGACAGCTCGCGCACCACGCATGCCGCTGACGAAGCGCTGGATGCCTGCCGGCTGTTCGCCTTCCAGTTGCGTGCCGCGCTGCTCGGCAGCCAACGCCAGCAGGTGTTGCAGGCCCGCTGCGAAGGGCTGTCGACACCGGCGCTGCGAGCGTTGTCGGTGCGCGACCATCGGGCGGTTCCCGCCGCCGGGATCCGCGGCACCGGCTATGTGGTCGATGCGCTGTCGGCGGCGCTCTGGTGCTTCGCCACCACCGACACGTTCGCCGATGCGGTGCTGCGTGCGGCCAACCTGGGCGACGATGCCGACACCACCGCGGCCATCTGCGGTCAGCTGGCCGGTGCGTTCCATGGCATCGATGCAATTCCCGCCGCCTGGCGCGCGCGCGTGCAGGATGCCGACGCCATCATCGACCTGGCCGATCAGCTCTACGCAGCGGCGCAGGTCACCTGAGGCCGCACGCACCGCACGCGCCAACGCCGTCTGCCGGGCAGGCATGCCGCAGAAGGACGCGTCCTGATCGGACGCGCGACAGCTCAACGATCGTCGTGCAGCTCGCCGCCAGGCAGGAACAGCCAGGTGCGGGTGACCTGCAGGATATCCACGTCGTCCTTGGTCCTGGGCAACGGCGGGAACGGCTGTGCCAGCTGCACCACCCGCAGCGCTGCCGCATCCAGGGTCGGGGTGCCGCTGGAGATCAGCACGCGGCTGCTTTCCACGCTGCCGTCGCGGCGCACGCCCACGCTGATCACCACCTTGCCGCCGAGCCGGCGCCGGCGCGCCTCGTCCGGATAGTTGAGGTTGCCGACGCGCTCGGCGCGATCCACCCAGGCACGCAGGTAGTTGGCGTAGGCGTATTCGCGGGTACTGGCCGAGACGAACTTGCGGTTGGGGCGCTTGGCGTATTGCTCCGAGCGCAGATGCACCTCGGCGGCAAGCCGGGCCATTTCCGCGTCGCGTTGCACGCGTTGCGCATCGGTGGGCGAGAGCGGGTCGGTCTGCGGGTTCGGCTGCGCGGTGGGCACGGTCTGCTCGCCGCGGCGACTGGTGACCACGCGGGTCTGGGTCGGGTCCGGCGCCTGCACCGTGGTCGCACGCTGCGCCTGCGGTGCCAGCCCGCTGCGGTCCTGCGGCACCACGCCGGGCTGGCTGTCGCGCGGGCGTTGCGCGGTGGCGTGATCGCCGCCGCCCTGCTGGTTGGCCTGGGCCAGGAAATCGGCCTGCCTGGGCGTCAGCGGGGTGCTGGTCTGGCTGAAGATCACATCCAGCGTCGGCACCAATGGTGCGTCCTCGCTGACCGCAAACCCCACGCCGAGGATCAGCGCGCCGTGCAGCAGCAGCGAGATCACCAGCGTCGCGGTCAGCCGGCGACGCTCGTCCACGGCAGCCGGCTGTGCCGCGGCCGCGCTCATTGCGCCGCGCCGGCCTCGATCGCGTCGAACAGCAGCCCGGCGATGTTCAGGCCGAACTGCGCATCCAGCTCGCGCACGCAGGTGGGGCTGGTGACGTTGACTTCGGTCAGGTAATCGCCGATCACGTCCAGGCCGACGAAGCGCATGCCGCGGCGGCGCATTTCCGGGCCCACCTGCGCGGCGATCCAGCGGTCGCGCTCGGACAGCGGCCGGCCTTCGCCGCGCCCGCCGGCGGCCAGGTTGCCGCGGAATTCGTCGCCTTGCGGAATGCGGGCCAGGCAGTAGTCCACCGGCTCGCCATCGACCAGCAGGATGCGCTTGTCGCCGGCGGTGATGTCGGGGATGAAGCGCTGCGCCAGGGTCAGCTTGCGATTGCCGTCGGTCAGCGTTTCCAGGATCACGTTGAGATTGGGGTCGCCGGTGCCGCTACGGAAGATCGAGCGCCCGCCCATGCCGTCCAGCGGCTTGAGCACGGCCTGGCCGTGTTCGAGCACGAAGGCCTTCAGTGCCGCCGCATCGCGGCTGACCAGGGTCGGCGGGCAGCACTGCGGAAACAGCAGCGCGGCCAGCTTCTCGTTGTAGTCGCGCAGGCCCTGCGGGTCGTTGACCACCTGCGCGCCGGCGCGCTGGGCCACGCTCAGTACCTGGGTGTCGTAGATGAACTCCGCATCCACCGGCGGGTCCTTGCGCATCAGCACCACCTGGCCGGGACCGAATGCCAGCTCGGCGAACTCGCCCAGGGTGAACCAGCCGGTCGTGTCCTCGCGCACGCTCAGCGGCGCGACCTGCGCCACCGCGCGTCCCTCGCGCAGGCTGAGTCCGCCGGGGCGTACATACTGCAGGCGGTGACCACGCCGCTGCGCTTCCAGCAACATGGCGAAGGTGGTGTCTTTGGCGATCTTGATGGAGGCGATGGGATCCATCACCACGACGACGTCGAGCGACATGGGCAGCTAAACCTTTAGAACAGGCTGCCGATGGTAACTTCAAGCGGTGGGCGATGGCGCGCCCGGCCGGTCGTGGATGCGCGACTTGCCGGCCGACCCGCAGCCGTCCACAGTCGGAACGTCCGCCTGGCGGGCCCCCGGCAACGCACCCTTGACAGTCAATGCGGGTCTTGGGATATACATGTCGTTTCGCAGCGACGCCGGAAGGGAAGAAGCGTCGCGCGTCCGGGGATATTTGCATGACTGAAAACATGGCTGCGGGTGGGGAACTCGCAGGACTGAAGGTGATGGTGATCGATGATTCGAAGACCATTCGCCGCACCGCCGAAACGCTGCTGAAGCGGGAAGGCTGTGAAGTAGTGACGGCGACCGATGGTTTCGAGGCACTGGCCAAGATTGCCGACCAGCAACCTCAGATCATTTTTGTCGACATCATGATGCCGCGCCTGGATGGGTACCAGACGTGCGCGTTGATCAAGGGCAACCAGCTCTTCAAGTCGACGCCGGTGATCATGCTGTCGTCCAAGGACGGCCTGTTCGACAAGGCACGCGGCCGCATCGTCGGCTCCGAGCAATATCTGACCAAGCCGTTCACACGTGAAGAACTACTGAGCGCGATTCGCACGTACGTCCACGCCTGACCAGGGGGAAAGGCAACATGGCTCGAATTATATTGATCGAGGACTCGCCCACCGACAGGGCAGTCTTCAGTCAATGGCTGGAAAAAGCAGGCCATACGGTCGTCGCCACCGACAATGCCGAGGAGGGACTTGCGCTGATTCGCGGCCAGGCGCCCGATCTGGTGCTGATGGACGTGGTGCTGCCCGGCATGAGTGGCTTCCAGGCAACGCGTGCATTGGCGCGCGACCAGGCCACCAAGGACATCCCGGTGCTGCTGGTCAGCACCAAGGGCATGGAAACCGACAAGGCCTGGGGGTTGCGACAAGGTGCCAGCGACTACATCGTCAAGCCGCCGCGCGAAGACGACCTGATCGCCCGCATCAAACAACTGGTGCGTTGATGCGTTCTCCATTCGACATTCTCGAAGACTACGAGCGTCGTAGCCTTGCGCACGCCACGCCGCTGCCGGAACGCCAGTTCTCGGCCGATATCTGGCGCGGGGTCGGTTATCGCGTCGGTACCCGGCGGCTGGTCTCGGATTTCCGCGAAGTGGCGGAAATCGTGCCGATGCCGCCGGTCACGCCGGTGCCGGGCGCCCAGCCCTGGTTGCTGGGCGTGGGCAACCTGCGCGGCAACCTGTTCCCGGTGATCGATCTGAAGCAGTTCCTGGAGGGCCGGCGGACGGTGCTGCAGGAAGGCCAGCGCGTGCTGATCATGCGCCAGAGCGGCGGCGACGTCGCGCTGACCATCGACGAGCTGTACGGCCAGCGCAGCTTCGAGCAGGCCCAGGCGGTCGAACCCGGCGAGCTGGCACAAGGCCGCTACGCCCACTTCATCGACCGTGCCTTTCGCAACGAGACGCAGGACTGGGGTGTGTTCTCCCTGGCGTTGCTGTCGCGCACCCCTGAATTCCGGCAGGCCGCGGCCTAAGCCGCGGCCCCGCCACGTCATACAGATCGAGGTCGAACCATGAGTACCGCCCCGGACGCCCGCAAGACCAACAAGCTCGGCAGCGTCAGCACCAGCTTCTGGCTTGGTTTGCTGGTGTTGTCGATGATCGTGTTCGGCGCCAATACCGGCGTCGCCACCTGGCAGGGCAGTCGCCTGGCCGGTGCCGGTACCGGTGCGGCCGATCTGCAGGTGCTGTCGCAGCAGCTGGCCAACCAGGGCCGCGAAGCGGTGTCCGGCGACCCGAAGGCGTTTGCCGCGTTCAAGGAGACCAAGGGCCGCATCGACAGCACAGTCAGCGAACTGGATGGCCGCTACGGCAAGGAAGGCTCGGTTGCCAGCGCGATGGCCCAGCTCAAGGCGACCTGGGTGCCGCTGAGCAAGAATGCCGACCAGATCATCGCCAGCGAACCGGCGGTGCTCGGCCTGTCCGGCAACGCCGAACGCTTCTCCGGCAGCGTGCCGCAGTTGCAGGCGCAGTTGAACGAAGTGGTGCGCGCGATGACGGTCAGCGGCGCGCCCGCGGCACAGATCTACAACACGCTGCAGCAGGTCGTGGTCGCCGGCACCATGGCGCGCCGGGTGACCGAAATGCGCGCCGGTGGCGCCAATGCCGCCGCCTCCGGCGATGCGCTGGCGCGCGACGCGGTGGTGTTCACGCAGATGCTCGAAGGCCTGCGCGCAGGCAACGACGAGCTGGGCATCGCCGCGGTGCGCAACCCGGCCGCGCTGTCGGCGCTGGAGCAGTCGCAGGCGCAGTGGGCGACGATGAAAAAGGACGTCGACGCCATCCTGGCCAGCTCGCGCAACCTGTTTGCCGCGCAGTCCTCGGCCGCCGCGCTGACCGCCGGTTCGAACAGGATGCTGGACGACAGCAAGAAGCTGTTCGATGCGTTCTCGGCATTCGGCTCGGTGCGCGACACGCGCCTGTTTCCGAACTTCTGGCTGGGCGTGGTGTCCGGCCTGCTGGCGTTGCTGGCCATCATCGGTTTCGTCTGGAGCTCGGTGCGGGTGCGCTCGCGCGAGCAGGACGTGCGTTACCAGGCGCAGGTGGAATTCAACAGCCGCAACCAGCAGGCGATCATGCGGCTGCTGGACGAAATCAGCTCGCTCGGTGAGGGCGACCTGACGGTCAAGGCCTCGGTGACCGAGGACATGACCGGCGCGATTGCAGACGCCATCAACTACGCCGTGGACGAGTTGCGCCACCTGGTGACCACCATCAACGACACCTCGGCCAAGGTCGCCGTGTCGACGCAGGAAACCCAGGCCACGGCGATGCAGCTGGCCGACGCGGCGGGACAGCAGGCCAACCAGATCACCACTGCCTCCGAGCGCATCAGCGAAATCGCCGCCAGCATCGAACAGGTCTCGCGCAACTCCACCGAGTCGGCCGAAGTGGCGCAGCGCTCGGTGGTGATCGCCGCCGAGGGTGCCGGGGTGGTGCGCGAGACGATCCAGGGCATGGACCAGATCCGCGACCAGATCCAGGAAACCTCCAAGCGCATCAAGCGCCTGGGCGAATCCTCGCAGGAGATCGGCTCGATCGTGGAACTGATCAACGACATTTCCGAGCAGACCAACATCCTGGCGCTCAACGCCGCGGTGCAGGCCGCCTCGGCGGGCGAGGCCGGCCGCGGTTTCGCGGTGGTGGCCGACGAAGTGCAGCGCCTGGCCGAACGCACCTCGGGTGCGACCCGGCGGATCGAAGGCCTGGTGCAGACCATTCAGGCCGATACCAACGAGGCGGTCAGCTCGATGGAGCAGACCACCTCCGAAGTGGTGTCCGGTGCACGCCTGGCCGAAGACGCCGGCACCGCGCTGACCGAAATCGAGCGCGTGTCCAATGCCTTGAACAACCTGATCAAGAACATCTCCATCGCCGCGCACCAGCAGTCGGCCGCAGCGACGGACATCACGCAGACCATGGGCGTGATCCGTCAGATCACCAGCCAGACGTCGCAGGGTGCGGAGCAGACGGCCGAGTCGATCGGCAACCTGGCTCAGCTCGCTGCCGATCTGCGCCGTTCGGTCGCCGACTTCAAACTGCCGGCGTGAGCACGACGCGGAACGGGAAAGGATCAGCAGATGGCGCGTAGTCGCATGACGTCGATGCAGGAACAGACCGGTGGCCGCCTTGGCGGTACCCCGGCCGTAGGCAGGGGGCTGCAATGAGTGCGCTTCGCGATGCGATGAGTCACGCCGCGCTGGGCTGGGTCAAGCCGGAGCTGGACGAAACCTTGCGCCAGGCGCGCAACGAGATCGAGTACTTTGCCGAAGAACCGTCCGACACCAGTCGGATGCGCTTCTGCGCCGGCTATCTGCACCAGGTGCAGGGCACCTTGCGCATGGTCGAGTTGTACGCCCCGGCGATGGTGGCCGAAGAGCTGGAGCTGCTGGCCCAGGCCGTGCAGGTCGGCGAGGTGGCCGACCGCGACGAAGCCTGCGCCATGCTGATGCGCGGCACCGTGCTGCTGCCCGATTACCTGGAGCGCCTGCAGAACGGTCACCGCGATATTCCGATCGTGCTGCTGCCGCTGCTCAACGAGATCCGCGCCACCCGTGGCGAGCCGGGCCTCAGCGAGAGCGTGCTGTTTGCCTTCGATCCACAGGCCGGCGTCGCCACCGAGGCCGAGCTGGATCATGCCCGCGGCAGTCTGAGCGGGCGCAATCGCGAGTTGCTCGACACCGTCGGCAACGCGGTCAAGGAGGAATTGCTGCGCGTCAAGGATGCGCTGGACCTGCACCTGCGCACCGGCGGCGAGATCGCCGAACTGCAGACCCAGGTCAAGGATCTGGGCAGCGTCGCCGACACCCTGGGCATGATGGGCCTGGGCGTGGCGCGCAACGTGGTCGTGCAGCAGCGCGATGCGCTGGCGCGCGTGGTCGATGGCCAGGTGCAGATGGACGAAGGCGTGCTGCTGGACATCGCCGGCGCGCTGCTCTATGTCGATGCCTCGCTGGATGACCAGGTCGCCAGCCTCGGCGCCGATGTGGGCGACGGCAATGAAGCCAGCAACAGCGCCACGTCGTCGGAAGTGCGGCGCACGGTGGACGTGCTGGCGCAGGAGGCGATCGCCAATTTCGGTGCGGCGCGCGAGCATTTCGTCGCCTTCATCGAGACCAACTGGGACCACGCGCGCCTGACCGATGTGCCGCATCTACTTGGCGAAGTCGGCGGTGCCTTGCGCATCCTCGAACTGCCACAGGCTGCCGACTATCTGGAAGGCGTGCGCCGCTACGTCGACCTGGAACTGATCGGCAAGCAGCGCGTGCCCAGCGGTCGCCAGCTGGACACCCTGGCCGACGCGATGGCCAGCCTGGAGTACTACCTGGAAGCCCTGCGCGAGCGCCGTCCCGGCCGCGAAGAGATCCTGGACATCACCCGCAACAGCCTGGAGACGCTGCGCTACTGGCCGCTGCCCTCGGGCCAGCCGTCCGAGCTGCCGGTCGGTGCCGATCAGCCGGGCAGCGTGGCCGAGCCGCTCGCCGCCTCGCTCGCACAGCAAGCCGGTGCCCCGGCGGCGGCCAACGACGCCGCACCGACGCCGTCGCTGGAATGGGCCAACGAAACCGTGGTCGAGGCGCCGTTTGCCGCCAGCGTGGTGCACGACACCGGCGCTGCCGCCACCGATACGGTGTTCTCGTTCGACCCGGTCGCCGCCGAGGAAACCGTCTCCGGCCAGGCGCACGTGCCGTTTACGGTGGCACCGCTGGACCTGTCCGACGATGGCGCGCAGGCGCCCGGCGACTGGCAGCTGGAAACCACCGAGCAGGCCGCACCGATTGCCACGTCCGTGTTCGACCCGGTGTCGGCCGAGCAGGACGGCAGCGTGTCGGCCGATGCCGCGCAAGTCAGCTACACCGTAGATTTGAGTGCGCTGGAGCAGGACGACAGCGCCACGCCGGCGGTTGCCGAGCAGGCGCCGTTGCAGATCGAGCAGATCGCATTGCCGGGCGATGCCGACCAGACCGAGGCACCGCTGGATTTCATCGCGCAGGCCGGAAGCGGCCGCGTGCAGACCAGCATCGACGATGCGTTCTCGCCGCCACCGTTGCCGCCCGTCGCGCCGCAGGAGCCGGCCGACCCGTTCGTCGAATCCGTGCCCGAACCGCAGCCGGCCCCGGCCGACGACGCCGCCGGGCAGGGCACTGCGCGCGTGCAGCAGGCGGTGGTCAGCGAGTTCGAACTGGACGCCGCATCGACGGCGTTCCTGGCCCAGCTCGATGCGGCCGCCGCGCAGTTCGAGGTGGAGCGTCCGCAGGCAGCGCAGGCGCCCGATGCCGACGCCCAGGCTGCGAAGGCAGCGCCCGGACCGGCCGTGAGCGAACCGCTCCAGGCCGGTGCTGATGCCGATGCCGGCATCTTCGGTGGCTTTGGCGACAGCGATATCGACGACGATATCCGCGACGTGTTCCTGGAGGAATTCGACGAAGAACTGGTCAACCTTGGCCAGCTGCTGCCGGTATGGCGTGCCGCGCCGCACAGCCAGGACAACCTGCGCCCGATCCGCCGCGTCTTCCACACCTTGAAGGGCAGCGGCCGTCTGGTCGGTGCGCACGTGCTCGGCGAGTTCAGCTGGAAGATCGAGAGCATGCTCAATCGCGTGCTCGACAATTCGCGGCCGGCCAGCCCGGCGGTCGTGGCGATGGTCGAGCTGGCCTACGAGGTGCTGCCGCAGTTCAACGCCGCCTTGCGCGACCAGGGCCGCATCAGCGCCGACCTGCCGGCCATCCAGGCAGTTGCCGAGCGCGTGGCCGCAGGTGAAGAGGCCTATTACGTGGCCGCACCGGCGATGCCGGTGGCGGCGGAGGTTGCCTTCGTTCCGGCAGCGGCGGGCATGTTCGCTGCGAGCGGCGGCACACCGGCGTCGGTGGACAGCGTGCTGCGCGAGATCCTGGAAGCCGAAGTCGCCACCCATCTGGACACTGTCAACGCGTGGCTGCAGGCCAGCCAGGCCGAGCCGCAGTTGGCGAGCGAAGAATTGCTGCGCGCCGTGCACACCATGAGTGGCGCGTTTGCGATGACCGACGTGCCGGAAATCACGCTGGTGACCACGCCGGCGGAGAGCTACGTCAAGCGTCTGCTCGCCGCCTCGCTGACCCCGTCGCAGGAGGGCATCGACGCCATTGCCGCAACGGCGGCGGCAATCGCCACCACCGTGACCGCCCTGCGCGCCGATGCGCCGTTGATTCCGTCGTTTGCGCCGTTGACCGAGCGCCTGCGCGCGCTGGTGGAGACGCTGCCGGAAGCGCAGTGGCCGCCGCAGGCATTCCTGGACGAACTGGAGGATCTGGAGGCGCCGGGCGAGATGGCCGTCGGCAGCGCGTCGGCGGTCGAGCTGACCGGTGCGCAGGACCTGTCGCCGTATCTGGACGCCAGCGCACTGCCGTCGGATGCGGCCGATACCGGCGCGCCCGTGCATGCCGCCGATGACGTGGCGCAGGATGCCGCAGCGCCCGCCGACGCCGACGCCGACGCAGCGATTGCGGTGGACGAACTGGCCGAGGCCGAGGCCGAAGACACCTCGGCGCTTGCGCTGGAAGCACCGGCACCACACGACGAGGCGCAAGCGGCTGACGTTGCTGCGCCGGAGCAGGAGCAGGGCGCCGATTCGCTCGAGGCCGCGCAGGCACTGGCCGCGGATGCACGCGCATCCGATGCGGTCACCGGGCAGGCCGTCGACGCGTTGCACGGCGATGCTGTCCAGCACCAGCACCAGCACACAGACGACGCCGAAGCCGCGTCGCTTGGCACCGATGCGCACGACACGCCGGCCGATGAGCCGGTAGTCGACGCCGATGCCTGGGATGCGACCGGACTGCAGCAGGCCGGCAGTGTCGATACGATGTCGCACGAGCCAGCAGGCGACGTACCCGGGGCAAGCGAGCACGTGGCCGTGGACGAGCTGTCCGACGCGGAAGCCGCGTTGGGTGAGACGCAGACGCTCGCCACGCCGGACGCCGGGCAGTTCGATGCCGAGCACGCAGACGCCGGGCAGCAGTGGCCGGGCGAGCACGCGGCCGTGCACGACCAGCAGGATCAGTACGACGGCAACGTCACCGCACAAACCGGGGCAGGGGCGGGTGATGGCGTAGCGTCCACCGACGACGCGCCTGTCGAGACCATCGAAGCATTGGAAGCGGTGCATGCGCAGGGCCCGTTGGCCGACCAGACGCACGCGGAGACGAACGAAGACTGGACGGCGGATACCGCGGCGCTGGACGGCGAATCGGCCGGGCAAGACGACCACGTTTCCACATCTCACGACGAGGCTACCGGTGCGCAGGCCCAACACGCGCAGCTGCCTGTCGACGAGGCAGCGCAGTACGACGCTGCCGCGTTGTCGCACGCTGCCGACGCGCACGTTGGCGAACAGCAGCAGGTGGAAGACACTGCGCGGTCGGGCGAGCAGGCGTCTGCCGGACAGCACGCCCCGTTGGACGAGCCGGTGTACCTGCAGGAACCTGCGCATGCGTACGAGCCGGCGCAGTCGGAAGCGCACGTCGATTCGGGTGAGCAGGAGCGCGTCGACGGACAAGCGCATGCGCATGCCGATGAAATCGAGCACGTTGCAGAAGAGGATGACGCTGCGGCAGCGCAGCAGACGGCAGAGGCAGAGCAGACTGCAGAAGCAGAACAGTCCGCAGACGCGGAGCACGCTGCGGAGGCACAGCAGGCTGCCGAAGCGCTACCCGAACACACCATCGAGTCGGTGCAGGCCTTCGAGATGGCGCAGGTCGCCGACCAGGTCGAAGAGACCGGCGATCCGCAATCGGAAACTGCACCGGAGCTGCAGTCGGACCTCGTTGCTGACGCGGATGCGGAAACCCATGCCGATGCCGAGGTCCACGCGCAGCATCGCGACGCAGACGCAGACGCAGACGCAGACGCAGACGCAACACTCGGCGCGACTACCGCAACCGATCCTGCCGAGCATTCCGAACACGTCGAGCAAGTTGAAGGCGTTGGGCAAACCGAACACGTCGAATACGTCGAGCATCTGGAGCCCGGCGAACCCGGCGAACCCGGCGAACCCGGCGAATCCCCAAGCGAACCCGAAGACGCCGCAGCCGTGGCCTTCAGCGCGCCGGTGGAAGACGCCGCGGCGGCCGAGACCACCGCCAACGCTGTGGGCGCAGCCTTCGATACCGGCCCGCTCAACTTCGACCAACTCGATGGCGAACTGGTCGACATCTTCGTCGAGGAAGGCCGCGACCTGCTGGACCATTGCGATGGCCTGATCGCCCGCATGCGCGAAGTGCCGGAAGACCGCGAGGTCCTCAACGGACTGCAGCGCGACCTGCACACGCTCAAGGGCGGCGCGCGCATGGCCGGCATCAATGCCATCGGCGATCTCGGCCATGCGATCGAGTCGCTGCTCGAAGCAGTGGCGGCCAACCGGACCGACATCGACCGCGACGACGTGCGCCTGTTCGAGCGCGGCTTCGATCGCCTGCATCAGCTGTTGACCCGCACCGGCATGCACCGCGCCGTGGCGATGCCGACCGACCTGGTGGACGCCTTCGAAACCCGCACCCGCGGCCGCAATGCCGCAGAACCCAGCGACGCCGATGTGCGCGCGATCGCCAGGGCATCGGTGGAGCCGGCACCGCTGTCGGCGCCGGTGCCGGTCGAGGGCCAGAGCGAGGACGACTTCCTGCCGCGCGTGCAGCAGGAGCAGGTGCGCGTGCGTGCCGACCTGCTCGACCGCCTGGTCAACCACGCCGGCGAAGTGGCGATCTACCGTTCGCGGCTGGAACAGCAGATGGGCGCCTTCCGCGGCGCCATGGGCGAACTGGATCGCACCAACGCCCGTCTGCGCGACCAGCTGCGGCGTCTGGATCTGGAAACCGAAGCACAGATCGTGGCGCGCTATCAGCGTGAGCAGGACCAGGGCGACCGCACCTTCGATCCGCTGGAACTGGACCGCTTCTCTACCCTGCAGCAGCTCAGCCGCGCGCTGAACGAATCGGCGGCCGACCTGGGCGGCTTGCAGGGCGTTCTGGAAGACCTGTCGCGTCAATACGACGGCCTGCTGCAACAGCAGTCGCGCGTCAGCTCCGAGCTGCAGGACGGCCTGATGCGTGCGCGCATGGTGCCGTTCGACGGCCTGGTGCCGCGCCTGCGTCGCGTGGTCCGCCAGGCCGCGACCGATACCGGCAAGCAGGTGCATCTGCTGCTGGAAGGCACCCAGGGCGAACTGGATCGCAACGTGCTCGATCGCATGGTCGCGCCGCTGGAACACATGCTGCGCAACTCGGTGGCGCATGGCCTGGAAGCGCCGGAGCAACGGCGCGACGCGGGCAAGCCGGAAGAGGGCAGCATCGCGATCCGCCTGCGCCGCGAAGGCTCGGAAATCGTGCTGGAAGTGGCCGACGACGGCGCCGGGCTGGATCGCGAGGCGATCCGTCGCCGCGGCGAGCAGCGCGGCCTGATCGAACCCGGCCAGGAGCTCAGCGAGGCCGAGCTGGACGGGCTGATCTTCGCCTCCGGTTTCAGCACCTCCGAGCAGGTCAGCCAGCTGGCCGGCCGCGGCGTGGGCATGGACGTGGTGCGCAACGAAGTGCGTCAGCTCGGCGGCTCGGTGGACATCCACTCGGTACGCGGCCAGGGCGTGACCTTCACCTTGCGCCTGCCGCAGACGCTGGCGGTCACCCAGGCGGTGTTCGTGCGCATCGGCGACACCACCTTTGCGGTGCCGGTGGGGTCGGTCAGCGGTATCGGCCGCATCTCGCGCAGCCGCTACGAGTCGGGCGAGGGTGGCTACCACTACGCCGGCGAAGAGTACGTGCTGCACGATCTCGGCTCGCTGGTCGGCCAGGCCGCCGCGCGTGCCGATGGCCAGGCGCAGGTGCCGTTGCTGCTGGTGCGTGCAGGCGACCTGCGTGCAGCGGTGGCGATCGACCAGGTGCTGGGCAACCGCGAAATCGTGGTCAAGCCGGTGGGTCTGCAGATCGCCTCGGTACCGGGCATCTACGGTGCCACCATCACCGGCGATGGCCGCGTGGTGGTGATCCTGGACGTGGCCCCGCTGGTGCGTCGCTATCTCAGCCAGCCGGCGCGTCCGGCGCTGGAAACTCCGGCCGAATCGCAGCGCCAGGTGCCGTTGGTGATGGTGGTGGACGATTCGCTGACCATGCGCAAGGTCACCAGCCGCGTGCTGGAACGCCACAATCTGGATGTGACCACCGCACGCGATGGTGTCGAGGCACTGGAACTGCTCCAGGAGCGCGTGCCCGACCTGATGCTGCTGGACATCGAAATGCCGCGCATGGACGGCTACGAGCTGGCGACCGCGATGCGGGCCGACCCGCGCTTCAAGGCGGTGCCGATCGTGATGATCACCTCGCGCAGCGGCGAGAAGCATCGCCAGCGCGCCTTCGAGATCGGCGTGCAGCGTTACCTGGGCAAGCCTTACCAGGAGTTGGATCTGATGCGAAACGTGTATGACCTGCTGGGGATCGCCCGTGTCCGAGACTAATGGCGCAATGGGAACTCCGGTCGCCCTGCTGGGCCGGCCCGGGCAGGCGCGCGAGCGCCTGCGTGAAGCGCTCGGCCTGGCCGGCGCCCACGTGGTGCTGGAAGACGAACCGGCGGCGGTGGACGTGCAGATGCTGCGCGATGCCGAGCCGGTGGCGGTGCTGGTCGCGCTGGAGCCGTCGATCGAAGACGCGCTCGAGGCACTGGAGCCAGCCTTCAACATGCCCGGCGTCACGGTGATCTTCGACGAGGCCGAGCTGACCGTGCGCCGCGAGGGCTGGGAAGCGCAACGCTGGGTGCGCCATCTGGCCGCCAAGCTGCATGGCCATGCCGATGTGTTGCCGCCAGGCACCGAGAGCGAGCCGTCGCTGCATCCGGAACCGGGCCTGGAACTGGCGCCGCGGCAGCACTCGGACCTGCAGCTGGACCAACACCTGCAGGCAGCCGCGCACGCGTTCGACAGCGTGCCCGGCGATGCCTTGTTCGCGCGTGGCGCGGGCACGTCCGAGGCCGCAGCGGCGGCTGACAAACCGGCCCTGACGCTGGGCGATTCCAGCACCTGGGGCCTGGTCGACGAGGTCGCGGTGGTGGTGCGCCCGCGCGCCGAATTGAACATGGACGCGCTGTCGACCGGCGGGCTGTCGCTGGTGGAGCTGGATCAGGTCGGTACGACCACCGGTGCGGTGCTGGTGCTGGCCGGCATCGGCGGCCCGGATGCGATCCGTCGCCTGCTGTCTGCGCTGCCGCCGGAGTTTCCGCGCGCCGTGCTGGTGCGCATGACCCTGGATGGCGGCCAGTACGGCAACCTGGTGCGGCAGATGGGACGCGTGTCGGCGTTGCCGGTCGACCTGGGCGAAGCCGGCCAGGTGATTACGCCGGGCAGGGTCTATGTGCTGTCCGACGATATCGGCGTGCAGCACCATGCCGGCGCGCTGGCATTCGTCGCGCAGGCCGATCCGGCCGGGCTGGTGGCCGCGTTGCCGCCGGCCGACAGTGCGGTGCTGATGCTCAGCGGCGCCAACGAGGCGCTGGTCGAGCCAGCGCTGGCGCTGGCCGAGCAGGGCGGCTGGCTGGCCGGTCAATCCGCCGACGGCTGCTACGACCCGGCCGCGGCGGCGCGTCTGGCGCGCCAGGGCATTCTGACCGGCGACCCTGCGCAGCTGGCGCAGGCGTTGGCGCAGCGCTGGCCGGCGTAAGCCGGGCGCTTCCTCTCAAGAACGGAACAGGTGCGATGAGCTACGCCAACAATGACGAAATCCGCGGCGTCCTGATCCAGGCCGGCAGCGAGCGCGTGCTGCTGCCCAACGCCACGGTGGCCGAGGTGATGTCGCGGGTGGCGGTCGAACCGATGGCGGAGATGCCGCGCTGGGTGGTCGGGCGCATCGACTGGTATGGCTGGAAGGTGCCGCTGCTGTCGTTCGCGCGTCTGAGCGGCATGGGCGACGAGCCGACCGCAGTCAACAACAAGGTGATCGTGCTCAAGGCCTTGGGCGGCAATCCGGCGCTGCCGTACTTCGCCTTGCTCACCGCTTCGTTCCCGCAGCTGATCTCGGTGCCGCGCGATGGCCTGCTGGCCGATGCGTCCGAAGATGCGCTGCCCGACGGCGTGCACATGCGCGTGCTGCTGGGCGAGCAGAGCGCATTGCTGCCGAACCTGGACGCGATCGAAGCGCAGCTTGCGCAGGCGCTGGCGGCGCTTGCCGCGTAACACGCCGTTGCTGGACGACGACACTGCCGGCTTGCCGGCGATGTCGCGATGAAGGGCGGGATGGGCGCAGCAACGGCCAGGCGGGCATTGCCGTTGCTGGGTGCAATGGGTGCCGGCATGGCCGATGCCTGAGATCTCTTGCTGCCTGTGGGCGGCCGTTAGCGGGGGCGTGATCTGTATGCGTCAGCCTGATCCACACAGCACGCATGCCGCGCGCACGGCGCGACCGCGGCCGTGACGAGCCTTCCCGTCTTCGCACCCGTCCAGCACGCCGACGGTGTGATGCTGTGCGATCTGGCCGTCGTCGATCCGGCGGCGATGGCCGACTACCACAGCCGTAATCGCGCGCATCTGGCCGCTGCGATGCCGCTGCGGCCGCCGGCCTTCTACACCACCGACGGCTGGCGTCGGCTGAGCATCGCCTACCGCACCGCAGTGCCCGGCGAGCGCGAATTGCAACTGGTGTTGCTGCGCGAGGCGCAGGTGATCGGCACGGTCGGCCTCACCCAGATCCAGCGCGGTGCCTTCCAGGGCTGTCATCTGGGTTACGGCCTGGATGCGCAGCAGCAGGGGCGCGGCTTGATCCAGTGGGCGGCCACGCAGGGCATCGCGTTTGCGTTCGGCCCGCTTGGCCTGCACCGGGTGATGGCGCAATACGTCCCCGACAATCTGCGCAGTGCGCGCGTGCTGCAACGGCTGGGCTTTCAGATCGAAGGCTATGCGCGCCGTTATCTGCAATTGAACGGCGTCTGGCGCGACCATGTGTTGACCAGCAGGTTGCGCGATGACGCTGACGCCTGTGGCGGGTGAGTCTTTTCGCCCCTGATCGTGGGGGCGGCCCGGCTGCGGCGCGCATGCAGCAGGCCCGACGCAGCGCTGGTTGTGCGCGGATCCGCAGCCGACAGCGCCGCAAGGCGGTTTATCGGCGCGCGGCGCTGCCGCATGATGGAAGGCTGTCGCCGCGCAGTGCGGCTGCCTGTTTTCTTCCTGCATGGAGTTCGCCCGGATGATCCAACGTCGTCACTTCCTCAAGAGCGCCACGCTTGGTGCGATCGCCTCCGGCCTGGCCGGGTGGGGCGCGCGTGCGCAGGCGGCCGTCGGTGCCGGCACGGGCGGACGCGTTGCCGCGCTGCCGCGCGGCGCGGCGCGGGTGATTTCCACCTGGGATTTCGGCATTGCCGCCAACCAGGCAGCCTGGAACATCCTCGGCAGTGGCGGTATCGCACTGGATGCGGTGGAAGCGGGCGTGCGCGTGCCCGAAGCGGACCCGAGCAACCCGACCGTCGGCCTGGGCGGCTATCCGGACCGCGACGGGCGGGTGACGCTGGACGCCTGCATCATGGATCATCTGGGCAATTGCGGCGCGGTGGCATCGCTGGAAGACGTGGTGCACGCGATCTCGGTGGCACGCGCGGTGATGGAAAAGACCCCGCATGTGATGCTGGTTGGCGATGGCGCGCGGCAGTTCGCGCTGGAACAGGGCTTTCCGCAGACCAAGCTGCTCACGCCCAGCTCCGAAGCGGCGTGGAAAGAGTGGTTGAAGACCTCCAAGTATTCGCCGGAAGCCAATATCGAAAACCGCGCCTGGCGTGATGCCAAGCTTCCGGGCGGCAAGGACAACCACGACACCATCGGCATGCTGGCGCTGGATGCGCACGGCAACCTGTCCGGCGCGTGCACCACCAGCGGCATGGCGTGGAAGATGCACGGCCGGGTCGGCGACAGCCCGATCATCGGTGCAGGCCTGTACGTGGACAACGAGGTGGGCGGCGCGACCTCGACCGGCGTCGGCGAAGAGGTGATCCGCAATGTCGGCAGTTTTGCGGTGGTGGAAATGATGCGCCAGGGCAAGTCGCCGGCCGATGCCTGCCGCGAGGTGGTGATGCGGCTGATCCGGCGCAAGCCCGAACTCACCCGCACCTTGCAGGTCGGATTTCTGGCGATGAACAAGCGCGGCGAGGTGGGGGCGTTCGCGATCCAGAAGGGTTTCAGTTATGCGGTCTGCGATGCGCAGCGGCAGGACCTGCTGGTGCCCGGCGAAAGCCACTACACCACCGAGCCTGCGGCATGAGCGTGTCGGGGCTGGAGGTGGCCGCCGATTCGGTGGGTTCGGCATTGGCGGCGCAGGAAGGTGGTGCGATGCGGGTCGAGCTCTGCGGCGGCCTGGACGGCGGCGGGCTGACGCCCTCGTTCGGCACGCTGGCGGTGGTGCGTGAGCGGTTGCAGATTCCGCTGTATGTGTTGATCCGTCCGCGCGTGGGCGATTTCGTCTTCGATGCGGCGGAGGTCGAGGTGATGCGGCGCGATGTGGAGCAATGCGTGCGGCTGGGCTGCGATGGCGTGGTGTTGGGCGCGCTGGATCTGCATGGGCAGGTCGACATGGGCACGATGCGGGTGTTGATCGCCGCGGCCGGGTCGCTGGGTGTGACCTTCCACCGTGCGATCGACGTCAGCGCCGATCCGGCGCGTGCGCTGGAAGATGCGATCGCGCTGGGGTGCGAGCGCGTGCTGACCTCCGGTGCGCGTGCAAGCGCGCTGGAAGGGATCGACACCATCGCAGCGCTGGTGCAGCAGGCGGGCGACCGTATCAGCATCATGCCCGGTGCGGGCGTGTCCGAAAGCAACGTGCTTGCGCTGCGTAACGGCACGGGGGCGCGCGAGTTCCATGCCTCCTCACGTGGCCCGGTTGCGGCGCAGGTGCATGCGCCGCATGCGTATATCTCCGACCTGGGGGGCGACTACCAGCGCACCGATGTGGCGCGTGTGCGGCGGGTTGTGGGGTTGTTGCAGGAGCTGTGAGGCGCTGTGTCTCGATGGTGGAGCATGTGATCCGGGACCTCTTTGCACGCCGTGGCCGGCAACCAGGTGAAGTGAAGACGTAGCATGGGATCTGTAGTTTGGCTGCCGGGTCCTCGACCAACCAGGCTTTGTTGCGTTGAAACGGCGGCAACGCTCAGGAGCATGTTGTGTTGAGCTCAGACGGGGCACTGTGGAAGAAACGAACGCAACGCGTTTGATCTGCTGCTTCGTTGCAGGGCCCTTGCCCGCCCACCATCGCGGGACACGCCGCAAGTACGTCCCTGTAGGCTCTGGCGCGGCATCCATGCCGCTCAAGGTCCCGCGACGGTGAGCGGGCAAGGACCGGTCGAAATGGTCGGTGTGCGTGGACAAGCGCAGGAGCTGCGGTCGGCGAGTTGCTTGTGCAGTTCCATCAGTGCACGACCAACGTAGGAGGCGCGATGTCCTTGCCGGTTCCGGGACCCTTGGCGGCATGGATGCCGCCACGGAGCCTCCAGGGATGGATTCACGGCGTGTCCCGGAAGTGGTGAGGGCATCGCGCCCTCGACCAACCAGGCTTTGTTGCGTTGAAACGGCAGCAACGCTCAGGAGCATGTTGTGTTGAGCTCAGACGGGGCACTGTGGAAGAAGCGAACGCAACGCGTTTGATCTGCTGCTTCGTTGCAGGGCCCTTGCCCGCCCACCATCGCGGGACACGCCGCAAGTACGTCCATGTAGGCTCTGGCGCGGCATCCATGCCGCTCAAGGTCCCGCAACGGTGGACGGGCAAGGACCAGTCGAGATGGTCGGTATACGTGGACAAGGGCAGGAGCTGCAGTTGGCGAGTTGCTTGTGCAGAGTTGCTTGTGCAGTTCCATCAGTGCACGACCAACGTAGGAGGCGCGATGTCCTTGCCGGTTCCGGGACCCTTGGCGGCATGGATGCCGCCACGGAGCCTCCAGGGATGGATTCACGGCGTGTCCCGGAAGTGGTGAGGGCATCGCGCCCTCGACCAACCAGGCTTTGTTGCGTTGAAACGGCAGTAGAGCTCAGGAGCATGTTGTGTTGAGCTTAGACGGGGCACTGTGGAAGAAGCGAACGCAACGCGTTGATCTGCTGCTTCGTTGCAGGGCCCTTGCCCGCCCACCATCGCGGGACACGCCGCAAGTACGTCCATGTAGGCTCTGGCGCGGCATCCATGCCGCTCAAGGTCCCGCGACGGTGAGCGGGCAAGGACCAGCTGAAATGGTCGGTATGCGTGGACAAGCGCCGGAGCGGCGGTCGGCGAGTTGCTTGCGCAGTTCCATCAGTGCACGACCAACGTAGGAAGCGCGATGTCCTTGCCGGTTCCGGGACCCTTGGCGGCATGGATGCCGCCGCAGAGCCTCCAGTGACGGATTAACGGCGTGTCCCGTATGTGGTGAGGGCACCGTGCCCTCGACCGTTCGATCTACTGCGCACTTTCCGGCAATGACTGCGGCGATCTCGTGTCATCTGCCTCGCTGCCAAGGCGTGTCGGATCCAGGACGACATGCTTGATGCGTTGGCGCTTCCAGGTGTAGCTGATATGGACCAGCCCATCGCGGGTCTGGATCACCGCCGGATAGGAGAACTCGTCCTTTGCGCTGTGTTCCAGCGTGAGGGCGCGTTGCCAGTGCACGCCATCGGCTGATAGCGCCACCGCAAGCGTGCCGCGACCGTCCCACCAGTGCTTGCCGGCGATGCCGGGGTTGTAGACCAGCAGGGCGCGGCCGTCGCGCAGCATCACCGCGTCTGTGCCGGCGTTGGGATTCTCCACGGCCAGCAACTGCATCGGTTGCCAGTGCAGGCCGCCGTCATTGGAGAACGTACTGAACACCTTGTCCTGCTGGCTGCGCCCGAGCACCTGCACGCGCCCGTTCGCATGCAGCAGGAGGCTAGGCTGGATCGCGCCGATCGCCGCCGGATCATTGAGCGGCATGCCGCGTTGCCAATGCGCGCCGTCGTCGTCGCTCCATTCCAGATGCGCGCGCCAGCCACGGTCTTCGCTGCTGCTGGGCGAAAGGATGCGTCCGTTCGGCAATTGCACCGGCTTGTTCTTGATCGGGCCGAGGATGCCGTCGGGCAGGCGCTGCGGTGGCGACCAGTGCGCACCGTCATCATCCGAGGTAATGCGCAGGCCCCACCACTGCCGTGGATTGGGGCCGAGCTTGTAGTACAGCTGCACCGGGCCGGCGCTGGACTGGAACAGCACCGGATTCCAGGTCGGCAGTGCGGCGCCATCCGCGCCGGCATGCGCGCCGTCGGCGATGCGTCGCGGCGGCTGCCATTGCCGCACGCCGCGCTGCGCGAGCCAGACACCGACATCGGCCGCTCCCTCGTGCGTGCCGCCGAACCAGGCGGCCAGCAGCGTGCCGGCGCGGGTCTCCAGAAGCGTGGAGGCGTGCGCCTGTGGCGTCGGTGCGGGATCGGCGATGAACTCGCTGAGCACAATGGGCGAGGGCGGCGGCATGCGCGGTTCGGCGTGGACGGCGAAGGCGGCAAGGCTTGCGACCAGGCAGGTCGACAAACGTGACGGATGCATCGTGGTCCAGTCCTGTGCGGATTTTAAAGATACCTATTTATCATCTATTAAATACCATATGCTCTGGTCATCCCAGGCGGCCGTGGTCGCCGACCACTGCGAGGACCCGCGATGTCATCACACCCGCTCTCCCCGTTGCGCTGGCTGGCCGCCCTCGGCCTGACCGCGCTGACCCTGCCCACCGCCATCGCGCAGAACTTTGCCGAGGTCAAACCCTCGCCGCAGCAGGTGGCCTGGCAGGATCTGGAATTCGGCGTGATCGTGCACTTCAATCCCAACACCTGGCTGGACCAGGAGTGGGGTGACGGGACGGCCAGCGCCAAGACCTTTAACCCGACCAATGTGGATCCGGGCCAGTGGGCGCGCGCGGCCAAGTCGGCCGGTGCGAAGTACGTGATCCTGGTGGCCAAGCACCACGACGGGTTTGCGCTGTGGCCCACTGCCGAGAGCAATTATTCGGTCAAGAACAGTCCGTGGATGGGCGGCAAGGGCGACCTGGTCAAGCTCACCAGCGATGCGGTGCGCAAGGAAGGCATGGGCTTTGGCGTGTACCTGTCGCCGTGGGATCGCCACGAGCCCAAATATGCCGATTCCAAGGCCTACGACAAGTTCTACGCTGCGCAGTTGGTGGAGCTGGCCTCGCATTACGGCCCGATCACCGAGTGGTGGCTGGACGGCGCCGGCAGCGCCGGTCACGTGTACAACTTCGACAAGTACATGGAAGAGCTGCGCACCTACCAGGCCAACGCGATGGTATTTGCCGATACCGCCTTGTTCGAGTACGGCGACGTGCGCTGGGTGGGCAACGAGGCCGGCTTCATCGAAGGCGAAAACTGGAACGTGATCGATCGCCACGGCTACCTGCGCTGGCGCCCGGTGGAAGTGGATACGCCGCTGCACAAGCTGCAGTGGTTCTGGCATCCCAACAGCGACCAGACACTCAAGAGTGTCGATGAGCTGGTGGAGATCTGGGAAAAGAGCGTCGGCCTGGGCGGTCAGCTGGTGCTGGGTCTCGCGCCGGACAAGCGCGGCCTGTTGCCGGAAGCCGATGTTGCACGCCTGCAGGAACTTGGCCAGGCGCTGCAGGCGCGCTACGGCGCAGACAGGAATCTGGTGGCCGGCAACATCAGGAAGACCGACGGCATCGACGCGGCAGTGGACGGCGATCGCGAGACGTTCTGGAGTGCGCCGGCCGGTTCGCATAGTGCGGTGCTGGAGCTGCAGTTCAAGCAGCCGGTGACCTTCGACAGTGCGCTGAGCATGGAGTGGATCAACGACGGCCAGCTGGTGCAGAAATACGCGGTGGAAGCCTGGCAGGACGGCAAGTGGGTGCCGCTGGCGAAGGCGCAGGCGATCGGGCGGATGAAGATCGATCACTTCGCGCCGGTGACCGCATCGCGGGTGCGCCTGAATATCCAGTCCAGTGCGGATGCGGTGCATATCCGCGAGTTCCAGTTGTTCAATACCGGCAAGGGTGCGGCGACGCGCTGAGCGCGGTTGATCGGGTTGTAGGCGCTGGGCAATACGTGCCGATGGCCCGGGCCGGCTCCCGACCGGGAGCCGGTTGGCCATGCGTTGACAGGTGGCATCGCACAGCGGTTGCGCGCGGCCACAGTGCGCCCGCGACGCAGATTGCGCACTGGTGTCGCAGGGACTCAGTCGTACGCGCGCAGGCTGTTATCGAGATGACACGGTGTGCAGTGTCTGCTGCATGGGCGACGCGCGGCGCTCGATGCATTCACGTGATCCGGGCCGCTGGCAACGCAGACACGCTGTCGCCGGCGCGCGGCTGCGCTCAGGTGGCGCTGTCGTCGCGTTCCTGTGGCGGCAGCAGGATCTGCGGCTGCCTGGCCGAGTGGGTCTGGCTCAGGAAGGTCATCAGGTGCGCCGCTTCGGTGCTGCCGATCGGCTGGCCGGGGGCGGGCTTGCTGTGGACGTGTTCGGCAAAGGCGTGCTGGGTCTGCTCCGGAACCGCGGAGACAGGGTCTTGCGTAACGGTGGACGACGACATGAAACGCTCCTGGAACTCACGAACTGACCGTCGCCCGATGGAACGACGGGAATGCGCCACTGCCTTCCACAACGGCGTGAGCCGGTGATCTTGCCTGGAATGCGATCAGTCCGATACCGCACAGGTAGCAGACCCTATGCGGGCAGTTGACCTCCAGATAGCGGCGGGCGCGCGGTAGTCTGAAGGCCGGCCAGCCCCGGGAGCGCCAGGCGGGTTGCCTGGCGGTTGGTTTGGCCCATCGGCGGACACGCACAGGCGGCTTGCGGTTGCCAAGCCGGCGGGTGCGCGAGCGTCAGCCGCCGGCCATCCGTCTGCCCCCTACTCCTTCGGCGTGATCCACACCTGCTGCTGCAGGCCGCGCACGCCGGGCTTGGCGGTGCTGTCCAGGTCGAACACCACCACGGTGTTGTCGCCCTTGCGCTGGAACGGGGCCGGGAAATACAACGCCCGCTGCGGGCCGATGGCCCAGTGGCGGCCCAGGTTGACGCCGTTGGCCCAGGTCACGCCCTTGCCGAAGGCGCGCATGTCCAGGTAGGTGTCGGCCGGTGTGCCGATGCGCAGCGTGCCGCGATGGAAGGCGGGGCCTGCGACGGCGTTGCGGGTCCAGCCGCGGATGCTGTCGGGCGAGCGCATCGGCAACGGGAAGGCCTGCCAGCCGGTGAGCTGCCGGTTGTCCAGCAGCACCGGGTCGACCAGCCCGGCGCGGCCGTCGGCCATGCGCGGGCCGTAGTTGATGCGGCCGCTGTTTTCGACCAGGACATCCAGTGTGTGCTGGCCTGCAGGAATATCCACATCGGTGGAGACCTGCTGCAGCCGGCGTTCGACACTGCCGACCGGCTTCTGATCGACGTACACCCGCGCGACATCGCGCACCTCGCCCAGGTACAGCGGCCCCTTGCGCGGGCCGGTGACGGTGGTGCGGTAGAGGATGTAGCCGTAATCCTGGCCGAAGTGCTCCATCGGCTGCGGGGTGTCGATGGCGATCGGTGCGGGCAGGTTGTCCCACAGCGAGGCGGATTCGCGCAGCGGCGTTTCCGGCAGGGCCGCCGTGTCGATCGGTGCCGGCAGCGCCGGCGGCTGCACGCCGGTGACCCGGGCGATGGCCTCGCGCATCAGCGCGAACTTGGGCGTGGGATGACCGGCTTCGTCCAGGATGGCGTCGTAGTCGTAGCTGGTGGTCTGCGGGGCGTAATGGTCGCTGGGGTTGCCCTGGAAATTGGCACCATTCATGAAGCCGAAACTGGTGCCGCCGATGAACATGTAGAGATTGGCCGAGTGGCCCTGGCGCAGGATCCACTCCAGCTCTTCGGTCTGTTGCTTGGCATCGGTGCTGGCATGCGGCTTGCCCCAATGGTCGAACCAGCCGGCCCAGTATTCGCCGACCATGCGCGGTTGCCCGGGGCGGAACTTGATCAGTTTGTCGAACGCACTCTTGGCCTCGCCGGGGGCGAAGTTCACCACCGCCAGGGTGTCCGGCAAGGTGCCGTTGGCGAGCATGTCGGCGCCGTCGGAGGTAAACAGCAAGGCGTCGTCGAAGCCAGCCTTGACGTACATGGCGCGGTTGTCGGCCATGTAGGCATGGTCGTCGTCGTAGGAGCCGTACTCGTTCTCGACCTGCACGGCGATGATCGGCCCACCGTTGTGGTTGAGCAACGGGCGCACCTGTTGGTACACCGCATCCAGGTAGGCCTGGCTGGCGGCCAGAAAGCGTGGGTCGCGGCTGCGCACGCGGATGTTGTCCTTGCCGAACAACCAGGCCGGGTAGCCGCCGGCTTCCCACTCGGCACAGGTGTAGGGGCCAGGACGCAGGATCACGTTGAGGCCTTGTGCGGCGGCTTCGCGCACGAACGCGGCCACGTCGTTGTTGCCGGAAAAATCGAACCGGCCTTGCTGCGGTTCGACCAGGTTCCAGAACACGTAGGTCTCCACCGTGTTCAAGCCCAGTGCGCGCGCCTTCTGCAGGCGGTCCTTCCAGTAGGCGCGCGGGATGCGCTGGAAATGGATGGCGCCGGAGAGCAGTTGATACGGCTTGCCGTCGCGCACGAACTGCGTGCCTTGCGTGCCGAAGCTGGGCCAGGTGTCGGCGTGGGTGTCGGCGGCACTGGCGGCGGCGGGAAGTGCCAGCGCGAGGGCGAGGACGAGGGGGCTGAGGGTGCTACGCAACATGGGCAATTCCCGGCGGTGACGAGTGACTGGTGACGATGGGGGTGGATTGGTTTTTGCGTGAGGCCGCTTGCGTGTTGGCCCTCATCCGCCCTTCGGGCACCTTCTCCCGCTTGCGGGAGAAGGAAAAGGCAAGCCTCCCGCTTGCGGGAGAAGGAAAAGCAAGCCTTCCGCTTGCGGGAGAAGGAAAAGCAAGCCTCCCGCTTGCGGGAAAGGAAAGGCAAGCCTCCCGCTCGCGGGAGAAGGAAAAAGCAAGCCTCCCGCTTGCGGGAGAAGGAAAAGCAAGCCTCCCGCTGCGGGAAAGGGAAGGGCGGCCTCCCATTGCGATTGGCGCGATGCCGGGCACGTACGCTATGCGAACGACGGCGGTAGATCCTCCTTGTTCGCGCCGAAGGCCGGATTCGGCTTGGCGCCCATCGTGAATTCCAGCGTGCCGCCGGCGGCCAGATCGGCATGCCGCATCCAGCTGCGGTTGATCGGTTTGCCGTTCCAGGTCAGCGACTGCACATAGACGTTCTGCGCGCTGTTGTTGTTGGCCACGATGCGCAGCGTGCGGCCGTTGCCGACATCCAGTTCTGCGCGCTTGAACAGCGGGCTGCCGAGAACGTAGTTGCCGCTGACCGGGTCCACTGCGTACAACCCGAGCGCGCTGAGCACGAACCAGGCGCTCATCTGCCCGCAATCCTCGTTGCCGGACAGCCCATTGCGCGCATCGTGGTACTGCTCGCGCAGCAGCCGGCGCACCATGGCCTGGGTCTTGTACGGCTGGCCCGCGTAGGCGAACAGGTAGGCCACGTGATGGCTGGGCTCGTTGCCGTGCGCGTACTGGCCGACCAGGCCGTCGATATCCGGTGGCGCATCGGCCGGCAGCTCGGAACTGGTGGAAAACAGTTCGTCGAGCTTGGCCACGAAGCCGTCGCGGCCGCCGTACAGGTCCATGTAACCGTACAGGTCGTGCTGGTTGAGGAAGGTGGCCTGCCAGGCGTTGGACTCGGTGAAGTCGCGCCACTTGCTGATGTGGCCCATGCCGCGCGGGTCGAACGGGGTGGCCCAGCTGCCGTCTTCCAGTCGCGCCTGCACGAAGCCGCTGTCGCGATTGAACACGTTGCGGTAGTTGCGCGAGCGCTCGCGCAGTGCGCGTGCATCGTCGGTGGCACCAGCGGCCTGGGCCAGGTGCGCGCAGGCCCAGTCGTCATAGGCGTATTCCAGCGTGCGGCTGACCGCTTCGTCCACCTTGTCGGCGGGGATGTAACCGAGTTTGCGGTAGTCCGCCAGGCCGTGGGTGGTGTCGTCCATCGCGCGCTTGCGGTAGGCCGGCCAGGCGGCTGTGTAGTCGATGCCGGTGAAGCCCTTGGCATGCGCTTCGGCCAGCACCACTGCGGAGTGGTAGCCGATCATGCAGCCGGTTTCCACGCCTTGCAGCGGCCAGATGCCCACGCCGTCCGGGCATTCGTTGGCGCCGCGGACCAGGCACTGCACCAGGTCCGGCACGCGCTCGGGTTGCACCAGGGTGAGCAGCGGGTGCGCGGCGCGGTAGGTGTCCCACAGCGAATAGGTGCTGTAGTTGTGATAGCCCTTGGGTGCGGTGTGGATCTGCAGGTCCATGCCACGGTAACGGCCATCCACGTCGCTGAAGAGGGTGGGCGCGAGCAGGCTGTGATACAGGCCGGTGTAGAAGATGCGGCGTTGCGCATCGTCATCGCTGTCGATGCGCACGCGTGCCAGTTCCTTCTCCCAGGCGGCCACGGCCTGCGCATGCACGCGGGCGAAGTCGAAATCGGGCAACTCGGCATCCAGGTTGGCCAGCGCATTGTCGGCGCTGACGGCGGAGATGCCGACCTTGACCAGCAGCGGTGCGTCGGATGCATCGGGAAAGTGCAACGCCGCCTTGAGGTGGGTACCGTCGCGGCTGCGCGTGCCGGCAGGCAGCGCTTGATCTTCGTCGTACAGCTGCACGCTGGCGAACGGCCGCGACAACCGCAGGGCAAAGTAGATGTAGCGCCCCTTGGCCCACTGGTGGACGCGGCGCCCGCCTGTGATGGTCTGTGCATCGACCACGCGCAGCTGCGCATCGCTCACGCGGGTGGGGATGCCGGGTTTGTCCTGCATGCCGTGGCACAGGTCCAGCAGCACGTGCGCCGGCTTGCCCTTGGGGAAGTGGTAACGGTGCAGGCCGGCGCGCGTGGTGGCGGTGAGCTCGGCATGCACGCCGCTGTCCTTGAGCCGCACGCGGTAGTAGCCGGGCGAGGCGGCTTCATCGCTGTGGTCGTAGCGCGAGCGGTAGCCGCTGTCCGGCGCATCGAGTGTGCCCGGCACCAGCTTGACCTCGCCGGTGGCCGGCACCAGCAGGACGTCCAGCATGTCGCCGATGCCGGTGCCGGACAGATGCGTGTGCGAAAAGCCCATGATCGAGCCGTCGGACTCGTGGTAGCCGGAGCACGAATCCCAGACCGCGTTGTAGGTGTCCGGGCTCAGCTGCACCATGCCGAACGGCAGCGTCGCACCGGGAAAGGTGTGGCCATGGCCGCCGGTGCCGATGAACACATCGACATGGCGCGTGAGCTCGGCGCGGGCGCGCGCATCGGCCGGCAGTGCGTAGTTGCCGGCGCGTGCGCGGGCAAGCCCGGGCAGGCCGGTGCTGCCGAACAGGGCTGCTGCGATGGCGCCTTGGAGAAAACCGCGTCGTGTTGCCATGGTGTGGTCTCTGAATTTGCGGGCCGATGCCGGGGCACCCTCATCCGCCCGTCGGGCACCTTCTCCCGGCGGGAGAAGGGAACATCAAGCGCTGCGCCGTCTGCCCGGGATGGCAGATCGCGCGCTTCGAACCATCAGCTACTGCGCAGCAGCTGGGGTTTGCGTTGGTGCAGGTCGATGATCAGTTCGCCGAACAAGGTGTTGGCCCAGGCGAACCAGTCGCGGGTGAAGGTGCTCGGGTTGTCCTTGTCGAAGGCTTCGTGCATGAAGCCGGTGCCGGCATGGGTGGTCTTCAGCCACTGCAGGCATTGGCGCAACTGTGCATCGTCGTCGCTGACCAGCGCGTACTGGATGATCGACATCGGCCAGATCGTGCCCATGCCGCTGTGCGGGCTGCCGACGCCTTCGGCCGCACGGCCGCGCGAGAAGTACGGATTGCGTTCGCTCCAGGCCAGCTGGCGGGTGCGCAGGAACACCGGGTCGGCGCGGTCGCAGCAGCCCAGGTAGGCCAGGCTGAGCAGGCCGGGGGCGTTGGCGTCGTCGATGAACAACTGGTTGCCGTAACCGTCCACTTCGAACGCCCAGTACGCCTGGCCGTCGCTGTCGCGCAGTTGGCCGAACTGGCGCGTTGCCGTTTCCACCTCGTCTGCCAGCGCGGTGCAGTCGGCGGCGAACGCGGCATCGCGGTGCAAGGCCGTGCTCATCGTGGCCAGCTGCCGCAGCGAGGCCACCGCGAACAGGTTGGCCGGCACGAACAGCGGATACACGCAGGCATCGTCGGAGGGGCGGAACATCGAGTGGATCATGCCGTTGGGCCGGGTCGGCTGGCCGTAGCCTTCCAGCACCAGCGTCTCGGTCGCCAGCGGCGAGGGCCGCTGGAACACGTACGGGCCGCGGTTGTCCTTGCGCTGCTGCTCGCGGAAGGTCCTGACCACCACGTGCATCGCCGCGCGCCAGTCGTCGTCGAACGGGGCGGCATCGCCGGTGGCGCGCCAGTATTCGTGCGCGATGCGGATCGGGTAGCACAGCGAATCGATTTCCCACTTGCGCTCGCCCACGCCGGGCTTCATCTCGGTGATGTCGTTGAGCGACCACTTCAGGCGTTGGGTCTGGCCATCGGGCAGGAAGGCGTTGGCATACGGGTCGAGCCGGATGCAGGCGGCCTGGCGCTGGATCAGGCCATGGAACATGCGCCGCAACGCAGGGTCGCGCCTGGCCAGCGGCACGTAGGGATGCACCTGGGCGGAGGAGTCGCGCAGCCACATCGCGTGGATGTCGCCGGTGATGACGAAGGTGTCCGGCTTGCCGTTGCGGGTGCCGGTTTCCACCGTGGTGTCCAGCGTGTTGGGGTAGCAGTTCTCGAACAGCCAGGCCAGCTCGGGATCGGCGATGCGCGCCTTGATCTGCACGATCTGCTGCTCGACCGCCTTGCTGACGAAGCGGCGCTGCGGCTTGGGTGGGCGCTTGCTGACGAAGGTGCCGACGGCCGTGGAGGTGCCGGCGGCGAAGGCGGGCAGTGCGCCGGCCAGCAAGCCGGCGCCCGCGCTGGCGCCGAGCAGCTGAAGGATGTCGCGGCGGGTGTGCATGAGCTGGAACTCCCTGGATTTCAGCAAGCGGTCGACGCAGCGGACATCGTTCCATCGGCGGCATCACGTGCCCGGCCGATGATGAGACCTATGCATGACCAATTCCCGATGACCATACAACGTGTGCGCCGAATGTGCATAGTGCGTCCGCACAATTCGGCCCCGTATGCGTGGCCTGCGGCAGTGGTGGTGGTGGCTGGTCCACGTCCATTGCGGTCGTACGACATCGCCTGGCTGCCGTGCAATCACGGTCATCGCGGTGGAAACGTGCGGCGGGATCGGCAGGCCGGCACGGCGCCGACCGGCCTGGTAGCGGAGCCGGCGCGTGCCGCCTCGCCTGATCTCGGGCAATGTCGCCGACCGCAACGTCCTTCCGCTGCCCCATGCAACAGGCGCCGGCCCTCACAGCCGACGCCGTTGCCTGCCGCACCCCAACCGCTCATTTCGGCAATGGCGAACGCCCCGAGATCGAAAACGCTGCCGCCTCGCCGACCGCGCCGGTACCGGGTTGGCCGCCGCCGACAAACAGCGTGTAATCGCCGGCTTCCACCGCACGCTGCCCGCTGCGATCCACATCGCTCAGGGCGCGCGCATCGAGGGTGAAGGTGAGCGTGCGCTGCTCACCCGGCTGCAGGTGCACACGCTGGAAGCCGACCAGGCTGCGCAACGGCGACTGCGGGCGCTGCGGATATTGCAGATACACCTGCGCCACCTCATCGCCAGCGCGCGTGCCGGTGTTGCGCACGCTGGCGGTCACCTGCAACGCACTGCCAGCTTGCAGGGTTGCAGTGGACAGCTGCGGCGCGCTGTAGGCAAAGCTGGTGTAGCTCAAGCCATAGCCGAACGGAAACAGCGGCTCGCCCTTGAAGTAGCGGTAGGTGCGGCCCTTCATGTCGTAGCTGACGTAGGGCGGCAGGTCCTTGGTGGAGCGATAGAAGGTCACCGGCAGGCGCCCGCCGGGGGTGTCGTCGCCGGCCAGCATGCGTGCGATCGCGGTGCCGCCGGACTGGCCCGGGTACCACGCCGCCACGATCGCGTCGGCATGGGCCTTGGCCCAGTTCAACGCCACCGCGCTGCCGCTCATCAGCACCACCACCAGCGGCTTGCCGGAGGCCTTGGCGCGTTCGAGCAGCGCCTGCTGCGGGGCGGGCAGGGCGATGTCGTTGCGGTCGCCGCCATCGAAGCCGGGCACGTCGATGCGCAGTTCCTCGCCTTCCACATCCGGCGACAGGCCGACGAAGGCCACTACCGCATCGGCCTGCGCCACCGCCTGCTCTGCCTCGGCCAGTTGCGCCGCCGCCGGTGCCAGCCACTCCAGGCGCAGGCCCTGGTCCTGGCCGCGGTGCTCCATTTCCAGGCGGATCCTGCGCGGGCGGGTGTCGTCGAAGTGCAGCACGGTTTCCACGCTGCGGCCATCGGCGTTATGCATGCCGGCCGGCACGTGCTTGTCTTCGGCATTGCCGGCGACCACCAGCTTGTCGTCGATGTACAGCCGCACCGGATCGTGGCCGGCGCAATCGAAGCAGCGCGCCACCCGTACCGCCAGCGTGTAGTCGCCCGCGCTCGGCGGCAGCAGCTCGCCGCTCC
Source organism: Xanthomonas sp. BRIP62418 (assembly GCF_003993495.1). NCBI lineage: Bacteria > Pseudomonadati > Pseudomonadota > Gammaproteobacteria > Lysobacterales > Lysobacteraceae > Xanthomonas > Xanthomonas sp. BRIP62418. The sequence continues at coordinate 85,924 of NZ_QEZG01000040.1, forward strand.
AGCGCACCGCATAGCGATCGGCCGGCACGCCCTTGGCGGGTGCGACCTGGTCCCAGTTGAAACTCACCACACGGTCCTGCCGCACCACGCGCGCAGCACCGGTCATCTCGACGTTGTCGAAATATTCGCCACGCAATCCCGGCTTGCCGTCGCTGCGCAGCGCGGTTTCCGGAATCATGCCCGGCACGCCGGCGGCCAACGGTGCACCTTGCGCATAGCTCACCTGCTGGGTGCCGAAGCGCTGGCGCAGGCCGAGCAAGGGCGTCACCGGCTCGGAGGAGGTGCCCTGATAGTTGGCTTCCAGCGCCGCCAGGGCATCGGCGTTCGGGCCGATCACCGCCAGCCGCGTGCCCGGTTTCAGCGGCAGGGTGCCGGCATCGTTCTTGAGCAATACGATCGACTCGGCGGCAGCCTTCAGCGCCAACGCGCGGTTGGTCGCGTTGTCGATGTCCTTGGCGCCGAGCCTGGCATACGGATCCTTGCGCGGCGCTTCCAGTTCGCCCAGGCGATAGCGCGCCGCGAACAGGCGCACCAATGACTGGTCGAGCAGGGCTTCGTCCACTTCGCCACGTGCGATGGCCGTGCCCAGGGCGCGATACGCGTAGCCGCAGTTGAGATCGTGCCCGGCCTTGAGCGATGCGGCCGAGGAGCCGGCATTGTCCGGGCGGAAGTAATGGAACTGGGTCATGTCGTCCACCGCATCGCAGTCGGACACCACGAAGCCCTTGAAGCCCCAGTCACCACGTACGCGGCCGTTGAGCAGCCAGTCGGCGGCGCAGGCCGGCGTGCCGTGTAGCGAGTTGTATGCGCACATCACCGAGCCGGCCTGGCCGTCGATCAAGGCGGCGCGGAAGGCGGGCGTGTAGGTCGCCTCCACATCGCGCGGCGACACGTCCACGTCGAAGCTGTGCCGGCCCGGCTCCGGGCCGCTGTGCACGGCGATGTGCTTGGGCGTGGCGATGGTGCGCGGGTGACCGAGGTCCTCGCCCTGCAACCCGCGAATGAAGCCCACCGCCAGTTGCCCGGTGAGGAAGGGATCCTCGCCGTAGGTTTCCATGCCACGGCCCCAGCGCGGGTCGCGGAAGATATTGATGTTGGGCGACCAGATGGTCAGGCCCGCGTAGCGCTTGTGGTCCTTGCCCGGGCCGCCGGCCTGGTTGAACTTGGCGCGCGCCTCGGTCGACACCACCGTGCCCACCTGCTGCATCAACGCCATGTTCCAGCTGGCGGCCAGGCCGATCGCCTGCGGAAACACCGTGGCGTAGCCATTACGCGCGATGCCGTGCAGGCCTTCGCTCCACCATTCGTAGGCGGGGATGCCCAGGCGCGGAATTGCCGGCGCATCGTTCATCGCCTGCGCGACCTTTTCCTCGCGGCTCATCTGCGCCACCAGCGCGGCGGCGCGCTGCTCCGGCGTGCTGCTGCGGTCGGCGGGCGCGGCATGCGCGATGCAGGGCAGGCCCAGGCCCAGCCCCAGTGCCATGGCAAGACGCGATACAAACACGGATGACATCGATTCACTCCTGCGCAGCGGCGAGATTCGCCCGGGGTCGTTCTGGTGTTGCCGCAGGGGCTGCGGCGGGTTGAGGATCTGGCGTGGCGGCGTCATGCGCGCCATCGCCCGTGGAGGATGTTGCTGTTACCGCGGCGGGCCCTCACCCGCCCCTGCGGGGCACCTTCTCCCGCCCGCGGGAGAAGGACAGCCAACGCGGGACGAGGCCGCGCGAGGGAGGAGAGGGGCGCGCCTTGGGAGAGGGCACGCACGGCAGGAGATCACGTCGTTTTCCTAAGGTGGATGCGATGCAAGGGTGCGAAGAGTGCGTATGACAGGAAACCAAATCTGCGGGAGACGCCATGCGCGCGAAACGCATTCGCGGAACAAGCGCATGCACGAGCGGACAGCGAGTCCTTCTTCCGCCGGGCGGGAGGCGCCCTACGCGTGAGATGCAGACGCGGACCAAGCGCATGCATGGACGGAGATCGCGTCCTTCTCCCGCCTGGCGGGAGAAGGTGCCCGAAGGGCGGATGAGGGCCAGCTCGCCGCTCATTTCGCCGCCGCTGCCTCCGGCGGTTCCGGCGGCGCGCCTGCCAGCGTCGATGCCAGGTCGCGCACCTGCAACGCAGACTGCACCTGCGCCATCGGCAGCTTGCTGGACACGTGCAGCGTCAGCGGTTCGCCCGGCAGCAGGTCGAAGGCGTTATCGGCCACACTGACGTCCAGGTCGCCGAACGACAGCCACACCTCGCGCGCCAGCGTGTCGCTGGACAGCGTCAGCGCATAGCCATCGCCATCGGCGCGCCACTGGCTGTCGATCTTCGCGGTCGGCAAGGCCAGCTGTTTGGCCGGCGCGAAGAACACCACCTCGCGCGACAGTAGCTTGGCGCCATCGAACAATTCGAACACCGCGTAAGTGCGTTTCGGATCGGCACTGCCCAGCAGTTGCTTGTCGCTGAAGTTGCCCACCTGCAGGCTGCTGAGCGGCTTGACGGTGGCCTTTTCCTCGCGCTTGCTCAGCAGCTTGCCGTCCATGCTCATCACCCGCATGCGCCAGCGGGCCGTCAGCGGAGTGGTGCGGTCGGACACCAGCGACACCTCGGTCTGGCCCTTGTCGTTACGCAATGCGGCGATCAGCTCCGGCGCATAGAAGCGGCGGGCGTGGTACTGCAGCGCCTTCCAGCGGCCGTAGTAGTCCACGCTGGACCACGACGCACCCGGCCACACATCGTTGAGCTGCCAGTACAAAGAGCCCATTGACTGCGGGCGCGAGGCGCGCAGATGCGAGGCGGCCAGGCTGATGCCCTCGGCCTGCATCAGCTGGCTCAGGTAGACGAAGCTCTCGAAATCCTTGGGTTCGCCGAATTCGCGACGGATGTACAGCATCAGCCGCTTGTTGCCGTTGCCCTTGTCGAACTTCTGATGCACGCGCATCACCGGCGATTCCGGGTCCATGTCGCCGGGTTCGGCGAAGGCACGCACGGTGCGCATATCCGGGAACGACTGCAGGCCGTACTCGGACATGAAACGCGGGGTGACATTGAGATATTCGGTCACCGGCAGCGCGGGGCCGCCCCAGACCTTCCAGTAATGCATGTCGCCATCGGTGGCCTGGTCGGCGGCGCCATCGAAGTTGGTGCCCGGCGAGGTGGACCAGTACGGCACGTCGCTGTCGTAGGTGGCCACCACCTCGCGGAACACGGTGCCGAACAAGGTGGTCATGCCGCGCTCGATGCGGCTGCGTTCTTCCGGGTCCACCGACTGCTTGAACTTGACCCGGTCGCCCCAGTTTTCCCAGCCGGTCTGCACTTCGTTGTTGCCGCACCACAGTACGATGCTGGGATGGTCGCGCAGGCGCTTGACCTGTTCAATTGCTTCTTGCCGGGTGTTCTCGCGGAACTCCACGTCGTACGGCGGCACCGCGCCGCCGAACATGAAGTCCTGCCAGATCATGATGCCCAGTTCGTCGGCCACCTCGTAGAAACGGTCGTCCTGGTAATGCCCGCCGCCCCACATGCGCAGCATGTTCATGTTGGCATCGCGCGCATCCTGCAAGGTGCTGCGCATGCGCTCGGCAGTAACGCGCGCGGGGAAGGCATCCAGCGGGATCAGGTTGGCGCCCTTGGCGAAGATCGGGATGCCGTTGATCACGATCTCCATGCTCTTGCCCCAGGTGTCCTTTTCGCGGCGCAGCTCCACCGAGCGCAGGCCGGTGACGCGCTTGATCTGCTGGCTGTCGCCATCGGCGTCGCGCACGCTGGCCACGAAGGTGTAGCGGTCCTGCGCGCCGTAGCCGGCCGGGAACCAGCGCTTGGGCTTGGCGATACGCACCGGCAGATCGATGCGGTTCTGGCCCGGGTCGACCACCGCCTGCTGGGTGAACTGGCCGACCTTCTGGCCATCCGGTCCCAGCACGTCCAGCGTCACCTGCACCGGCCCGCTGCGGCCGGCCTGCAGTTCCAGCTGCGCCTGCAGCTGCGCAGCGTCCGCGTCCACGCGCTGCTGGGCGATATGCAGCCCGTCCACGCGCACCGCATCCCAGGCTTCCACGCGCACATCCTTCCAGATGCCGGCGTTGACCATGCGCGGACCCCAGTCCCAGCCGTAGCTATACGGCGCCTTGCGCACGTAGGTGGAGCTGTGGCGCGATTCGGGCTCGTCGCCGAAGGCCGAATCGTAGGCGCCCGGCAGCGCGTACGGCTGCTTGGCCAGCCACGGCTGGATCTTCTTGATCGGCGAGAACAGCTTGACCTCGAGCACGTTGTCGCCGCGCTTGAGCAGCGGTTTGGCATCCACGCGCCACTGCCGGAACATGTTGTCGGCGCTCAGCAGCGGCTTGCCGTTGAGGGTGACCTCGGCAAAGGTATCCAGGCCGTCGAACACCAGTTCGACATGCGCGCGCTTGAGCGTGGCCGCATCCACGTTGAAGCGGGTCTGGTATTGCCAGTCGCTCAGGCCCGCCCACTGGATCTTGCCTTCGTTGTCGCGATAGAACGGGTCCGGCACGATCTTGGCGGCGATCAGGTCGGTCTGCACCGCGCCCGGCACCTGCGCCGGCAGCCAGGCCGCCGCTTTCGGATACGTCCTGGCCTGTTCCTGGCCCGGCACCAACCGCACCTGCCAGCCGCTGTCCAGGGGCGTTGCCGTGGGCGGAGCCGCCCAGGCCTGCGAGATGGCAAAGGCCAGGGCTAGCCCGAGGCGGGCGGGGGCAGGAATGCAACGATGGCGGGACAGGGGCATGGGTGACTCTCCTTGGATGGATCAGCGCGTGGCGGCGGGGGGCGCCTGCGCAGTGGTTTCAATCAACTGGACGGCGCCGATGGCATACAACGGGCCGCGAATCGGCGCGGTGAAGCGCAGGCATAGATCGTGGATGCCGGTGCGTGCAGGCAGTGCGGTTTCCAGCGTGAACTGTTCGCCCAGCGTGGCGCTATTGGGCAATTGCACGCTGGCGACCAGCTCGCCCTCGCAGCCCAGGCGCACTTCCAGCTCGCCGCGGCGCGTCTTGGCGGGGTACTGCACCACCTTGGATTGCTCGTGCGCCAGGCCGAAGTTGTTCGGCAGGCGTGCAGCCTCGATGCGGATCGCGCCGATGCCATCCAGGCGCGCCTGCGGATAGAGACGGCAGGCATGGAACAGGTCGACGTTGTAGACCGGCGTGTCGGCGCCGGTCATCTCCGGCAACAACGGTAGGCGCAGGCCGAGCGCACCGGTCTGCACGCAATCGCGCAGGCCCTGGGTGTCCACGCGCAACAGACCGGCACGCTCGAACGTGCGGCTGCGCGTGGCCGCCAGCGCGGTGCCGCCGGCATCGAAGGCGGTGGCCTTGACCGTGGTCGGCAGCTGGATCGTGAACGGCGCCTCGTAGCGCGGCGATGCCGGCGTGGGATCGCTGCCGTCGGTGGTGTAGTGCAGCGTGCCCGCACCGGCCTGGGTGCCGAGTGCCACCTTGGCCGGGCCACCGGCCAGCACCGGGTTGGGGCCGCCTTCCAATGCGATATCGGCGGCGAAGGCGCCGTCGCTGTAGTCGATTCCCAACGCTTTATAACGCTGCAGCTGGGCCGGCATGCGCGCCAGGAAATCCTTCCAGTTGCGCGCAGCCGCAGGCGACCAGGTGACGTCGGCCACCGCGGACAGCCGCGGGAACAGCGCATGGTCGATATGCCACCTGGATGGAATGTATTCGGACCACAATGCGCCCTGCGCGCCGAGGACATGCGTGGCCTGCTCGGCAGTCAGTGTGCTAGGCACCGGGTCGAAGGCGTAGACCTTGGACAATGGCAGCACGGTCAGGCGGCCGTTGGGCTCGTCGCTGCGGGTGGTTTGCAGGTTGTCCAGATACAGCCAGTCGCCCGGCGCCAGCACCACGTCGTGGCCTTGCTTGGCCGCAGTGACCGCACCTTCGGTGCCACGCCACGACATCACCGACGCACTCGCCGGCACGCCGCCTTCCAGAATTTCATCCCAGCCGATCATGCGCCGGCCGTGACTGGTGAGGTAGGCCGCAAGCTGTTCGTTGAACCAGCCCTGCATCGCATGCGCGTCCCTGACCCCCAGCTTGCGCATCTGCGCGCGTACCGCAGGCGAGGCTTCCCATTGATCCTTGACCGCCTCGTCGCCACCGATGTGGATATACGCTGACGGGAACAAGGTCAGCACCTCGTCCAGCACGTTGGTGATGAAGCGCAGGCTGCGTTCGCTGGTGTTGAACAGGTACGGATTGACGCCCCAGTCCACGCCGACCTGGGTGCGCTGGCCGGGCACGCCGACGTCTTCCGGATACGCTGCCACCGCCGCCTGCGCGTGTCCTGGCATGTCCAGCTCCGGCAGCACGGTGATGTGCAGGCGTGCCGCGTAGGCGAGGATCTCGCTGATCTGCTGCTGCGTATAGAAACCGCCATAGCGCTCCGGCGTGCCGTGCCGGCCGGCGCCGGGCGGGGTGCGCCAGGCGCCCACCTCGGTGAGCTTGGGATAGCGCTTGATCTCGATGCGCCAGCCCTGGTCGTCGGTGAGGTGCCAGTGCAGCACATTGAGCTTGTGCGCGGCCATTGCATCGAGCACATGCTTGACCGTGGCTACGTCGTGGAAGTGGCGGGCCACATCCAGATGCTGGCCGCGCCAGCCGAAACGCGGCCAGTCGCGGATCGCCACCGCCGGCACGGCGACATCGCCCTTGCGCGCGTCCGGCGTCATCAGTTGCCAGGCGCTGATCGCGCCATAGAACAGGCCCGCGCCATCGCGCGCGGCGATGCGGATGCCGTTGCCATCCACGTCCAGGCTATAGCCTTCCTTGTGCGCCACCGGCGCCTGCGGTGTGCGCTCCAGACGGATGCTGTGTGGCGACGCCGTGGTTTCGGTGCGTACTTCCAGGGTCAGGCCACGGGTGCGTTGCAACAGGCTGGCCAGTGACTCGGCGCTGCGGCGCACCTCGGCATTGCCGGTGGGGATGGAGATCACCGTGCCGGTGCCGACGCGGAAGCTGCCATTGCCGCGCCTGGCTTCGGCCGGGGCGGGAATCAGCGGCAGCGGTGCGGTGGTCGCAGGCAATGTCGAGGTGGTGCGGGGATGGTCCGCAGCGGGCGCGGTCGCCGTCTGGCGCTGGCCACACCCTGCCAACAGCATCGCCGCAAACGTCACTGCAAGCAGGCGCCAGGAACGTGGCCGCGCTGACAGCGGGCGCGACGACACGCCGCCCGGCAACGGCCGCTTGGAGAATGGTGAGCGCAGGTTCGGTGCGGCGTTCGACATCATGCAATCACATCCCGGTGTGGCGGGGGAGACACGGCAGCCACGCACAGTAGCAAAGCCATGCCGGATGACGCAGGGACTGGCGCACGCTTCGTCGGGGTGCGTGCGCTGTTTTGCAGGAACCACGCATCGGTGTGGTTCGCTGCAGGACGGGCGCGGGGAGTGTGCACATCGGCTTGCCGTGGACGCATTCCGATGCGGACACCGCCCGCGCCCGCCAGGTACTGCAGCGGTGCGATGGCGCGTTTAGCGCTGCGCAGTCGGCAATTCGTCCCACACCTTCGGGTCTTCGGCGCCCAGCACCCAGCAGCTGAAACCTTCCAGGCCGTACTGCTTGACCAGGTCGTAGCGTGCCTTGAAGCTGCGTGCGTCCGGGCGGAACACCCACTCGCGCATGTCGTCGCGGTAGAAGTAGAACCACGATTCCTGCTCGACCGGATCCCACTGCACGGTGGCGTTCTGTTCGATCGCCAGCGGGAAGGATTCGTCGGCATCGATATACGTGGCCGAAATATTCGACGCTTCGGTGCCGTCTTCCTTGACCGGATTACCGGTGTACCAGCGGTAGCCGTAGGTGGCGATGCCAAGCGAGAGCTTGTCCTTCGGCACCTGGGTGATGGCGTAGTCCAGATGCTTCTTCATCCACACCATGCCGTCGACCGGGCCCGGCGTGGTCCAGCGGGTGTGCTGGTCGTAGGTCATGATGCTGACCAGGTCCGCGGCCTGGCCCAGCGCCTTCAGGTCGTATGCGCCGCGCCAGTATTCCCACATCCACTTGGAGAACTGGCCACCTTCGGCATGGCCCGGTGCGTTGGGCACCACCGCCACCGACATCTTGAAGCCGGCCTTGTGCAGTGCATCGGCGGTCTGCTTGACCATCAGCGTATAGGCGTCGCGGTCGGTCCAGGCGATGTTCTCGAAATCGAACTGGAAGCCGTAGTACTTGTGCTGCTTGCCGTGGATCAGCAGCGATCCGATCATGCGCTTCTTGGCGGCTTCGTCGTGCATCAGCTTGTGGAAGCCGTCGCGGCCGGTGGTCATCGACAGGATCGGCATCACCCGCAGGTTCTTCTGCTTGGCGATGTCGTACAGGTACATGTTGGGCGTGCCGTTGACCAGGCCGTTCTGGTCCACGCCATACCAGGTCGGTACCACCACATCGATCTTGTCGACATTGGCCAGGAACGAGTTGGTCGATTTCTGCGTGTTCATCAGATAGAACAACGCGGTGGGGGTTTTGGCCAAGGCCGGCGCGCAGACCAGCGCCAGCGCCAGCAGGATCCAGGTCAATCGCTTGCTCATGAAAACAGCATCCGTCAGGGAGTGGAGGAAGAAGAAAGATCGATGCGGAACACGTACGCGCTCTCGCCGACCGGCTTGGCCGGCAATTTCAAATGCAGGCCGTCGGCGCGTTGTTCGAACGGTATCTTTTTGCTGTTGGCCAGCAGCGTCACGCCGCGCACGCCATCGGCCGGCGTGAGCGAGCGGATCACCGCCTCGCCATCGGTCGGCCAGCCGAGCTCGATCGCATACAGCGCGCCATCACGTGTGGTGAAGCGGAAATCTTCGGCGGTGTAGGGCTTGGTCTTGACGTCCTGGAAGGTGCCGCCAACCACTTCGGTCGGGCCTTCGCCGTACACGCGCCAAGGCTTGCTGTCGTAGATCGCGCCGCCGTTGGTCTTGAGCCACTTGCCGATCGCCAGCAGGATGCCGCGCTCGGTATCGGGGATCGAGCCATCGGCCCTCGGGCCGATGTTGAGCATCAGGTTGCCGTTCTTGGCCACCACGTCGGCCAGCATGTGGATGATGAAGGTCGGCGACTTGTAGGTGTCGTTCTCGATGTAGCCCCACGACGCATTGCTGACCGAGGTATCGGTCTGCCAGTGGGTGGGATGGATGCCGGTGAGCTGGCCGCGCTCGATGTCCAGCGTGCCGGCGCCTTCCGGGAAGGCGCCGAGCTTGTAGTTCACCACCACGCCGCGATCGGCCTCGGTGCGTGCCGCGCCCTGGTTGTAGTAATACGCAAGCATGGTCGGCAGGCTGCTGCGGAAGGTGGGGTGGGCAATCCACCAGTCGAAATAGATCAGGTCCGGCTGATAGGTATCGATCAGCTCGGTGGTGCGCGCCAGCCAGTCATCCAGCCAGGCCTGCGACACCGGCGTCCAGTCGTTGGCCACATCGGCATCGTCCTTGCCCGGCAGGCGCACCTGCGCCGGGCCGTACAGCGCGGCATAGCGCGGGTCGTTGACGTCCGAGTCGAAGGTGCGCCCGCCGTCGAAGAACCAGTTGTGCTCGGCGCGGTGCGAGGACAGGCCGAAGTGCAGCCCCTGCGCGCGGATCGACCTGGACAACTCGCCCAGCAGATCGCGTTTTGGCCCCATCTTGACCGCGGTCCAGTCCGACAACTTGGAGTCGTATAGCGCAAAGCCGTCATGGTGCTCGGCCACCGGCACCACATAGCGGGCGCCGGAGTCACGGAACAGCTTGGCCCAGCCATTGGGGTCGAACTTGGGCGCGGTGAATTTGGGAATCAGATCCTTGTAGCCGGAGCTCGCCTGCGGCCCGTAGGTCGCCACGTGATGGGCGAACTCCTTGGAGCCTCGCAGATACATGTTGCGCGAATACCACTCGCTGCCGAACGCCGGCACCGAGAACACGCCCCAATGAATGAAGATGCCGAACTTGGCATTGTCGTACCACGCCGGCGATTGATAGGCCTTTAGTGCCGCCCAGTCGGGGCGGAACGGGCCTTTGCGCGCGCCCTGTTCGGCTTCGCGTACCAGCCTTTCGCGTTCGGGTGCGTACTTGGCGGTGGCATTGAGCCACTGCTGGTCGATCTGTTCCGGACTGAGCGTGGTGGCGGTCGGCGCGGTGGGCGATTGCGCGTGCAACGACAGCACCGGGCAGGCCACCAGCAGAGCGAGCGCGAGCGCACGACTCCTGGGTACAGCTCCGGCGTGGCGGCGGGATGGAGCCGCAAACACGCGGCTATCGGTCGTCATGGGAACTGCACTCCTGTTGAGCAAGACGCGCCGGCAGTGCTGCAGCCGTGCGTGGATGGCAAAAGCGGGACTGGCCATGCTCCCTCAGCGGCGAAGGGGCGTGGCCAGTACCACTGTTTGGTGCATGCAACAACCTGCCGCCGCAGCGCGCAGGGCAAGTCCAAAAAAAAGCGCGCCACCGTGGAGGGGCGGTGGCGCGCCGGTGCTACATCAGAACTTGAAGTTCAGCTGGGCCTGATAACCGCGGCCGTTCTTGTAGAACGCCGTGGGGGTATCGCGTGTGTTGCTGAAGACCCGGTAGGTGGAATCGAGCAGGTTGGTCGCGCCGAAGGTGATGCCCATGTAATCGGTGATCTGGTACGAGGCATTCAGATCCAGCTGCTTGTAGGCATCGGCGAAGTCACGCGATTCCAGCCGGCCGATCTGGGTGAAGTACTTGGAGCGATAGCTGTAGTTCACGCGTACCGTCCAGTCGCCATGTTCCCAGTACGGGATCACGTTGTAGGTGTCGCGCGACAGGTAGGGCAGGTTCAAGCCCGAGCTGGAATCGGATTCGGCGAACGTGTAGTTCGCCTGCAGGCCAAAGCCCAGACCGAAGGTCTGCTGGTAGTTGACCGACACGCCCTTGACCTTGGCATCGGACACATTGACCGGCGTAGTGACCTGATACAGACCGGCAATGGCCGGGGGGGCCGGATTCAGCTGCTGGGAAGTGGTGGTGCTGACGATGTAGGAGCTGATGTCGCGGTAGAACACTTCACCGGACAACATGCTGGACGGAGCGAAATACCACTCGGCCGCCAGATCGTAGTTGGTGGATTCGTACGGCTTCAGATCCGGGTTGCCGCCGTTGGCGGTCAGGTCACCGGTACCGCTGTTGATGGTGAAGGTGCCGGCCAGATCGGCGTAGCGCGGACGTGCGATGACCTTGGCCGCCGAGAAGCGCAGCACGGTATCGTCGGTGATGTCGTAGGCGATGTTGAAGCTCGGCAGCGCCTTGCGATAGTCGTTGGTCTCGGCGACACGGTCGAAGTTGCTGCCGCCGTCGTTGCTCTGCCAGAACTCGGACTTGTCGGTGGTGTCGACCAGGCGCACGCCGACGTTACCGCGCCACTGGCCGGACTCGAAGTTCAACTGCGTATAGACGTTCTGGGTGATTTCCTTGACCTGGAACGAGGCACCGAAATCGGTGCGGTACGGACCCTGCGGCTGCGACAACAGATAGTTGCGCACGGCATTGAGGCTGGCGGTCGGCCAGGTGGTCAGGTCGCCGCTGGCGCCCAGGCCGTCGTACAGGCTGCTGGGCGTGCTGCCCGGGTTGAACTGTGTCAGCGAGACCGCGTCGGTGGAGTTGATGCGGTTGCCGCGCGCGTCCACGCCATTGTTGTGGTTGATGTACTTGTAGCCGAACTGCAGCTTGGTGAACGGGCCCCACTCAAGGTCGCGCGAGGCGTCCCACTGGAAGTACTTTTCCTCGTCCTTGCTCTTCTGGTACGCGATACCGCCGGCTTGCATGATGCCGGTGTTGGTGCCGGGGATGTTCCCCTGCTGGCCCGGTGCCAGGCCTGCGGGATTACCCGGCAACACCCAGTTCGAGGCGCCGCCGTTGTCGTAGTTCACCGCGGTGTTCTGGCCGTCGAAGGCGTAGTTGTAGCCGCCGTCCTGCATCAGGAACTTCATCAGGTATTCGGGGTTCTTGCCACCTGTGGCCTGCGTGCTGCCGACCTGGCTGGTGAACACCCACTTCTCGCCGGACCAGTCGTGGCGCAGGTTCAGGCTCTTGGTGGTGACCGTGCTTTCACGATAGTTCGCATCCAGCTGCGCGTACGGTTGCCCGGCGGCGCCATCGCTGACCGTGGCCGAGGTCACTACGCCGTTTTCCACGTTGGCGCTGGTGATCTTCTGGCGGTCGTCATTACATGCCGGGCACACATACCGCGCCTGGCTGAAGTTGTTGTACTTGCCCTTGATGTACAGGCCGGTCAGGTTGAACTCGTTCTGTTCGTTGGGCTTCCACTGCAACGCACCCTGCAGGCCGCTGCGTTCGCGGGTCTGCTGGAAGAACGCGCTGCTGATGCCGGCCGGCACGCGGGCGGTGGCCACATCGCTGCCGTCGCCGGTGATGGTGGCGCTGGCAGGAATGTTGGCGCCGGTGGTGTAGCCGAAGTATTCGATACCGGCACGCGCCAGGTCCTGCTTGTCATGCGTGGCGGAGATCAACGCGCCGAAGGTCTCGTCGTCGTTCTTCCAGCTCCACAGCGCCGAGCCGCGCGGATTGCCTTCTTCCGAACGGTCGTTGTAGTTGTAGCCGACCGAGCCGCGGATGGTGTTCTTGGGCAGGTCCAGCGGCTTGCGTGTGTGCACGATCACGGTGCCGCCGATCGAGCCTTCGTCGATGCGCGCTTCCGGGGTCTTGTAGACCTCCATCAGGCCGATGATTTCCGGCGACAGCAGGGTGTAGTTGAAGGTACGGCCGCTGGTGTCGGTCGGGTTGCCGCCCCAGTCGCCCGAGGCGATGGTCTGGCCGTTGAGCAGCACGCGGTTCAAGGCCGGGTCGGTGCCGTTGATGCTGACCTTTTCGCCTTCGCCGAACTGGCGATCGACGCTGATGCCCGGCAGGTGCGACAGCGATTCGGCGGCGTTGATGTCCGGGAACTTGCCGATGTCTTCGGCGCTGATCGCATCGACGATCGAGTTGGCCGAGCGCTTGACCGACTGGCTCTTCTCCAGCGATGCGCGGTAGCCGGTGACGGTGATGGTGTCCAGCTCAGTGGTCGCCGACGGTGTGGCGGCAGGAGCCTGTTGGTCTTGTCCGGCAGCCATTGCAGAGCCGGAGCAGTACAGAGCGGCGGTGATACAGAGTGCTAACGTCGTGGTGCGGCTGTGCATGGCTAAACCTCGTTGGTTAGTGCTGTGAGCGCGCCGCCTCTGGAAGGCGTCACGCGCTCGGCGTGGCCGGCAAAACAACACGCCCTGACCGATCGCGGTGACCTCACTGGCGCGCGCCATGAGAGGCGGGTCCAGGTGATTCGCGTGGTAGAGGAGGTGTCCCCCGTGTGGTGAAGCGGTGGAGCGGATGCGACTTCAGCGAGCGAACATCGGGTGATGGCCCACTCACGAATCTGGAATGCGCCGACGAGGGAGTCGCCCGTTCTTGAGTACCGAACAGTCCATGGCCCCTCCTGCCAGAACCCCGATTTGGATCGAGTCTCGCGTAGCGTTGACAGCGTTGTCAACACATCGTCACAGATCTCTGAAGCTGCTGCGATTGCGCTGCAATGCAGCATTTCCCGGCGAGGCCGCGCAGGGTGCCGAAGCGACTGCGCAGCGCAGCAATGATGTACCTGCGGTGTGATCGGCTGTTTCTATGGGGATTGGCGCATAGCCCGATACGGCGTCTCGATTTGTGCTGAAATCGTTGCCCGGGGTGCGGATTTTCAGTGGATGATGAAATTGGCGGCATCCTGTTCAAATCGTGATCGCCACGGTTGCGTTACAAGGCGATTACTGACAACGTTGTCTATCCGTGACCGTTCGTCGGATAACGGAAGATGACGCCAGCCCGCGACCACTTATCAGGAGAATGCGTGAGCGCAAGCAGTCCAATGGAAGCGGTGGCCTTTCCACGCCCCGAAACCTTCGTTGCCGCAGACGTTGGCGGGACGCATGTACGCCTGGCGCTGGTGTGCGAAAGCGTCGATCCACGCCAACCGGTCACGGTGCTGGACTATCGCAAGTACCGATGCGCCGATTATCCGGGTCTGGCCGAGATCATGGCCGCGTTCTTCGCGGAGCTGGGCTGCGCACCGGTGATGCGCGGCGTCATCGCCAGTGCCGGTTATGCGCTGGAAGACGGCAGCGTGATCACCGCCAATTTGCCGTGGGTACTGTCGCCGGAGCAGATCCGTCGCCAGCTCGGCATGCAGGCGTTGCATCTGGTCAACGATTTCGAAGCGGTGGCGCATGCGGCCAACTACATGACCGGCAATCAGGTCATGCAGTTGTCCGGCCCGCCGCAGGGCGCGCCGGGTCCGGCGCTGATACTCGGCCCCGGCACCGGCCTGGGCGCGGCGTTGTGGATTCCCAATGGCGCCAACCCGGTGGTGTTGCCGACCGAGGCCGGCCACGCCGCGCTTGCGGCCGCCAGCGATCTGGAAGTGGCCCTGCTGCAGGAGCTGCGTCGCACGCGCACGCACGTGGCCACCGAGCATCTGCTGTCCGGCCCGGGCCTGTTGAATCTCTACACCGCCCTGGCCGCGCTGCGTGGCGTGCCGGTGGTGCATGCCAGCCCGGCCGACGTCACCGCCGCGGCACTGGCTGGCGAGGACATGCTGGCACGCGACGCGCTACAGGCGTTTTGCGGCTTCATGGGAAGCGTGGTCGGCGACATGATGTTGCTCTACGGCGTGCGCAGCGGCGTCTATCTGGCGGGTGGCTTCCTGCCGCAGATCGCCGCGTTCGTGGCTGCAAGCGATTTCGTCGCACGTCTGCTCGACAAGGGCCCATTGCGTCCGGCGCTGGAGCAGGTGCCGGTCAGCATCGTCGAGCACGGCCAGCTCGGTGTGATCGGTGCGGCGAGCTGGTTCCTGCAGCACGGCCGCTGAGTCCTGCGCATCGCCAGGTGCAGCAAGCCGGCTGCACCGAACCGATCAATTCCGCACTCCCGTAGGAGCGCACCCGGGCGCGACGAAGCGTGCCCGATAACGCCCGGTCGCGCCCGGGTGCGCTCCTACGACGACACCGCGCTATAGATCCCCGAACCGCGACTGCAGCGCCGCAATCGCCGCCAGCCCCGCTGTTTCGGTGCGCAAGATGCGCGGTCCCAGTTGCAGGCCGCTGAAACCGGCCTCGGTGAGGGTCGTGCGATCGCGCGGCGACCAGCCGCCTTCCGGGCCGATCGCCACGATCACATGCGGTTGCGCACCCAGCGCCAGGCTGCCCAGGCGATGCTCGCCGTGCGGGTCCAGCGTCAGCCGTAGTGCCTGCGGGTCGCTGGCTCGGGCCGCCTCCTGCAGGCCGTGCGGCGCCGCGATCGTGGGAACGCGTGCACGCCCGGATTGTTCGCAGGCCGACACCACCACGCTGCGCCAATGCGCCAGGCGTTTTTCCATGCGCGCCGGGTCCAGCTTGACCTCGGTGCGCTCGGCGTTGACCGGCACCACCGCCGTCACCCCCAGCTCGGTGGCCTTCTGCAGGATCAGGTCCATCTTCTCGCCGCGCGCGATGCCCTGGATCAGGGTGATCGACAATGGCGATTCGTTGCACAGCGGCTCGACCCGGTCCACCACTGCGCGCGCCTCGCGTTTGCCGGCCAGGGTGATGCGCGCGTGGTAGTCGCTGCCGTCGCCGTTGAACAGAACGCAGGCATCGCCCTCGCGCAGCCGCAGCACGCGCAGCAGGTGATTGGCCGAGGCTTCCGGCAGCGTCAGTTCCTGGTCGCAGTGCAGCGGCAGTGCCACATGGGAACGGGTCAGGCGCATGCAACGGCCTCCTCGATGGCGTGGCGGGTGGTCGCCGCCAACAGCGCAAGTTGCGCGTCGTCCACGCAGTACGGCGGCATCCAGTACAGCACGTCGCCGAGTGGGCGCAGCACCACGCCCTTGTCCAGTGCGGCGCGATAGGCCTTCAGGCCTACCCGTGCCGCAGACGGGAACGGCGTGCGCTTGTCGCCGCCCTGCGTGAGCTCGAAGGCCACGATCATGCCGGCCTGGCGCACGTCCGCCACCGCGGGGTGTTCGCCGATCTGCGCCGCAAGCGCGCTCATGTGCGCGGCGGTGCGCTGGTTGCGTGCAATCACGTCGTCGTCTGCAAAGATCTGCAGGGTCGCCAACGCGGCCGCGCACGCCAGTGGATTGCCGGTGTAGCTATGCGAATGCAGGAACGCGCGCTCGCGCGAGTCGTCCAGGAATGCATCGTACAACTGCTGCGTGGCCAGTACCGCCGACAACGGCAGGAATCCGCCGGTCAGTCCCTTGGACAGGCACAACAGGTCGGGCATGATTCCGGCCTGTTCGCAGGCGAACAGGCTGCCGGTGCGGCCGAAGCCGGTGGCGATCTCGTCGGCGATCAGGAACGCGCCATGCGCGTCGCACAGTTCGCGCGCACGGCGCAGGTAGGCCGGGTGATACATGCGCATGCCGCCTGCGCACTGCACGCGCGGCTCCAGGATCAGCGCGCAGATTTCGCCGGGCGATTGTTCGAACACCGCCTGCAACGCATCGGCCGCCTGCAGTGCGTAGTCTTCCGCGCTCTGTCCGGGCTCGGCCAAGTAGGCATCGGGCGAGGGCGCAAAGATCGACTCCAGCAGCAACGGCGCATACACGCGCCGATACAGCGGAATGTCGCCGACCGACAGCGCGCCGATGGTCTCGCCGTGGTAGCCGTTTTCCAGCGCGACGAAACGCGTGCGGCGGTGCTCGCCGCGGTTATGGAAGTAGTGGAAGGCCATCTTCAAGGCCACTTCCACGCCGGCCGAACCATTGTCGGCAAAGAACACCTTGGACAACGGCGCGCGGCCGGCCTGGCGCGGCGCGATCGCCAACAGGCGCTCGGCCAGCTGCACGGCGGGCGCATGGGTGAAGCCCGCCAGCATCACCTGCTCCAGTTCGCCAGCCTGGCGCGCGATGGCCGCGCCGATGCGCGGCTCGCTATGGCCGAACAGGTTGGTCCACCAACTGCTGACCGCGTCCAGGTAGTGGCGACCGTCGTGGCCGATCAGCCACGCACCATCGCCACGCGCGATCGGCACCAGTGGCAGTGTGTGCGGGTGTTCGCGCATCTGCGTGCAGGGGTGCCACAGCACCTGAAGATCGCGTTGTCGCCAATGTTCGTCAGCTTGGGAGGCTGCCGGGTCTGCTAGGATTTCGGGTTCATGAACATGTCGATGCATACGCCTATTCTATCGGTCGGCTCCGCCGCTGCGTGCTGCGCATGAGCCCGCGCCTGCCGACCATCCACAAGATCACCGATCTGGGTGACGGGCCGTTCCGTCGCCAGCAGCTGGATCTGGAGTTCTCCAACGGCGAGCGTCGCCTCTACGAGCGCCAACTCAGCCAGGGCCATGGCGCGGTGGTGGTGGTGCCGATGCTGGATGCCCAGACCGTGTTGCTGGTGCGCGAGTACGCCGCCGGCGTGCATCGCTACGAGCTGGGCCTGGTCAAGGGCCGCATCGATGCCGGCGAAACGCCGGAGCAGGCCGCCGACCGCGAACTCAAGGAAGAAGCCGGCTACGGCGCGCGCCAGGTGCAGGTGTTGCGCGCAATGACGCTCGCTCCTACTTATATGAGTCACCAATCCTGGTTGGTGCTGGCGCGCGACCTCTATCCCGAGCGCCTGGTCGGCGACGAGCCGGAAGAGATGGAAGTGGTGCCCTGGCCGATCGCCCGTCTGGACGACTTGATGCTGCGCGACGATTTTTCCGAAGGCCGCTCGCTGGCCGCCTTGTTCATTGCGCGCGAGTGGCTGGAGCGCAACCCATGATCCGCATCCCGATGGAACTGC
Source organism: Xanthomonas sp. BRIP62418 (assembly GCF_003993495.1). Taxonomy (NCBI): domain Bacteria; kingdom Pseudomonadati; phylum Pseudomonadota; class Gammaproteobacteria; order Lysobacterales; family Lysobacteraceae; genus Xanthomonas; species Xanthomonas sp. BRIP62418. The sequence continues at coordinate 103,669 of NZ_QEZG01000040.1, forward strand.
GCGAAACCGTGATCGCCATTGCCCGCGAGGCGGGGGCGGCGATCATGGATGTCTATGCGCAGGATTTCGCGGTGGAGCTCAAGGACGACGCCAGCCCGTTGACCCAGGCCGACCTGGCCGCCAATCGTGTCATCGTCGACGGCTTGCGCCGGGTCACCCCGGATGTGCCGGTGCTGTCGGAAGAATCCGCGCACGTGGCCTGGGAAGACCGGCAGTTCTGGACCAGTTACTGGCTGGTCGATCCGCTCGACGGTACCCGCGAGTTCGTCAAGCGCAACGGCGAGTTCAGCGTCAACATCGCACTGATCCACATGGGTGCGCCGGTGCTCGGCGTGGTGCAGGCGCCGGTCGATGGCCGGGTCTGGTATGCCGCCCGGGGCGAGAATGCCTACCGCCGCGATGGCGATCGCGACGAGATGCTGCATACGCGCACGCCGGCGGCCACGCCGCTGCGGGTCGCCGCCAGTCGCTCGCATCGCGACGCGCGCACCGCCGCCGCGCTGGAGCGCATGGGCCAGATCGACGTGGTCGCGCAAGGGTCGTCGTTGAAGTTCTGCCGCATCGCCGAGGGCGACCTGGACGTGTATCCGCGCTTCGGCCCCACCTCCGAGTGGGACACCGCGGCCGGCCAGTGCGTGCTGCATGCCGCCGGCGGTGTGCTGCTGGCCGGCGGCACCGGCAAACCGTTCCGTTACAACCGCCGCGACACCTTGCTCAATGGCGATTTCATCGCGCTGGGCGATCCCAATCTGCCGTGGCGCAGCTGGCTGGTGTGAGCAGCGCTGGCGGCCTGCGCGCTCGCCGGATGGCTCCGGTGGCGGCGCGTAGTGCCGACGCCGCCATGTCCGGCGCAGTGCTTCCCCATCGCCTGCCATCAGCTGCTACGGATCGCCTTGGCACGCCACTCAGCTGCACCACACCTATCAGGAAGACACCATGTCCGAGTCCCCGCCGACCGGCGACATCCAGCGCTTGCTGCAACTGATGGCGCGTCTGCGCGATTCTGAGCATGGCTGCCCGTGGGATGTGGAGCAGACCTTCGCCAGCATCGCCCCGTACACCATCGAGGAAGCCTACGAAGTCGCCGACGCCATCGACCGTAACGACCTTGCGGGTCTGCGCGACGAGTTGGGCGACCTGCTGCTGCAAGTGGTCTTCCATTCGCAGATGGCCGCCGAGCAGGGCGCATTCGGATTCGCCGAGGTGGTCGCCACGCTCAGCGACAAGCTGGTGCGCCGCCATCCGCATGTCTTCGCCGAGCAGAGCGCCGACGACGCGCAGGCGGTGAGCGCCAACTGGGAGCAGATCAAGCGTGCCGAACGTCGCGCAGCGGGCCATCAGGACGACTCCGCACTCGCCGGCATCGCACGCGGCCTGCCGGAGTGGCAGCGCTCCACCAAGCTGCAATCGCGCGCGGCGCGGGTCGGCTTCGATTGGCCCGGCCCGGCACCGGTGCTGGAAAAATTGCAGGAAGAAATCGAAGAGCTGCGCGTGGAGTTCGCCCGTGGTCCGGTCGCCGACAACCAGGCACGGCTGGAAGACGAACTCGGCGATGTGTTGTTCGTCTGCGCCAACCTGGCGCGCCATGCCAAGGTCGACGTGGGGGCGGCGCTGCGGCATGCCAATCTCAAGTTCGAGCGCCGCTTCCGCGCCATGGAGGCGCAGGCACAGGCGGATGGCACCGCGCTGGCCGCGCTATCGCTGCACGAGCAGGAAGCGCTGTGGCAACAGGTCAAGCGCGGCGAGCGCGGCAGCGCTCCATCCACTCCCGACCAACCGGGCGCCGCGACGCCTGTCACTGCCACGCCGGTGCGCAGCGATCGGGCACCCGACATCTCGGCGCAGCAACAGGCCGATGTCGACACGCAGGGCCTGGACAGGTCAGGCCGCGCGTGAATTTCGCACCGACCACGCTGCTGCTGTTCGCCGCCACCGCGGTGGCGGAGCTGGTCGGTTGCTACCTTCCTTATCTGTGGCTGCGCAAAGGCGGCAGCATCTGGTTGCTGCTGCCGACGGCATTGAGCCTGGCTATCTTCGTCTGGTTGTTGAGCCTGCATCCCGATGCCAGCGGGCGGGTGTACGCCGCCTATGGCGGGGTCTATATCGCCAGCGCACTGCTGTGGCTGTGGTGGGTGGACGGAGTGACGCCGACGCGTTGGGATCTGCTGGGCGCCGCCTGCTGCCTGCTTGGCATGGCGATCATCATGTTCTCGCCGCGCAGCGCCTGAGCGCGCACGCGCGCCGGCGTCTGCGCGGCGCAAACCACGGCTGCCTGCTCGGTGCGGTGGGACGCAATGAAGACCAGGTGCCCGGGGCGGCGAGCCACCGCGGCACTTGCGTGGCCGCGACCGTAGACGCCGACGGTCGCGCGCGACGGACAGGCGGGCAGGCGGACAACTGCTTCATCGCACGCAATAGGTGGAGGCGTTCAAGGCGTTGGCCATCGCGGCCAACCGACAGGGCGCGGCCGCGTACTGCCGCGCGCTGCGCCGTTCCCCCAAGCGCGGCCGGGCGGCGATAATGGACCTCTTTCCCTTGGACCGGTGCGCATGACCCAGAAGACCATCCTCAACGACACCCATCGTGCGCTTGGCGCCAAGATGGTCGACTTCGGCGGTTGGGACATGCCGATCCACTACGGCTCGCAGCTGGACGAGCATCACCAGGTGCGTCGCGACGCCGGCATGTTCGACGTCAGCCACATGACCGTGGTCGACCTGCACGGTCCACGCGTGCGCGCGTTCCTGCGCTACCTGCTCGCCAATTCGGTGGACAAGCTCAAGGTCTCCGGCAAGGCGCTGTACACCTGCATGCTCAATCCGCAGGGCGGGGTGATCGACGACCTGATCGTCTACTTCCTGCGCGAGGACTTCTTCCGCCTGGTGGTCAACGCCGCCACCCGCGAAAAGGACCTGCAATGGATCGGCGAGCAGGCTGCCCGCTTCGAGGTGCGTGTGGAAGAGCGCGGCGACTTTGCGATGATCGCCGTGCAAGGCCCCAACGCGCGCGCCAAGGTGATCGAACTGGTGGATCCGGCCGATACCGCAGCGGCCAGCAAGCTCGGCCGTTTCGCAGCGCTGCAGACGCGCTCGCGCAAGGGCGTGGAGCTGTTCCTGGCGCGTACCGGCTACACCGGCGAAGACGGTTTCGAAATCGTGTTGCCGCAGGAGGCCGCAGTGGGGTTCTGGAACGCGCTGCTCGCGCAGGGCGTCAAGCCGGCCGGCCTGGGCGCGCGCGATACCTTGCGCCTGGAAGCCGGCATGAATCTCTACGGCCAGGACATGGACGACACGGTCAGTCCATACGAGGCCGCGCTGGCCTGGACGATCGCCCTGGACGAAGGCCGCGACTTCGTCGGTCGCGCCGTGCTCGAGTCGCAAAAGGCGCAGGGCGCACCGCGTCAGCTGATCGGTGTGGTGATGGATGAGAAGGGCGTGCTGCGGCATGGCCAGACCGTGCTCAGTGCTAGCGGCGAAGGCGAGATCCTGTCCGGCACGTTCTCGCCCACCCTCGGCAAGGCGATCGCATTCGCGCGCGTGCCGGCCGGCAGCATCGACGACTTGCGTGTGGACATCCGTGGCAAGCAGGTGCCATTGCGCGCGGTGAAGTTTCCGTTCGTGCGCGACGGCCAGGCGCAGCCCGGCGTCCTAGGCGACTGAGTCAAACGCTGCCGGGCAGGTCAACGTCCGGCAGCGTGCAGCATCCATCGCCGCCAATCGGCCGGCACGCGCGTGCACCTGTGTTGTCGTGCGGTCTAAACTAGCCACCTGTCCCCAACCCATCAGTTTCCCCGGAGCACACCCATGAGCGAGATCCCTGGCGACCTCAAGTTCCTCAAATCCCACGAGTGGGCCCGCGTCGAAAGCAGCGGCCGCGTGACCGTCGGCATCTCCGACCATGCGCAGGGCCTGCTGGGCGACTTGGTCTACGTCGAACTGCCGGGCGTCGGCGACACCGTGCAGGTCGGCAATGGCGCAGCGGTGGTGGAGTCGGTCAAGGCCGCCTCGGACGTCTACAGCCCGGTCAGCGGTACCGTCGTCGAGGTCAACAGCGCACTCACCGACAAGCCGGAAACCATCAACGAGGACGCCTACGGCGATGGCTGGATCTTCGTGGTCGAACTCGACGACAAGGAAGAGCTCAACGACCTGCTGTCGCCGGACGACTACGCCGAGCTGCTGGAAGACGACGCGCACTGACCTCGCTTCGCACGTCGCACCAAAAAATCCGGATGGCCGCTCGTTGGAGCGGCCATTTTTTTTTGCCTGCGCGGCGGTGGCAGCACGCCGTCCCCGCCTGGCGATGGCGTGCGCGTTGCCGATCGGCGTGCAACCGGCCAGCGACGGCCGTCGATCGCAGTCCAGGTGTTTGTCGATGTTCGACAGCGACGACCTCGCCGGGAACATGCGCACGCCACATCGTCGAGCACGACGCGGCTGTCGCGGTGTCGGATTTCTGGCGTGAGCCAGTCGTGAGGAGAGGGCGTGCAGCCGGTGAAAAACGGTTGCCGCATCGCGTGCATCCAACCTCGGACACGGTGTGCAACGCATGCCGTTGGCAGCGCATGCCGATGCACATACGGGGCGAGAACGGCGCAAGAAGTTTGCGCATTTCTGCTTGTGCGACGCCTTGAGCAAGGTTGGCGGATAAAAAATTTTCAGCTGGCGGACAGGCGGCGCACGCTGCGGCGACCACGCCTGCGCCGCGACGTCGGTGCAGTGGGGAGCATCGCGCTTGTTTGCCTCGCTAAAAAAAAACAGCACAAAAGAAGTGCTTTTTTGAAAACGTCGTTGCACCACCGCATGCGAAGGGCAGCTGCACGCGCCATCATGCGGCGTCTTGGGACCACCTCGACAGGACACATCGCCACCAGGTGTCGAAAAAAAAATGCAAAAGAGTGTTGACAGTAAAAAAAAGCGTGATTAGGTTTCGCCCAGCAGACGTTGCTGCGAAAGAGAGTGAGCAGAATCGACATCAAGCCGACACGCTTGTTCCCGATGTCCACCAAAGCGTTATCCACGGTGGAGTTGGGTCCGCTTCTCTCCAAGAAAGCAGCAGTCGCTCCGATCACGCACCCGCGTCGCTGTCTGATGCGGGTGTTTCTGTATCCGTCCCGTCGCGCATTACCTGCGGACGGTTCCCGACGACGGCGTGCCGTTGCGGGGTTTGCTTCAACTGGGCGTTTCACCTCCATAGTTCACTGACGAGGAGCCAATTACATGGCCACTGCAAAAGCTGCGAAAAAGAAACCCACTGCCAAGAAGGCAGTGAAGAAGACTGCCGCCAAGAAGGCAGTCAAGAAGGTCGCCAAAAAGGCAACCGCCAAGAAGGCAGTGAAGAAGACTGCTGCCAAGAAGGCCGTCAAGAAGACTGCAAAGAAGGCAACCGCCAAGAAGGCAGTGAAGAAGACTGCAAAGAAGGCAACCAAGAAGACTGCCGCCAAGAAGGCAGTGAAGAAGACTGCAAAGAAGGCGACCAAGAAGACTGCTGCCAAGAAGGCCGTCAAGAAGACCGCCAAGAAGGCAGTCAAGAAGACCGCGAAGAAGGCAGTTGCCAAGAAGGCGACCAAGAAGTCCGCCACCAAGAAGACTGCCGCCAAGAAGCCTGCTGTGAAGAAGGTCGCCAAGAAGAAGCCGGCCGTTCGCAAGAAGAAGGCCGCTCCGGTCGCGCTGCCCGCAACCCCGGCGCCGCTGATCTGATCTGCAGTACCCGATCGCCGTAGATATCGAGCTCTCTCCCCGACGCCCAGCGGGGAGGGAGCTTTTTTATTGGCTCCCCCACGGCGGCCATGATCCGGTGAATGTCGATCGCGCGCAGACAGTCGTAGTCGATCGCCATCCAGTACCAGGGTGACCTGCTCGGGCCGCGTGGCACGGCATAACGCCAGCAGACCTGGATAACCGTCCCGCGGTGGCGCAAACGCATTGCGATCGCCACCCAACGCATCGCGCGCTGCTTGGCGGGATGTCAGGCCGGGTAACTGTGCCTATCGCCGCACTGGCGCCACTGGCCATTCTCCACTCGCTACTCGCCACTCGCTTTCCCGGGTCCAGTGCTGCTGGTGGGCTCGGCTGCTGCGCCGCCCACGCAACGGGCCATCGTCTGTCCCGACCGGTAGTGCCGCCATCTCTTGGTGTCGCGCTGATGTGTCGGTCAGTGCGAAGCGGGAGAGATGCACTCGGTCGCATCGCGCGGAGGGTGAGTTGTCCGCTCGCTTCTTGGCTAGCTCCTTTGCGCGCACGCGACAAGGTTGTCCAGGCATGCGTTGGCCATGACCGGTAGCCATGGCGATGGAGCGATGGTTAGCCTGCCGGCCACCGATGTCGAAACACTCGACCCGGTCCCGCTGCGGGCCAGAAACAACACAGGCGGCCGAAGCCGCCTGTGTGCGAGAGCGCAGCAAGCTCCGTTTAGCGCGGCGATGCCACCGACTTGCCGGACGAGGCACCCTTGCCGGCAGGATCGGGACGCTCGGCCAGCATGTTCTCGCTACCGAAGTCGCCATCCACGTCGATATCCAGCCAACGCTTGGCAGGCAGGCCCAGCGCACGGTCCAGGATGGTCGGCAACATGCCGGAGGGCAGGCCGCTCTCGCCGTTCCACATGATCGCGATGCCGAGATCGCGCTCGGGCAGCAGCGCGACCAGGCCGCGGTAGCCCTGCACCGCGCCGGCATGGAAGACGACCTGGTGGCCGGCGTAGTCGAACACGCGCCAGCCCAGCGCGTAGCTGGCAGCGTCCACACGCTCGTGGCGCCAACCCGAGCGCATCTCCCCTGGCGTGGAGATCAGCGGCGCGTGCAGCGTCGCCAGCAGCGGCGCAGGCAGCACGTCGGTGCGGTGGCCGGTGTGCGCGAGCAGCCACTGCGCCATATCGCTGGCGCTGGCATTGACGCCGGCAGCGGGAGCAAGACGGTAGTAGGTCGGCTTGGGCGTCAGTGACACCCAGCCGTTGCGGCTGCGCACGTGCGGGCGCGCCCAGCGCGGGCTGGCCTGGATACCGGCCAGTCCCATGCTCGCATCGTTCATGCCCAGCGGCTTGAAGATGCGGCGCTCCACCGACTGCTCGTAGAAGCTGCCCGATGCAGCGAACACCACATCCCCGACCAGGCTGAAGGCCACGTTCTGGTATGCATAGCAATCGCCCGGGGCGCAGCGCAGCGGCGCGGCGGCCAGCTTGTGGCTGAGCGAGTAGTAGTCGACGTTGGATTCGATATCGTTGTCGTAGGCATTGCGGGTCAGCCCGACGCGGTGGCTGAGCACCTCGGCGACGGTGAGTTGCCGGGTGGCGACGTTATTGCTGAGCTGGAAGCCGGGGACGTAGTCCACCACCTTGCTGTCCCAACGCAGCACACCGTCGTTGACCAGCAACCCGGCCATGGTGCCGGCAAACGCCTTGGACAGCGATGCAAGACGGAACACGGTGTGGGCATCGACCGGCTGCGGGTGATTGACGTCGGTGACGCCGTAGCCGCGTGCGCTGAGCACCTTGCCGCCCTGCACGATGGCCATCGCCATGCCGGGCAGGCGATTGCCGTAGGTCAACTGGTTGGCCATCGATTCGAACGCGGCCACGTCGAAACCGGCCGCCGGGGCAAGCACCTGGCTGGCCGGGAGCGATGCACGGTATTGCAGCGGAGCGGTGGGCGACTGCACGATGGCGGCCGGCTGCAGCGCAGAGGCAGCGGGCGCGGGTGTCTGTGCGGTGGAAGAGAGAGCCAGAGGCAATAACGCCCCGAGCAGCCCGATGGCCAACGGTCGGAACCGTCGGCGCCTGCGCATTTGAGTCATGGTTGTCCCGCCTGTTCCGCTGCCTCCGACGATTCTAGCGCCGCGCTTCGCAATAGCACAAACTGCCGGAAGATGAATGGGCATCATATTGATCCTATTGACGATTTTAGGTTCATAAATCGGCCTGCGCGGCGCCTTTCCAGCGCCACTGGGAGCCCGTGCGGAAGCAACTGCAAGCAGCGTGCCTGCTCCAGCCGCGATCGATTTGCTGCGTCCTGCCCGCTGCCGCTGGTGATGCAGCGCGGCATCGGCTAACTTGCGCGCTTGTTTCGCGGGGTGCCGCCGCTGCCATGTCCTTGCTGTCGCGCCCGTCGATGCGAGCGAGCTTCACTCTATGACCAGCCCATCTTCGCCGCGCTCGGCGGCTGGCCGTTTGAACGCGGCGCTGCGCAGCTCGCCGCCGCTGGCATGGTCGTTCCTGTACTTCTTCTGCCTGCTCAGCGGTTACTACGTGCTGCGCCCGGTGCGCGAGGCGATGAGCGCGTCGGCGGATGTGGAAGCGATCTTCCCCACCGGCATGATCGCCTTCTTCGCCGCGCACGGCATGCCGCTCAAGGACTTCACCCTGCAGGTGCTGTTCACCTGCACCTTCCTGATCATGGTGCTGCTGCAGCCGGTCTACGGCGCGCTGGTCAGCCGCTATCCGCGCCGGGTGTTCCTGCCGGCGGTCTATGGCTTCTTCATCGCGACCCTGCTGCTGTTCTATGTGTTGTTCGACAGTGGCGTGCCCGGGCGCGGCATGGCGTTCTTCTTGTGGGTGACCGTCTTCAACCTGTTTGCGGTGGCGGTGTTCTGGAGCTTCATGGCCGACGTCTTCAGCAATGCCGAAGCGCGCAGCTACTACGGGTATATCGGTGCGGCCGGCACGCTGGGTGCGTTTCTCGGGCCGATCCTCACCCGCACCCTGGTCGAACGCATCGGCATCGCGCATCTGATGCTGGTGTCGGCCGGCTTTCTGGCGGTGTGCGTGGTCTGCGTGCTGCGCCTGCGCTTGTGGGCGGTTGCGCGCGAGCAGCAGCGACAGCTGGGCTCCGGTGAAGTGCCCATGGGCGGCGATGTGCTGGGCGGGCTCAAGTTGATCGTGCGCGAGCCGTTGCTGCGCTGGCTGGCCTTCATGGTGTTGTTCGGTGTTGGCGTCGGCACCTTGCTCTACAACGAGCAGGCGGCGCTGGTACGGCGGCTTTACAGCGACGCGGCGGCGGCCACCGCCTATTACGCGAGCATCGACCTGGCAATCAATGCGCTTACCCTGGTGCTGCAGCTGCTGGTGACGCGCGCGCTGTTGTCGCGTTTCGGCATCGCGCCGGCGCTGCTGATTCCGGGCGTGGCGATCATGTTGGGCTATGCCGTGCTGACGGCCTCGCCGTTGCCGATGATGCTTGCGATCGTGCAGGTGATCACCCGCTCCAGCGAGTTCGCCCTCGCCAAGCCGGCGCGCGAGACCTTGTACACGCGGGTGGATCGGCAGTGGCGCTACAAGGCCGGTGCGGCGATCGACACCGTGATCTACCGCGGTGGCGATCTCACCTTCGTCTGGGTGCACAAGCTGGTGTCGGCCTTCGGCTCCAGCGCAGTGTTCGGCGTCGGTCTGCTGGTGGCCTCGTGCATGACCCTGGGCGCGTTCGGCCTGCTGCGCGAGGCGCGCAAACTGCCCGCAGAGCGCGATGCGGAGACTGGCAATCAGGTCTCCGACTAGGAGCGGTCAACAAGCGGCCTGGCTGCGGGGGCCTTGCCCGCCCACCCTCGCGGGATACGCCGAAAGTACGTCCTTGTAGGCTCTTACGCGGCATCCATGCCGCGTAAGGTCCCGCGACGGTGGGCGGGCAAGGACCGGTCGAGATGGTCGGTGCGCACAGGCAAGCAGGGCATGAACGGCGTGTCCCGCAACCGGAGAGGGCACTGCGTGCTCGGCTGACTGAGCTTTTGACCTTGGCGGTGGGCTGCACCTAAGCGATGCCGCTGTTTGGAACTAGCCGCGTTTGCCTTTGGGCGAGCGTGGCGAGCAGATAGATCAGGTGTAGAGCGCTTGATCTGCACCCTGGCTGCAGCACTTGTGCCCGCGCAACAACCATCGCAGGACACGCCGCCGATGTCCGCAGTCGCGACGCTCCGATCATGCATGCAGGTCCTGCACATCCTCCGTCTCTTGCCGGCGCGCCGGGTTCCGCCGCCTGTTCCGAGTAGCAGGGCCGCAATCGCGGCTATGCTGGCCGCCACATCCACCATGCCGGTCTGCCATGTCCCTGTTCGCCATCGTCGCCGGTCTGTGTGTCGCTCTGCTGCACGTCTACATCATGGTGTTGGAGATGGTGCTGTGGACGCGGCCGCTGGGCCTGAAGACCTTTCGTAATACCCTCGAGAAGGCGCAGGCCACGCGCGTGCTGGCAGCCAACCAGGGGCTGTACAACGGCTTCCTGGCTGCGGGACTGTTCTGGGGTGCGTTGCAGGCCCGGGCCGATGTGCTTGGCTTCTTTCTGGGCTGTGTCGTCGTGGCAGGCGGCTACGGCGCCTACAGCGTCAACCGTCGCATCTTCGTCGTGCAGGCGTTGCCCGCGCTGATTGCCCTGGCCTTGCTGTGGTTGCCGCGCTGAGGCGGCCTTCCCCGCCTTCTGTAGGAGCGAACCCGGCCGCGACGGGGCGTCACCGGTAATGCCTCATCGCGGCCAGGTCCGCTCCTACCTTGGCAGCACGCTGAGGCTGCAGGCGCGGTGAACTGGCCGAAGACCACGGCGACAGGCAGGCAGCCGCGAGATGGTCGGTTTCCACACCAGCCGGTCTCCACACACGACGACGGCGGGCCGAAGCCCGCCGTTGTCTGCTGTCACCTTGCCCTGCGCCTTACGCTGCTTCGCGCGGTTGCTGGGCCTGCGGCTTGTCGTAGTAGCTGGCCGCTCGCAACTCGTGCGGCTCGAAGTCGTCCACGGTAATGGTGTCCATCATCATCTCGCGCAACTCTTCCAGCTGCCTGCGCTCGTCGCCGGTGATCACGCCTTCGGCCACCGCCTCGTCCAGCTGTGCGGTGAAACCCAGCGCTTCGATGCCCTTGGTCTTGAGCGCCTTGAGGAACTTGCGCTCCACCGGCTCGGCCAGCACGGCCTTGGCCAGATAGCTGGCGATACGCCCGCCCGGATTGTTGGCACAGGGGGTCAGGAACACGCCCTGGGCCAGGCGGTCGCGCGCTTCGTTCGGCGTCATCAGGATCGATGCCACGCGGTGCCCCAGGCGGTCGCCCGGCGCTTCGGCACGACGGCCCAGCGGGAAGATCAGCAGCCACATCAACCAGCCCACCGGCCGGATCGGGAAGTTGCGCAGCGCCGCCGACAGCGCGGTTTCGATCTTGTGCACGCTGTCATGGAACGCCCATGCCAGCAGCGGCTGATCGGTCGCCGGCGCGCCTTCGTCGTGATAGCGCTTGAGCATCGCGCTGGTCAGGTAGATGTGGCTCAGCACATCGCCCAGCCGGCCGGACAGGGATTCCTTGAACTTGAGCTTGCCGCCGAGCATCAGCATCGACACATCGGCCATCAACGCCAGGTTGGCGGAATAACGATCCAGCTTGCGGAAGAAGCGACGCGTGTACGCATCACCCGGCGCTGCACCGATGCGTGCGCCGGTCAGCCCGAACCAGAACGAACGCACCGCGTTGGAGATACCGAAGCGGATATGACCGAACAGGCTCTGGTCGAACGCTTCCAGACCACGGCGCGTATCCGGATCCTGCGCCGCCTGCATTTCCTTCATCACCCACGGATGGCACAGGATCGCGCCCTGGCCGAAGATCAGCAGGCTGCGGGTCATGATGTTGGCACCTTCCACGGTCACGCCGATCGGCGCCGCCTGCCAGGCACGGCCGGCGAAGTTGCGCGGCCCAAGGATGATGCCCTTGCCGCCGATCACATCCATCATGTCGCTGACCACTTCGCGGCCCATGGTGGTGCAGTGGTACTTGGCGATCGCCGACGGCACCGACGGCACATCGCCACGGTCCACCGCTGCGGCAGTGGCCTGCGACAACGCACTGATCGCATACGCCTTGCCACCGATCCGTGCGAGCGCTTCTTCCACGCCTTCGAAGCGGCCGATCGACAGACCGAACTGCTTGCGAATGCGCGCATACGCACCGGTGACCACCGCGGCGTACTTGCCGCCACCGCTGGCCGTTGAGGGCAGGGTGATCGAGCGGCCCACTGCCAGGCACTCGTTGAGCATGTTCCAGCCCTTGCCGACCATTTCCACGCCGCCAATCAACTGGCTCAGCGGGATGAACACTTCCTCGCCATGGATCGGGCCGTTCTGGAACGGCGAATTGAGCGGGAAATGGCGACGGCCGATTTCCACGCCAGGGGTCTCGCGCGGCAGCAGCGCCAGGGTGATGCCGATGTCCTTCTTGTCGCCGATCAGGCCATCCGGATCGTAGGCGCGGAATGCCAGGCCGATCAGCGAGGCGACCGGCGCCAGGGTGATGTAGCGCTTGTCGAAGGTGAGCTTGACGCCGAGCACGTTGGCGCCGTTCCACTCGCCCTTGCAGACGATGCCGTAGTCGGGGATCGAGGTCGCATCGGAGCCGGCGAACGGGCCGGTCAGGCCGAAGCACGGCACCTCGGCACCCACCGCCAGGCGCGGCAGGTAATAGTCCTTCTGTTCCGGCGTGCCGTAATGCAGCAACAGCTCACCCGGCCCGAGCGAGTTGGGCACGCCGACGGTGGAGCTGACCACGCTGGAGATCGAGGACAGCTTCTGGATCACCTTGTGATGCGCCAGCGCACTGAAGCCCAGGCCGCCGTACTGCTTGGGAATGATCATGCCGAAGAACTTGTTCTTCTTGATGTACTCCCACAGCTCCGGCGGCAGGTCGGCGTGGACATGGGTGATCTCCCAGTCGTTGACCATCTTGCACAGCTCTTCGACCGGGCCGTCCAGGAATGCCTGCTCTTCGGCGGTCAATTGCGGCTTGGGGTAGTTGAGCAGCTTCTGCCAATCCGGATCGCCGGTGAACAGCTCGCCTTCAAAGCCCACCGAGCCGGTTTCCAGTGCGATGCGTTCGGTCTGCGACAACGGCGGCAGTACCTTGCGGAAGAAACCCATCAGCGGCGTGGTCAGCAGCGGCTTGCGCAGGAACGGCAACAGCACCGGCGCGGAGACCAGCACCACCAGCACGGCAGCGACGATGGTCGCGGTGAGATTGGCCCCCAGCAACCAGCAGGCCACCAGCACACAGGCGCTCAGCGCAACCCAGGTGGCAAGGCGCATGCGGTGATAGGCAGCGATGCCCGCCGCCAGGATGACGAAGAGAAACGGTGCAACGATGCTCATGGTCTTGCTCCAGTGACATGCTCGGTAATGTTGGACGCTGCGATGGTGCCAACCGGGGGCAGTGCGTCCAGATAATGCAACACGGTTGCGGTAAACGTGGTGTTGTCGTCGCCGGCCAGCATGTGCGTGGCATCGGGCAGATGCACGTGCTGCGCATGCGGCGCGATCGACAGGAATTCGCTGATGGTGTCCGGCGTGACCAGATCGCTGCGCCCGCCGCTGATCAGCAGGAGCGGGCAACGCACCTGCGCGGCGGCGTCCAGCAAGGTCTGCTGCTGTGCGTGCGGGTCCTGACCTGCCAGCTCATCGACCAGCCGCGGATCCCAATGCCAGTGCCACCTGTTGTCCGCCCGCTGCCTCAGCAAGGCCTGCAGCTGCTCGGCCGTCTTGCGCGGGCGTTGCGGCAGATACGCGGCAATTGCGTCGGCAGCGGCATCCAGCGATGCGAAACCCTCCGGATGCGCGGTCATGAAACGCAGGATGCGCTCCACGCCTGCGGTATCCCAGCGCGGCGTGATGTCGACCAGGACGATCGCGCGAAACAGGCCGGGCCAGCGCGCCTCCGCAAGCAGGCCGAACAAGCCGCCCATTGATGCGGCGACCAGCACCGGCGGCGCGGCCTGCTCGCCCGCCAGCACAATCAAGTCGTCGGTGAATTGCGTTGCCGAGTAGGGCAGGCCAACGTCGTTGAAGCCGGAGTCGCCATGACCGCGCGCGTCGTAGGCCAGCGCCCGGTAGCCAGCGTCGGCCAGTCGAGCCGCAGTGCTTTCCCAGGCGTACCGGGTCTGTCCAAACCCATGTGCCAGCAACACCGTCGCTGCGTTGCCCGCGCCTCGCTCCGACACCGCAAGCGAGGTATCGCCAGCAGTGATGCGAATGCTGGACGCACTGTGGGCAAGGCTAGAAGGAGAGGAAACCATACCTCATGGTATGGACCTGCCCGGGCCACTGTCAATACTGCCAAGTATGGACGGTTAAGCCATTGAATCGTGGCAGTTGTGTGTCCGTTGTGTGATGCATACTGCAACTGACGCAAGCGTATGGTTAAATCGCGTCAATGAATGACATCCCCGACCCGAGCCTCACCACGCCCCGCGCCACGTCCGGTCGCGGCAACCGCCTCAGTGCGGACGATTGGGCGCAGGCCGCACTGGACCTGATCGCCGAACAAGGCGTGGGCGCCGTCGCAGTGGAGCCGCTGGCACGCCGTCTCGGCGTGACCAAGGGCAGCTTCTATTGGCACTTCCCCTCCCGCGATGCCTTGCTGCAGGCAGCGCTCGAACGCTGGGAGATCTTCGAACAGAAGGAGGTGTTCGGCAGCCTGGAAGACGTCCCGGACCCCAGCGCACGCTTGCGCGCGCTGTTCCAGCTGGTCGCGCACGAAGTCAAACCGCATGTCATCTACAGCGAACTGCTCAAGGCACTCGACCACCCGGCCGTGCGTCCGGTCATCGACCGCGTCTCGCAGCGCCGTCTCGACTACCTGATCGCCTCGTTCCGCCAGGCCGGCCTGAGCCGCACCGACGCCCAACACCGTGCGCGCCTGGCCTACGCCGCCTACGTCGGTTTCCTGCAACTCTCATTGCAGTTGCAGCAGCCCAAGCAAGCCCGCGAAGACTTCGAAGCCTACGTCGAGCATGTGATCCAGACGTTGATTCCGGGCTAGGTTTCAGGCGTCCGGCATACGTCGATGTCTGATCGTTGAGCAAAGAAAAACCGCGACTCTTTCGAGCCGCGGTTTTTGGTTACGCATTACATAAACAGCCGATTATCAGAACTTCTGGGTGTAACGCATGTAGTAGAAGCGACCCGGGATTTCGTACTGCGAGTCAAAGCTGTTGGCAAATGCCGTTGCCGACTGCGGCGGATCACGATCAAAGGCATTGTTCACACCCACGGTGACGCGGGCATTCCAGGGTGCTTTCCAGTAGGCGCTGATGTCTGTATAGGTGACACTCGGCACGTGGTTACGCGGAGCAGCTCCCGCACTGGTAACGCGATCGGCATCAGAGCAGAGTAGGCCGATATTGGTCGGGTTGGCCAAGTTGGCACCAGTACAGTTTTCGACCTGCGAGCTGTAATAACGCATTGCAACCGAGCTGCCGACGTCGCCCAATTCCCAATTGGCCATCAGGTTAGAACGCAAGCGCCAATTGTTGTCTCGCGCCGAGCCACCGCGATACAAACCCACACGCTCTTCGGGGTCCTGCAAAGGCTTATCAACGGTGAACTTGGTCAAATAGGTTGAGTCCCAAACAAAGCTGAAGCTTCCCCACGCGGTTTCCGGCAAGCGATAGCCGAACGTGAAGTCAAAACCTTCGGCTTCGATGCTGGCAATGTTGCGAGGAACGGCAAGCATGTTCGAGATTTCACCGGTGCTTTCGCGGGTGATCAACGCACAGGTCGACTGGATGCCAGCGACATAGCAGCTGTCCAGCAATTCCTGGGCAGTCTGGGTATCGATCGCATTTTCAATCTTGACGGTCCACCAGTCGACTGCGATGTCCAGACCCGTCACGAAGCCTGGGCTGTAAACGAAGCCGAGCGTTTTGGATGTGGAGGTCTCAGGTCCGAGGGCCTCGCTGCCGCCTACGGTGGTGCGGATCTGCGAATTTGCCTGAGCATAAGGCGTTACACCTGCGCAGGAGCCCGGAATTGCACCGTTGACGCTACCATCGGTGTACGAGCCGGCGCACGGATCGCGAACGTCTTCAAAGGTGTCACTCACGCCCGAGAACAGTTCGCTGATGGACGGCGCCCGGAACCCTTCCGACCAGTTACCACGGATCATCAAGTCAGTGATGGGCTTCCAGCGAAAACCAAACTTGCTGTTGGTCGTGTCGCCGAAGTTGCTGTACTTGGAGTAACGCGTAGCCAGACTGAAATCGAGCAGCTGGGCGCCCGGCAAATCTGCCAACAGCGGCACTGCCAACTCGAGATAAGCTTCGTCCAAGTCGTACCCGCCACTGGTTGCGGTACGGGCATTGCCGGTTGTGTCACCGGAGTTGATCAACGCATCCGGATCGTCAAAACCGGATTCTTCCCGATGTTCAACGCCCAGCGAGAAGGCGAACGCACCTCCCTGCATATCGAACAGCTCGCCACCGATGCTGCCGTAGTAGCTCTTCTGCTCATAGCCGTAGACGTCATGTGCCTTGAAGCCAGCATAGTCAATCATCTCAGGCGTCATCGAACCGGCGCCGCCCAGCAGATTCAGCGGGACGCAGCCATCAATCGTCGAGGCAGCCGTACCGCAACGGGCCACACCGGTTGCATCGACAAAGGACGGACCCAGCGCACTCCGCAGAGCAGAAATGTTGAAGAAGCCAGTCGTGATGTCGGTCTGGTCATTCTTGCCGTAAAACATGCCCGCTTCCCAATTGAAGAAGCGGCTGCCAACTTCGAAGTCACCTTCGAAAGCGCCGTTAAAACCGTACGTTTTGACGTTCTGCGAGTAGATGCGGCCACCGGTCTCGTTTGCACGATACTGGATGTAGTCGATGTCACGGCCGAAGTTGTTATAGATGTTGTCGGCATCGATGACGATGTTGGCACCGTTGGTACCTGGGGCAGCGCGACCGAGCACGATCGGCATTGCCGCCAGAACCTGGGACGACTCGCGTTCGTTGTAGGTAACTGTCGTCTTGAAGCGCACGTTATCGGTGATGCTCAAACCTGCATCAGCGAAAACGGACTTACGCTCCTGAGGAGTTACCAGGTAGTTGGTCGGAGCGAAGTTGTAGCTGTCCGCTGCCGTATACGGCCGGGTAGTGGTACCGCCGTTACCAGTCACAAAGTAGCCAGGCGCGCCATTCAGCCGCGTCGCACCATTGCTGGTGGCACCGGTGGGGCCAAACACTGCAAAGCGACCGCTTGGAGTGGTTGAGCTGTTGCCGGTACCAGGAACAGCACCAAACACTGGAACTGCAGAGATTTCGCGGTCACCCGCCCAAACGGGCTCTTCCTTTACATAACCCACGCCCAAGGTCGCGTGCCAGCGATCGCCAGCCGAGCCAATAGTAAAATCATAGGACTCGCGGCTGCCGTCGCCTTTATCGTACTGACCGTAGTAGGCGTTCGCTTCCGCGCCATCGAAGTTCTGACGCAGAATGATATTGACCACACCGGCGATAGCATCAGAGCCGTAGATCGTGGAAGCGCCATCCTTCAGGACTTCGATGCGCTCGACGGCAGCAGTCGGAATCGTGTTGAGATCGACCGCGCCGCCCAGGCCGGTGCCGCCGACCCAGCGACGACCGTTGACCAGCACCAGGGTGCGGTTGGAGCCGAGGTTACGTAGGTTGACGCGGGTCTCACCGTTACCACCATTGTTGACGTTGGTGTTGAGTGCCGAGCCATTGGTGCTGATGTTCTGAATCACATCGCCGATCGAGGTCAAACCCTGCGATTCGATCTGCTGACGGCTCATGCTGAAGACCGGCTGCGATGTTTCCACGTCGGCGCGCTTGATGCGCGAACCGGTCACCTCGATCTTGTCGAGGTTGGTGGTGCCGCCGGCTTCCTGGGCGATGGCGGTACCGGTACCGCCGACGCCCACGACAAGCGCGAGGACGACTGCATCGCGCAGCTTGTTGGACTTGCAATTCATTAGCTCTCTCTCCAAGTGATCTTGGGTACTGCCAAGGGTTGTTTGCCTGTCGGGGGGTCCGAAGAAGCGGATCCAAAACGTCAGGGTGAACCGATGGTATATGCGTTATGCGAGAAATTAAAGTCCCGTTAACGAAAAAGAAGAAAGGCGTGAAAGACGGCGTGGGGCACATTGCCAGAACGAAAAACGCCACCGGCTGCGGGCCGATGGCGTCACATCAAATCATTTCAAATCAATGGTTTAGAGGTCTTGCTCGTACCGGACGTACGGAATCGTACCGTCGCTGTTGCTCTCGTTGCTCGGCGCAAACGGGTTCTTGCCACGGGAAATCACGTTCTCGGCGCCGACCGTCAACTGGCCGCTCCAGGGGGTACGCCAGGTCAGGCCCAGGCCCAGACCTTCCCACTTTTCCGGCTGGCCGGGAACATCGACGACGCGGCCGATGACGTTGGCGCTGAAGGCGCCGTAGCCGCCACCGACGCTCAGGGTCTTGCTGTCCCACTGGTCGGCGATCGCCGGCGAAACGTCGGCCAGCGGCACCAGGCGCGCGCGCGCATAGGTCCCGCCGATCGAGACGAAGCCCTCGCGGCCAATGTTCTTCTGCCCGAATACGGTCAGGTCGTTCTGTTCGACGCGGGTCAGCGGTGCCTTGCCGGCACCGATCAACCAGGCCGGCAGGGTGTCGCGGCCAGTGCCGGCGGTGACGCCGGCGCGGGCGCCAGCGCGGTTGAAGCCCAGCGTGGCCGAGACGCGGCGCGATGCTGCGGCGCTGTCTTCCTCGTCGTCGCCAATGCCTGCAAGCAGACAGTGGCTGGCGAGTCCGTTGATGTTGGTGCCGCGGCTGCTGTTGCAGATCAGGCCCAGCGAATCGCCGGAGGTCAGGCCGAAGGCCGCGTCCAGCGAGTTGCGACCGAAGTGCCAGCGTGCGCCAGCCTTCTGCTCGCCAGTGGGCTCCAGGTACAGAAAGGCTTCGACCTTTCCGCTGCCCTTGTTCCACACCGGCAGGATGGTGCTCTCGCGCAACTGCTGGGATGCCGACTGCGCGTGCGCACCCGTGGCTGCCGCGAGGGCAACCAGCAAAGCGAGCGGAAGGCGAAGAAGGTGTCGCATACCAGAGTTCAGACCCAGGGGCAGTTGTTAAGTTCCCGAGAGCGGGCAATCAGAATGCTAGGGCGTTTATGATTATTTAACAAGTAGCCGCGTTCCCCGGAATGCAGCACCAACGCTATCTATTGCAACCTTTCCGGCGCGTCCAATGACGGCTGCGCCCCGCTGAAAAATACGTCCAGCGCGGTCAACGGAAAGTGATACTCACGCCCGCAGAACTCGCAGCGGACCTCGACCTCGCCGGTCGCCTCGGCAGCGGCACGCGCCTCGTCTTCGCCCAGCGATTGCAGCATCGAAGCGACCCGCTCGCGCGAGCAGGAGCAGCCGAAGCTGAGCGGCTTGCTGCCCAGCAACTGGGTGTCTTCCTCGTGGAACAACCGGTGCAGCAGGTCCTCGCTGGCGACCGAGAGCAGTTCCGGTGCGCCCAGGGTGTCGAACAGGGCGCCGATGCGGGTCCAGCCATCGTTGTCGCCTTCGTCGCCAGGCAACTTTTGCAGCAACAGGCCGGCGGCCTGGTCCGGGCCCGCGGCCAGCAGCAGCCGGGTCGGTAGCTGCTCGGATTGATGGAAATAGGTTTCGAAGGCTTCGGCCAGGTCCGGCGCCTGCATGCCGACCAGGCTCTGGTAGCGCTGTGGTTCACGCGGGTCCAGGCCGGGGTTCTCGATGGTGATCGCCAGCAGCGCGGCCTCGCCCAGTTCGCGCAGGTCGGCGGGCGCATCGGCACCGTCGGCCAGCTGCACGATGCCGCGCAAGGTGCCGGCTGCGGTGCATTCGGCGAACAGGGTGCGCAGGGTCTGGTTGCCGCGCAGTTGCACCGACAGGCGCCCGTCGACCTTGGTGTGTCCGGTGAACAAGGCTGAGGCCACCGCTGCTTCGCCGAGCAACTGGCGGGCGGCGGGCGGGTAGTCGGCCGCTCCCTGGATGTCGTGCCAGGCCTGGGTCAGGCGCACATGGACGCCGCGCACGCCAGCGGCAGGCAGCAGGAAACGGGAAAGCTGATCGTGATCGGTCATGGGGACATCGGACGTAAGGGACGCCGGTTGCCGGATAATGCAACGAGCATCGGAATGAAAGGTCGTAGCGAACAATGGGGACGGATGCATTGGATGGCAAGCAGGTGGCGCCAGCGCGGCGCGCGGGGCGCTGGCTGCGTTGGCTGTTGGCGGCCCCGCTGCTGTTCGCTGCCGCGAGCGTGTTGCAGGTGCTGGTGCTGCGGGTGATCGATCCGCCGGTCAGCAGCATGATGGTGGGGCGCTATCTGGAAGCCTGGGGCGAGGGCGACTGGCGTTTTTCGCTGCACCAGCAATGGCGCGACTACGACAGGATCGCCGCCAGCCTGCCGATTTCGGTGGTGGCTGCGGAGGATCAGCAGTTTCCGCTGCATCACGGCTTCGACCTGCAGGCGATCGAAAAGGCGCGCGACCACAATGCGCGCGGCGGACGCGTGCGCGGGGCCAGCACGATCAGCCAGCAGGTCGCCAAGAACGTGTTCCTGTGGCAGGGCCGCAGTTGGCTGCGCAAGGGCCTGGAGGCCTGGTACACGGTGCTGATCGAGTTGCTGTGGCCGAAGCAGCGCATTCTGGAGATGTATCTCAACGTGGCCGAGTTCGGCGACGGGGTGTACGGCGCGCAGGCCGCTGCCCGGCAGTTCTGGGGCAAGGATGCGGCGGGGCTGTCGCCGGGCGAATCGGCGCGTCTGGCAGCGGTCCTGCCTTCGCCACGCCGCTATGACGCACGTCGTCCCGGCGCCTATGTGCAACGGCGGGCGGCATGGATCCAGCGGCAGGCGCGCCAGCTGGGCGGCCCCGCGTATCTGCAGGCGCCATGAGCATGCAGACGTCCGGCCCCGCCCAGCTGCCGTTGGCAGCAGACCGCCTGACGGTGGTGATTGCGGCCTATAACGAGGAGACCAGCATTCCGCAGCTGCACCCGCGCCTGTGCGCAGTGCTGGCGGGCTTGCACGGCGTGCAGACGCATGTGCTGTATGTCGATGATGGCAGCAGCGACGGCACCTGGAGCGTGCTGCAGGCGCTTGCCGATGCCGACCCGCAGGTGAGCGCGGTGCGGCTGTCGCGTAATTTCGGCAAGGAAGTGGCCATTTCTGCCGGCCTGGACCATGTGTTGCCCGGTGCGGTGGTGCTGCTCGATGCCGATGGACAGGACCCGCCGGAGCTGATTCCCGAATTCGTCGCGCTGTGGCGCGCCGGTTACGACAACATCTTCGGCACGCGGATTTTTCGCGAGGGCGAGAGCTGGTTGAAGCGCAGCGCGGCGCATGCGTTCTATCGGGTGATCCGGCAGTTGTCGCGCACGCCGATTCCCGCCGATACCGGGGATTTCAGGCTGCTGTCGCCGCGGGTGGTGGAGGCCTTGCAGCAGCTGCGCGAGCGCCACCGTTTCATGAAGGGGCTGTTTGGCTGGGTCGGGTTTCGCCAGGTGGCGCTGCCGTATCGGCGTGCGCCGCGGCTGTCGGGGCGCAGCAAGTTCACGGTGTGGCGGCTGTGGAACTTCGCGCTGGATGGCATCACCAGTTTTTCCACCGTGCCACTGCGCGCGGCGACCTATCTGGGCTTGCTTACCGCGCTGGTGGCATTCCTGTTCGGTGGCTGGGTGGTGATCAAGGCGGCGCTGATGGGCGACCCGGTGGCCGGCTGGCCGACCATGATGTCGGTGATCCTGTTCCTTGGCGGCATCCAGCTGATTGCCCTGGGCCTGATCGGCGAATACCTGGGCCGGTTGTATGACGAGGCCAAGCAGCGTCCGCTGTACCTGGTCGATACCCACCGCGGCGTGGTGGGAGTAGTCTGCGACCACCAGACCAAGCGCGGAGCGGGCCATGCAGACCGTACGACAGCTATTGGGGACCAAGCAGGTTGAGGTGTTCGCCGTGGCGGCAGACGCTGCAGTGATCGAGGCGATCCGGATGATGGCCGAGAAAGGCATCGGCGCGGTATTGGTGATGGACGGACCACGGCTGGTCGGCATCGTGTCCGAGCGCGATTACGCGCGCAAGGTGGTGCTGCGCGACCGCGCTTCATCGACCACCAGTGTTGCCGAGATCATGAGCACCCAGGTGGTGACGGTGTCGCCGTCAGACACGGTGGAGCGCTGCATGCAGTTGATGACCGACGGACGCTTCCGGCATCTGCCGGTGCTGGACAACGGGCGCGTGCAGGGCGTGATTTCCATCGGCGATCTGGTCAAGGCGGTGATCGAGCGCCAGCAGCACGATATCGATCAATTGCAGCGTTACATCGCCAGCTAGAGCCGTGCCGGCTGGGTTCCCTGCGTCTTGCCTTGAACGGCGCTTCTGCCCGGGCTGGCTTGATGAGTGTGGCGGGCAGAGAGATGAGTGTCAGGGGGTTTTATCTGCAGCCTATTGCAGGGCCCTTGCCCGCCCACCATCGCAGGACACGCCGCAAGTACGTCCTTGTAGGCTCTTACGCGGCATCCATGCCGCGTAAGGTCCCGCGACGGTGAGCGGGCAAGGACCTATCGAGATATTCAGTGTGCATGGTCCAAGCAATGCACGATGCATTCGTTCGATAGCGATGCGGATCAACGTCCGATCCCCTTCGTGCTACCAGAAGCTTTTTCACGTGGCCTTCGACCGACTTTTTGGTGCGGTGTCCTTGCCGGTTGCAGGACCGTATAGCGGCAGGGATGCCGCCACCAAGCTTCCAAGGACGAATTCACGGCGCGTCCTGCGAGCGGTGAGGTGCCGCGCACGACTCACCGAGCGTTTGCCTGAGCATCCTGCCTGCAAGAACCGATGACGCTGTTCGCCATCGCTGCGTGTGTCTGTTGAGAAGTGCACCCGTCAAAGAAAGTGCATACGCTCAACACGTAGCCACCATCGCTGCAGCGTTTGGCAGATTTGCTGGTCGCCCAAGGTATTGCCGCGAGCTTACTTCGCGAACTTGCCACCGCAGTCGCTGTCCTTGCCCGGACCCGGTTCGAAGGTCGCGAGCAAGGCGGCGGGCGGGGCGATCATGCCCAGGCCGACTGCAAGCGCGCCACGCAGGCCCAACGCCTTGAAGTCGGGACGGAAGGTCGGATCCTTGAAGCTGCCGCCGATCCGCAACGGCGAGCGCAGGCTCAGGATGCTGCGGTCTTTCGGGCGCGGGCGCAGCAGCAGGTTTAGCGTCTCGTCCTTCAAGCTGATGCTGCCTTCGCCAACGATGATGGTGTCGGTGCTGTCGAAGGCCAGCGCACGCGATTGCATCAGGCCGTCCTGCACCCCGAAGTCGCCGAAGATGCAGCGCACCGGAATCTGACGGTCCTTGGTGACCAGATATTTCAGCGACTCGGCGATATCCAGCCCGGCCAGTTCCATGATCAGGTTGCCGACATGCCCACGGCCCATGCCGACGCCGATCGTGCCGTCGGCGGTACCGAGCATCGCTCCGATCGAGTTGCCGCGGCCACGCAGATCGAACTCGCCGCCGATGGCACCCGAGGCTTGTTTGGCAAGCGTCGTGTCGGGGAACAGCTGATCCAGCCGGATGCCGCGAAGGCCAGCCTTGAGCTGCGTGGTGATCACCTCGTTGCGCGCATCCATGCGGATGGTGGAGCGGATGTCGCCGCCGGCAACGCCGAAGTTGAGCGGATCCAGCTGCAGCAGACCGTCCTTCAATGTCAGTGAGGCGTCCATGTCGTCCAGCGGCCATGATGGCGCATTGATGCGCTGCGCGCGCCAGCGCACCTGCGCATCCATCGCACGCAGCTTGGACAGGTCATAAGGTGTGCTGGGCAGCACGCGGGCGCTGGCTGCGAGTTGTGCGGCCTGCTTTTTCTGTTCGGCGTTTGCCGACTCGTTCGCGCCGGTCTTCGGCGGTGCGCCGACAAAGCCTGCCAGGTCGTCGAAATCCAGGCGTTTGGACGCCAGATCCGCACGCAGGAACGGACGCTTGTTGCGCAGGTCCACTTCCGCGGTACCTGCCAGATCGCTATCGCCGGCGGTGCCGGTGAACTTTTCGTAGCGCCAGAGCTGGCCGTTGCGGCGCAGATGACCATCGAGCTTGTACGGCGGCGTCGACGGCATGGCTACGCCGGTCAGCGGATACAGATCCTGCATGTCCTGGCCGCTGAGTGCCATTTGCAGATCGAAGACCTGGAACTGGAACGGGTTGGTCAAGGTGCCGCGCACGTGCGTGCGGGTGGCGCCGGCGCTGCCGCGCAGATCGATACGGAACGGATGCTCGCTCTGACTCAGTTCCAGCGGCGAGGCGGTGTTGCCCTTGAGCGTGAAGGGATAGCCCTTCCAGCGGCCCTTGCCATCGATGCCGATGGGCGCCGCACGCTGGTCGCTGCTCGGCGGGGCGAGGCTGTTGATTGCCACATCCACATCCGAGCGATTGGCTGCATCGATGTATTGCAGGCGCCCGTTGTTCACCAGCAGGCGGCCAAGGCGCGGCATGGTGCCATCGCCATCGTCCTGATCGAAGACCCAGTTGCCGGGATGGGTGTCGTCGCCGGCTTCCAGCAGGACGGTCGGGTGATCCAGACGGATTTCCGGCAGACGCAGCTTGCCGCGCAGCAGCGGCCACAACTCGACATCGATCTCGGCCGAGTTGAGCTCGGCCATCGGCCCGCGCTTTGACCATGCCGCATTGGCCAGGCTCAGCCGATTGCCGCGCACCGTGGTCGTGCGGCCCAGCTTCACATCCAGATAGCCGAGGTGGAATTCGCGACCGGTCTTGGCACTGACCAGGCGCTCGACCGGGCCACGCAGCCAGTTCCACTGGAACAGCAGCACGAAGACCACCACGATGGCGGCGACGATGGCGAACCCGGCAAGCCAGCGTCGACGACGTGGCGTGGGGGAAGGAGATGCAGCTGAGGTGTCGGTCACGTTGTTCACGCGGGCCATGGTTGGCGATGGCTCGTGCACGGCGCGCGAACGCGCCGCAGATCGTGCCTCACATGACCTGCGCAATCACCGCAACGAAGTGGCAAGCGCTGCCGGCCAGCACGAACAGGTGCCAGATTGCATGGAAATAGCGCTGGGTGTCGCGCTGGTAGAAATACGTGCCCAGCGTATAGAAGAGTCCGCCGGCCAGCAGCCAGCACAGAGACCAGGTATCGACAGAGCGCAGTAAGGGCTGGATCGCCACGACGATCAGCCAGCCCATCGCCAGATACAGCACCGTCGACAACAGGCGGAAACGACCGGTGAAGAACAGCTTGAAGATCACCCCGGCGGCGGCAATCGTCCAGATCGCGGCAAACAATCCCCAGCCCCAGGAGTCGCGCAGATTGATCAGCGTGAACGGGGTATAGGTCCCGGCGATCAACAGATAGATCGCGCAGTGATCGAGCACCTGCAGGCGCGCCTTGGCGCCCGGATGCGGAATGGCATGAAACAGCGTGGAGGCGACGTACAGCAGTACCAGGGTGGCGCTGAAGACGATGGAGGTGGCCAGTTGCCAGCCATCGCCATAGATGGCGGCCAGCGTGATCAGCACCGAGCCGCCAGCCAATGCAGCAATGGCACCCAGGCCGTGGGTCACGGCGCTGGCTATCTCGTCGCGCAGGTCGGTCGAGGGGGAGGCGTCTGCGTTCATGCCAAAAAGGTACCGCAATTGCGAGCAATTCGCATCGCCGGCAGGTGCGGTTGCGCGCCTTGGTTCAAGCCGCGGTCAATCGATCGCCCTGGCATGCGCATGCTCGCGCGTGGCAGAGAAACGTACGTCCGGCGCGCGTTCCTGCGCCAGCTGCAGGTTCACCCGCGTCGGGGCGAGATAGACCAGCTGGCCGGCGGCGTCGATCCCCAGATTGCCGGCATTTTTCTCGCGGAACTCTTCCAGCTTCCTGGCGTTGTCGCAATGCACCCAGCGCGCGGTGGTGACGCTCACCGGTTCGAAGATCGCATCCACGCCGTATTCGTCCTTGAGCCGGTAGGCCACCACGTCGAACTGCAGCACACCCACCGCGCCCAGGATCAGGTCGTTGCTCATCAACGGGCGGAAGAACTGCGTGGCGCCTTCTTCGGACAGCTGCGCCAGGCCCTTTTGCAACTGCTTGAGCTTGAGCGGGTCGCGCAGGCGTGCACGCCGGAACAGTTCCGGTGCGAAGTTGGGAATGCCGGTGAACGACAGCGATTCGCCTTCGGTGAACGTGTCGCCGATGGAGATGGTGCCGTGGTTGTGGATGCCGATGACATCGCCCGGCCAGGCTTCGGCGGCGATCTCGCGGTCGGAGGCCATGAAGGTCAGCGCATTGGCCAGCTTGACGTCCTTGCCGCTGCGCACGTGCAATGCCTTCATGCCGGCGGTGAACTTGCCCGAGCACACGCGCATGAAGGCCACGCGGTCGCGATGCTGCGGGTCCATGTTGGCCTGGATCTTGAAGACGAAGCCGCTGAGCTTGGCCTCGGTCGCCTCGACCCGGCGGCCGGTGGTGTCGCGCGCCTGCGGTGGCGGTGCGTGCTCGATGAAGAAATCCAGCAGCGGTTGCACGCCGAAGTTGTTGACGCCCGAGCCGAAGAACACCGGCGTCTGCTGGCCGGCGCGGTACGCCTGCAGGTCGAACGGATTGCTGGCGCCTTGCACCAGTTCCAGTTCGTCGCGCAGTTCGGCCAGCATCTGTGCGCCGATCTTTTCGGCCAGGCCCGGGGCATCCAGCGACGGGAAGATGGTCGAATCCTGGCGGGTGAAGTTGCGGCCCTGTTCGTACAGGTGCACCTCGCCGGTGATCAGGTGCACCACGCCCTTCAGGCGCTGGCCCATGCCGATCGGCCAGGTGACCGGGGCGCACTGGATGCCAAGCACGGTTTCGACTTCATCCAGCAGATCGATCGGGTTCTTGCCCTCGCGATCGAGCTTGTTGATGAAGGTCATGATGGGGGTGTCGCGCAGGCGGCAGACTTCCATCAGCTTGATGGTGCGTTCTTCCACGCCCTTGGCGACGTCGATGACCATCAGCGCCGAGTCCACGGCGGTCAGCACCCGGTAGGTGTCCTCGCCGAAGTCGGCGTGGCCGGGGGTGTCGAGCAGATTGACGATCTTGCCCTCGTACGGGAACTGCATCACCGAGGAGGTGACCGAGATACCGCGCTCCTTTTCCAGCGCCATCCAGTCCGAGGTGGCGTGACGGGCGGCCTTGCGGCCCTTGACCGAGCCGGCCATCTGGATCGCACCCCCGAACAGCAGCAGCTTTTCGGTCAGCGTGGTCTTGCCCGCATCGGGGTGGGAAATGATGGCGAAGGTGCGGCGGCGCGCGGCTTCGTTGGAGACGTCGGACATGGGCTGAGCGCGCCCGGGCGGACGCCTGCGGAAACTGAGGAAGCCGGTGATTATAGCGGCTTCGCCGCGGCGGGCCTCTGTGGCCCTGGCCTGGCCTTCCCGGTCGGTAGCCCGGCGCTTGCCGGGCGGCCGTCACTCACGGTGCCGGCGAGGGGAACTGCAACTCGCCCTGGGGGCCCAGCATCCGGAACGGCAACGCGATCAGGCGCAGGTCCGCATTGCGCTGGAGCGCGAAATGCAGGTGGGGGGCGGTGCTGTAGCCGGTATTGCCAGAGGCGCCCAGGCGCTCGCCGGTGCGCACCACCTGGCCCGGGCGCACCGCCACGCCATCGGGCGCCAGATGGGCATAGATGGCCATGCTGCCGTCGGCATGCAGCACCCGCACCAGGTTGCCGCCGGCGGCGGCCTGGTCCTGCGGGCCGCCTTCGATGACATCCTGCCGCACTTCCATCACCACGCCCTCGCGCGCTGCCAGCACCGGCGTGCCCTGCGGCAAGGCGAAGTCCACCGCATACCAGTTGGGCGCATCGGCATGGCTGAAGGCCCCGCCGAAGCCCTGGTCCACGCGTATCGGCGCATCGCGGAACGGGAGCCGGTAGCGCACCTGCTGCTGCGGGCGGGCCTGCGGATCGCCGGGCACCAGATCGAGCGTGAGTCCCAGGCCGGCCAGGCTGCGCTGGTTGCTGGCTGGATACAGCCGGGCGAGCAGCCGGCGTTCGTGCGCCGCCAGTTGCACCGTCAGCGGCAATGCCGGCACGGCGCGATAGTCCTCGCTGGGCGGTGCGCTCAGCTGCACCTGTGCGGGTCCGGCCAGCGGGTTGCTGACCCAGGCCAGGTAAGCCGGGGCCTGCCACTCCAGTTGCAGTGACGGGCCGATGTCTGCCGATGCAGCCGCAGTCTGCGCAGCTGCGACCGCTGGCGAGCTCGCAGGCGTGTTCGCGGCACCGGGCCAATGCCAGCGCTGCTGCGCGTTGGCCGGCGCGATACACGCCAGGGCCGCAATGATGAAAGACCGGGCGAGGGCGGTCGGGGTGCTGCGAGACACGTGGTGGGGCACGTGGTCGGCTCAACTCAAGGGGCCTCAAGTATGCAGTCCATCACAGGCCGGAGTGGTATCGGATGAAAATATATCTTTCCATCCGCATGAAGAGATTGACATCGCAAAAAAGCGGTGGCATCTTGGCTCCACCATCGAGACCGGCGGAGGGACAGGCCCTTTGATGCCGGGGCAGCCAGCGGAGCGCGCAAGCGCCCGCGTTTGGTGCCAAATCCTGCGGGGACCACCGCGTCCGCCGAAAGATGGTTCGAATCGTGCCTTGCGCACGTCGAACGCGAGCTCCCGCGAAGCTCGATGGCCGATCCACCCCGGATATCGCCATGAGCCTCGTGAATACAGCATCGCCGTCCACACCCGATTACATCGATATACCCGCTGCCACTGATGACGGCGTGCTTGCCGTGCGCGGCGAACTGGTCATTGCCCTGCCGATGCGCCATGCCGGCATGCGCGAGCTGCGGCTGCGCTATGAACTGGTCGGCGCCGCCAGTGCGCCGGTGGTGTTCGTGGCCGGCGGGATTTCGGCGCATCGCCATCTGGCCGCCAGCGGCCTGTTCCCCGAGAAGGGCTGGGTGGATGGCCTGGTCGGTGCCGGCCGCGCGCTGGATCCTGCCTCGCGGCGCCTGTTGTCATTCGATTTTCTCGGCGCCGACGGCACGCTGGATGCGCCGATCGATACCGCCGACCAGGCCGATGCGATCGCCGCATTGCTGGATACACTGGGTATCGCGCGGTTGCACGGCTTCGTCGGCTACTCGTATGGCGCGCTGGTCGGCCTGCAGTTCGCCAGCCGCCATGCCGCCCGCGTCGGCACCCTGGTTGCGGTCAGTGGTGCGCATCGCGCGCATCCGTATGCCGCCGCCTGGCGCGCACTGCAGCGCCGTGCGGTGGCGCTGGGCCAGCTGCAATGCGCCGAAAATCATGGGCTGGCACTGGCACGGCAGTTCGCCATGCTCAGCTACCGCACCCCGGAAGAATTCAGCGAGCGCTTCGACGCGCCGCCGGAAGTGATCAATGGCCGCGTGCGCGTGGCCGCCGAAGACTACTTGGATGCCGCCGGCGCGCAGTACGTCGCGCGCACACCGGTGACCGCCTACCTGCGGCTGTCCGAGTCCATCGACCTGCATCGCATCGACCCGGCGCAGGTACGAGTGCCCACCGTCGTCGTTGCGGTGGAGGGCGACCGCCTGGTGCCGCTGGCCGACCTGGTCAGCCTGGTCGAAGGGCTGGGGCCGCGCGGCAGCCTGCGCGTATTGCGCTCGCCGTACGGCCACGACGCCTTCCTGAAAGAAATCGATCGCATCGACGCGATCCTCGCCACTGCCCTTCGCCTCACCGGAGAAACCGCATGAGCTTTCGTGACCCCGCCGACGCCCCCTGTACCGCTGCCACCGCTGCCGTCCGCGCCGGCATCGACCGCGACACTGCCTATGGCGCGGTGACGCCGCCGATCGTGCTGTCGTCGAATTTCTCCTTCGATGGTTTCGGCAACAAGCGCCAGTACGACTATACCCGCAGCGGCAACCCGACCCGTGACCTGCTCGGCGAAGCGCTGGCCGAGCTGGAAGGTGGCGCCGGCGGGGTGATCACCTCCACCGGTATGGGCGCGATCAACCTGGTGCTCAATGCGTTGCTGCAGCCGGGCGACACCCTGGTGGTGCCGCACGATGCCTACGGCGGCAGCTGGCGGCTGTTCAATGCGCTGGCCAAGAAGGGCCACTTTGCGTTGGTCACCGCCGATCTGACCGACCCGCGTTCGCTGGCCGACGCATTGGCGCAGTCGCCTAAGCTGGTGCTGATCGAAACCCCGTCCAACCCGTTGTTGCGCATCACCGATCTGCGCTTCGTCATCGAGGCGGCAAAGAAGGTGGGCGCGCTGACCGTGGTGGACAACACCTTCCTGTCGCCGGCACTGCAGAAGCCGCTGGAGTTCGGCGCGGACCTGGTGCTGCATTCCACCACCAAGTACATCAACGGCCACAGCGATGTGGTGGGCGGTGCGGTGGTCGCGCGCGATGCCGAGCTGCACCAGCAGCTGGTGTGGTGGGCCAATGCGCTGGGCCTGACCGGGTCGCCGTTCGATGCCTTCCTCACCTTGCGCGGCCTGCGCACGCTGGACGCGCGCCTGCGCGTGCACCAGGAAAACGCCGACGCGATCGCCGAGCTGCTGGACGGCCATGCGGTGGTCAATCAGGTGTATTTCCCCGGCCTGGCTGCGCATCCGGGTCATGCGCTGGCCGCGCGCCAGCAGAAGGGCTTTGGCGCGATGATGAGCTTCGAGCTCGATGGTGGCGAAGCTGCGGTGCGCGCGTTCGTCGATGGCCTGCGCTACTTCACCCTGGCCGAGTCGCTGGGCGGTGTGGAAAGCCTGATTGCGCATCCGGCCTCGATGACGCATGCGGCGATGACTGCCGAAGCACGCGCTGCCGCCGGGATTTCCGATGGCCTGCTGCGGCTGTCGATCGGGATCGAATCGGCCGAGGATCTGTTGATCGACCTGCGCGCCGGCCTGGCGCGTGCCGAAGCGACGCTGACCACCGCAAGCCGCAAACAGGTCGACGCGTGAGCACCGTGCTGCCTGTTTCGCGCCGCGCTTCGGCGGCAGCGGTGACGCCGACACCACGGCTGGCCTTGCTGGGCACCGGGACGGTGGGGCGCGCGTTCGTGGCGCGCTATACCGCGTTGCAGGAGCGCCAGCTGCAGTTGCCGCGCTTCGACTGGCTGGCCAATTCGCGGATTGCCCACGATTGCGGTACCAGCGCCGCGCAGGCCTTGCAACAGGCCAACGCCGCACCGCGTGGCCAGGCCGTGCTGCAACCCTGGGCAGAAACCACCGCCTTGCGTGCCGGCGATCTGCTGGTGGACGCGACCGCCAGCGATGTCGTTGCCGATTGGCACGTGGAATGGCTGCTGCGTGGCGTGCACGTGGTCACTGCCAACAAGCTGGGCCAGGGCACCGCGTTGTCGCGCGCGCAGGCCTTGCACGCGGCACGTCACGCCAGTGGTGCGCACTACGGCGACAGCGCCACCGTCGGGGCGGGGCTGCCGGTGTTGAGCAGCGTGCGCGCGCTGGTGGCAGGCGGCGACCATATCCATTCGATCGAAGGCGTGTTGTCCGGGTCGCTGGCCTGGCTATTCCATCGCTACGACGGCAATGGTGCGTTTTCCGATTGCGTGCGTGAGGCGATGGCGGCCGGCTATACCGAGCCGGATCCGCGCATCGACCTGTCAGGCGAGGACGTGCGGCGCAAGTTGCTGATCCTGGCGCGCGCGGCGGGCTGGCAGCTGGAAGCCGACCAGGTGCATGTGGAATCGCTGGTGCCCACGCGCATTGCGCGGCTGCCGCTTGACGCATTGGATGCGCAGCTGGACGCGCTGGATGAGGTCGTCGGCGCGCGCTGGCAGCAGGCGCGCGCTGCAGGACGCTGCCTGCGCTTTGTCGGCCGCGTGGATGCGCATGGCGCCAGCGTTGGCTTGCGCGAGCTGGCGCTGGATCACCCGCTCGCCGGTGGCGCCGGCACCGATAACCGTGTGGCCATCAGCAGTGATCGCTATCGCCAGCAGCCCCTGCTGATCCAGGGGCCGGGCGCGGGCGCGGAGGTGACTGCGGCCGCGTTGCTGGATGACGTGTTGCGGATTGTGGCTGGGTAGTAGGGGAAGAACGCGGACAGGCGCTGCCTCCGCCTGAGAGCAGCTGCCGGTGCGCATGCAGTCGGTGGCATCATCGGCTGCACGGCTGGTCCGCTGTCCGTTCTGTACGTTGCAAACGCATCGCAGCTGCAGCTCGCCCGTTCGCGGGCTGCAGCTTCACAGATGCGTTGGTCATGCCGATCGCTTTGTCGTCGGCACTGCTTACTGCGCAATCGCCTTCAACAACGCGGCATTGAAACGTGTCGGGTCCTGCACCTGCGGCGAGTGGCCGAGGTCGGCGAACTCGACCAGCGTCGCGTTCGGGATCGCTTCCGCTGCCCGCTTGCCCAGCTTGGTGTAATCGCCGACCCGTGCCTTGACCTCGGGCGGCGCGGTGTCCTTGCCGATCGCGGTGCGGTCCTTGAGGCCGATGAACAAGGTGGTGGGCACGGCGAGCTTGGGCAGTTCGTAGACAACTGGTTGGTTGAATACCATGTCGTAGGTCAGCGCCTGGTTCCAGGCGACCGCCTGCCTGCCGTTGCCCAGCGACATGCCGGCCTGCATGCGCGCCCAGCGTTCGAACTCGGGCTTCCATTGGCCGGCGTAATAGACCTCCATCTGATACTTCTTGATGCGTTCGAAACTGATCTTCAGTTCGTTGTCGTACCACGCATCGACGCTGCGCCACGGAATGCCTTCGGCCTTCCAGTCTTCCAGTCCGATCGGGTCGACCAATGCCAGGTGCTCGGTGGCCTGCGGATACATCAGTGCATAGCGGATGGCGAGCATGCCGCCCATTGAATGACCGACCACCACGGCACGTTCGATGCCCAGCTTCTTCAGCAGTGCCTGCGTGTTGTCGGCCAGCTGCGCGAAGGAAAACTGATAGGCGGCCGGTTTGCTGGATTTGCAGAAGCCGACCTGGTCCGGCGCGATGACGCGGTAGCCGGCCTTGCTCAGTGCGGCAATGCTCTGCTCCCAGGTGGCGGCGCAGAAGTTCTTGCCGTGCAGCAGTACGGCGGTACGCCCGTTGGGCTTGCCGGTGGGCGCGACATCCAGGTATGCCATTTCCAGCGGCTGCTGTTGCGAGGTGAACGCGAAGGTCTTGACCGGGTAGGGGTAGTCGAAGCCCTCCAGGCGTGGGCCATAGCGGGTTTCCTGCGCCATCAGGGGGCCGCAGGCAAGGGCAAGGGCGAGAGTGCAGGCAAGCTGTCGCATCGCGATCTCCGTCGGAATCCAGCGTCAGACGGTACACGGGGAAATGTCGTGGGGACGTACAGCGTCGCTGCGCCGGGTGGACATGCATGGCGCGGCCCAGGGCCGCGCCCGGCTCAGCATTCGATGACGTTCACCGCCAGCCCGCCGCGGCTGGTTTCCTTGTACTTGTCCTGCATGTCGCGGCCGGTGTCGCGCATGGTCTTGATGACCTTGTCCAGCGACACCTTGTGCTTGCCGTCGCCGCGCATGGCCATGCGGCTGGCGTTGATCGCCTTGACCGCGCCCATCGCGTTGCGTTCGATGCACGGGATCTGCACCAGGCCGCCGATCGGGTCGCAGGTCAGGCCCAGGTTGTGTTCCATGCCAATCTCCGCGGCATTCTCGATCTGCCCGGGATTGCCGCCCAGCGCGGCGACCAGGCCACCGGCCGCCATCGAGCAGGCCACGCCCACTTCGCCCTGGCAGCCGACCTCGGCGCCGGAAATGGAGGCGTTCTCTTTGTAGAGAATGCCGATGGCCGCAGCGGTGAGCAGGAAGTCGAAGATGCGCTGCTCGGACGCGCCGGGGCAGAAACGGTCGAAGTAATGCAGCACCGCCGGGATGATGCCGGCCGCGCCGTTGGTGGGCGCGGTGACCACGCGGCCGCCGGCCGCGTTTTCTTCGTTGACGGCCAGGGCGTAGAGGTTGACCCAGTCCAGCGTGGTCAGCGGATCGCGCATCGCCGCTTCCGGTTTGGAGGAGAGCTCGCGATACAAGGCCGGCGCGCGCCGCGAGACGTTCAGGCCGCCGGGCAGTGTGCCTTCCTGGCGGATGCCGCGCTCCACGCAGGACTGCATTGCCGCCCACAGCTCGCGCAGGCCGGCGCGAATCTCGTCCTCGCTGCGCCAGCTCTTTTCGTTTTCGAACATCAGCGCGGCGATGCTCAGGCCACTGCGCGCGCATTGCGCGAGCAGTTCGTCGCCACTGAGGAAGGGGTAGGGCAGCGGCGTTTCGTCGGCCACGATGCGGTCGTCGGCGGCATCGTCCTGGTTGACCACAAAACCGCCACCGACCGAGTAGTAATCGCGCGTGGCGATCACCGCCTCATCGGCGTCGTAGGCGGTAAAGCGCATGCCGTTGGTGTGGTACGGCAGCTTCTGCCGCTTGTTCATCGGCAGGTCGCGCTTTTCGTCGAAGGCGATGACGTGCTGGCCCATCAGGTTGATGCGCTTGCTGGCGCGGATGCGCTCCAGCGTGGTCGGGATGATGTCCGGATCGATCAGGTTGGGGCGATGGCCCTCCAGGCCGAGCAGCACGGCCTTGTCAGTGCCATGGCCGCGGCCGGTCAGGGCAAGCGAGCCGAAGACTTCGGCGCGGATGCGCACCACATCGGGCAGGCGGCCGGCGTCGAGCAGCCAGCGATGCACGAAGCGCTCGGCGGCGCGCATCGGCCCCACGGTGTGGGAGGAACTCGGACCGATGCCGATCTTGAACAGGTCGAACGTGCTGACAGCCATGCTTGCCGGAGAGGTGAGCGTAAAGGCGGCTATTCTAGTCGGTCGGCGATTGCCGCACGGCTGCAGCGCAGCATGAGACCTCCCGATGGCCTTGATCCTGTACCAGCGCGACGACTGCCACCTGTGCGACCAGGCCGTGGAAGTGCTGGCGCAGGCACGCGCTGGCGAGTTCAGCAGCGTCTTCATCGACGGCGATGCGGCGCTTGAGGCCGCTTATGGGGAGCGTGTGCCGGTGCTGTGCGATGCGGATGGGCGCGAGCTGGACTGGCCGTTCGACAGCCGGCGGTTGCGCGAGTGGTTGGATGCCGGCACGCGATGATGCGGCTTGCGCGCACTCGGCACGCGCCAGATGTGGATTCTGAGCGGCTGAAAACGACGTCGCGCCGGTCTGGTGCGGAGCGGATGATCTGGGCCTTCGCTGCAAGGCGTCCGATCTGCTGCTTGGCTGCCGGACCCTTGCCCGCCCACCATCGCGGGACACGCCGCAAGGACGTCCATGTAGGCTCTTACGCGGCATCCATGCCGCGTAAGAGCCCGCGACGGCGGGCGGACAAGGGCCAGTCGAGCTGGTCGGTGTGTATGGTTTTCAACAGAGCAATCGGCAAAGTTCTGGTGCGGTGTCTTCGCCGGTTGCGGGACCGTGTGGCGGCACGGATGCCGCCACCGAGCCCAGGGACGGGTTCACGGCGTGTCCCGCGAGCGGTGAGGGCGCCGCGCCATCGACCGATTTCGCCTGAACTTCGAGCTGTCGATGCTGTTCCGCGACCAGGCGGCCGCGGCTGAACTGGCCGGCTTCAGCGTTTGACCTTGGCTTTTGACTGCACCCAACAAGATGGGGCCAACAAACTCATTTTGTCGGCAGCCCGTTCAGCCGTACCCGGGGTGGATGCCTAGCTGTCGCGCGGTGTCATCCTGTTCCCAGGCATAAAAAAACGGCGGACCCGACGAGGTAGTCCGCCGTTCAATGGCCGCGTCCGGTTGCGGCCGATGGCGTTACTTCGCCTTGAACACGACCTTGGTGCTGATCGCGGTTTCGTTGGGGATGGTCTTGGTATCGGCCCAGTCGCCGCCGCCCACGCCGAAGTCCAGGCGCTTGACCGTCGCCTTGCCGGCCAGCACCGGCTGCGCGCCCGGGGTCCAGGTGAAGGTCAGCGTGACCGGCTTGCTGACGCCGCGCAGCTCCAGGGTGCCGTCGGCAGCGTACTGGTTGCCGCCGAGTGCGCGGAACTTGTCGGCGCGGTAGCGTGCGGTGGCGAACTTGGCGACGTTGAAGAAATCCGGGCCCTGCAGGGTCGAATCACGGTCGTTGTTGCCGCTGACGGCGCTGGCCAGCGGGATGCGCACATCGAGCTTGGCGCCGGCCAGGTTGGCCGGGTCGAAATGCAGCGTGGTGTCGAAACCGGGGAACTTGCCGGTGAAGACTTCGCCGTCGTACTTGCTGGCGAACACCAGCGACGAGCCGGGCGCCTGCACGTAGTCGGCAGCGAGGACCGGGGCGGCGGCGAACGTGGCCACCAGGGAGGCGGCGACCAGTAGGGGAGAGGCGAACAACTTGGACGACATTGGGGAATCCTTTAAGGTTTGGAAGAGAGCCAACCGCGCGGCAGCATCCGCACCAGGGTGGCGTCACGCTGGAACAGGTGGTGGTAGAGCGCGGCGCCGGCATGCGCCAGCACCACGGCAATCAGCAACCAGAAGCCCCATTCGTGGATGAAGTGCGCAATCGCGCGCAATTGTTCGTCCGGCGGGCTGAGCTTGGGGACGGCAAACAGGCCAAACCAGCGGAACGGGCGCAGGCCGCTGGTGGAGTCGTACAACCAGCCCGACAGCGGCATTGCGAAGATCATCGCGTACAGCAGCCAGTGGGTCAGCCCGGCGATGCGTTCCTGCCAGCGCGGGGTGCCGGCCACCGGCGGCGGCGCGCCCGCATAGAGGCGCCAGCCCAGCCGGACGACCACCAGTGCCAGCACGGTCAGGCCCACCGATTTGTGCGCGGTGTAGACCCAGAAGTATTTCGGCGTCTTGGGCAATTCGCCCATGGTCAGGCCGACGATGCCCAGCACCAGGATCAGCAGTGCGATCAGCCAGTGCAGGGTCTGGCTGACACCGCCCCAACGTTCGACGTTCTTCAGGGTCATGCTCAGGATTCCGGGCTGGTGGCAGTGTCGGCGGCGGGTGCGTTTTGTGGCTGTGGCTGCGGTTGCGGCGCGTCGTCGTCGGCGCGGCCTTCGCGCACGGCTTCGGCTTCGATGCGCAGTTCCACTGTATCGCCGATCATCGATTTCCACGCGTCGATGCCGAACTCCGCACGGCTCAGCGTGGCCGTGGCCGAGAACCCGGCGGTGCGCCGGAACGGCGGCAGCGGATGGCGCTTGAGCGCATTGAGGGTGACATCCAGGGTGACCGGGCGGGTGACCCCGTGCAGGGTCAGATTGCCGGTGACCCTGGCGTGGTTCTGCCCGCTGGCTTCCACCTGCGTGGAGACGAAATGCGCGTCGGGAAACCGCTCGGCGTCGAGTAGGTTGCGGGCCAGCGTGGCCTCGTTCCACTTGGCATCGCCCAGGTCGGCGCGGTGCAGGGGCACGGTGACGTCCAGGCGCGCCGCAGCCCAGTCGTCCGGGTCGAACACCAGCGTGCCGCTGCTTCCGGAAACGGTGCCCAGTGCCTTGGAAAAGCCGGCGTGTTCGACCGCGAACAGCACCCGCGTGTGCACCGGATCCAGCGCGTAACGCACCGGCGCGGCGGTTGCGGCAAGGCTGGTCACGGCCAGGGCGGGAAGCAGCAACAGGCGGGCGAGGGTTGTCATGGGCGGATTCTAGACATATCCCGCTGCAGCGCGCTTGGCTTGCGCTCGCAACGATCCGTTGCGAGCATGCGGGCTGGACGTGGAAAGGATGCCCACATGCGTGCGCTTGTTGTTTTGCTGGTCTTGCTGCTGGGCGCAATGCCCTGTGTGGCGAAGATTCCGGAGATTCCGCGTTTCCGGATCGTGGGTCCCAGCGACGGACTCCCATCGACCATGGTGGTTGCGATCCACCAGGATCGCGCCGGTTATCTATGGCTTGGCACCCTGGATGGTCTGGTGCGGTACGACGGCGCAGGATTCAGGACCTGGCGACATGATCCTTCCGACCCGGCATCGTTGCCCTGTAACGCGATCCAGGCGCTGCACATCGACGCGCTTGACAGGATATGGATCGGCTGCGGCAAGACGCTGAGCGTCATGGATGCCGGGCGAGGCCATTTCCGGCACTACCGCACGGTCGACTATCCGTTGATGAAGGACGGCGAGATCTACAGCATCACCGCGTTCGACGGCGATATCTGGGCCGGAACCACGACCGGCGCACTGATTCGCATCGATACCTCCGGGGCGATGTCGTCGGTGGATCTGGGTGCGGTCGATGGCGACCTTGACCAGGCCATGGTCATGAATCTTGCGGCGGACAACCGGCAGCGGCTGTGGATCGGAACCAGCAGTGGACTGGCGTACTACGACGGAAAACGTCTGCACCGCGTCTATGTCCCGGACGAACCGAACCGTCAGTCTGCCATCTTCGGTCTGCAATGGGCGGGGGACCGTCTGTGGCTGGGGAGCGAGTCGGGGTTGCACGTCATGGGCCCGGACGATCAATGGCCGCCGCTGCCCTGGGGGACGATGTTCGGCACCGGCAACGAGTTCTGGGGTGCAGTGGCTGCCCCGGACGGCGAATTCTGGTTGGGAAGTGGACGCGGTCTGTGGCGGACCCGCGGCGAGCGTCCACCGGTCCCTGCCTTCAGCGGAGAGGGGGCATTGTCACGCCGTAATGTCATTGGCCTGCTTGGAGCCGCTGATGGCGGGCTATGGGTTCCGATGCATGGCACCGGCCTTGGGTATTTGCCGGCAGACTGGAAGCGCACAGCCGTGCTCAAACCGGCGGTGCCGACGGGTGATGCCATCTATTGCAACCTGGCCCCGGCCACACGTTCTGGTGGCTTGTGGCAGGTCGATGCGGAAGGTCGCTTGTTGCGCGTCGATCCAAGCACTGGCGACACGTTTCAGACAGGCTTGCAGTCGTCGCAACTCAAGGACATGGAGTTGGTGTCGGCGCTGGAGGATCGCCTGCAACGTGTCTGGCTGGGCAATCTGAGCTTTGGCCTTTCCCGCATGGACCTGCGTACCGGTGAATTCATCCACTGGCCGTCCGATGGCCCTGAACCGGCGTCGGCGCTATCGGCGCCTGACTGGATCATCGAGGATGGCGATACGGTGTGGATGGCCTTCATCGACATGCTGCAGCAGCGTGATTTGCGTAGCGGGCGTGTCTTGCAGCGCATCACGCAGCAGGACTTGCACGGCTTGCGCGATATCGCCGTACAGCAGCTGGAGCAAGGCCCGGACGGACGTGTCTGGGTTGCAGGCGAAGGCGGCATGTTTGCCTGGGACCAAGCGTCACACCAGTTCGTGCCGGTTGCAGGGCTGGAAGGGACGCAGATCCAGGCGTTTGCCAGCCAATCGCCGGAGATGGTGTGGGTGTATCGGGCCGTCGGTGCAGAACAATGGAAGAAAACCGCAACACGTTGGGTGCGCGTGCGTCAGGTGGGCCAGGCCGACGGCCTGACCGGGTTCGACGCGTCCGCAATGCGGATCGACCCGCGTGGCAGGGTCTGGATTTCCAGCTTGCGCGGGCTATGGCGCATCGACCCTTCGGTGACGCCGACACGCCTACGCAACATCGGGACACGCGATGGATTGACCAGCCAGGAGTTCATTCAGCATTGTCTGCTGATGGCGGGCGATACCCTGATCGGCGCGACCAGCGATGGCTCTACCGTGCTGCTGGATACCGCAATGCCCGATATCGCACCGTTTGTTCCGGCACTGCAGCTGGAACATGTCAGCGTGCTACGCAACGGTGCTCGCATCGCGTTGCCAATGGATCGCCCGTTTCAGCTGGGACCTGGAGATCGGCAGTTGCAGATCGTCAGCCGTCTGCTGTCGTACAGCGACCCGCTGTCCAATCGTTACCGCAGTTTCTTGAAAGGCTTCGACACCGAATGGCAGACCTCGGGCAACGCGGGAATCCGAGAATTCGCCAGCTTGCCTGCCGGTAGCTACGAGCTCACGCTGCAGGGGGTGGACCCGCTGGGCAATCGCTCACAGATGCGCTCGCTGCGGTTCTCGGTCAATCCACCATGGTGGCGCAGTGACGCAGGCATCGCGCTCATTTTCCTGCTCGTGCTGCTGCTGGGCGCATTGCTTGCGGCCGCCTATCGCCGCCGTGTGCGCATGCGCGCGCAATGGCAGCTGGCCCAGCACAAACGCGAGCTGGCCGAACAGGCCTCGTTGGCCAAGACGCGCTTTCTGGCGACCCTCGGGCATGAGGTGCGCACGCCGATGACCGGTGTGCTGGGCATGAGCGAGTTGCTGCTGCAGACGCCACTGGATGGACGTCAGCAGGGCTATGCCAGCGCGATCCAGTCGGCAGGCAAGCATCTGCTGCGGCTGGTCAACGATGCGCTGGATCTGGCGCGGATCGAAGCCGGCAAGCTGCCGCTGGATTATCGCGACTTCGACCTGCGTCAGCTGATCAGGCAGGTGGCCGAGCTGGTGCGCCCGAGCGCTGAGCAGAAGCAGTTGGCCTTTGCGTGCGAGCTGGATGACGCGCTGCCGCCGGCATTGCACGGCGATGCCAGCCGGGTGCAGCAGATCCTGCTCAACCTGTTGTTCAACGCGGTCAAGTTCACCGAGCGTGGCAGCGTCAGCCTGCGTGTGGCGGTGGCGCCGCAACGCCCCGGGCAAGGCATCCGGATCGAGGTGTGCGATACCGGCCCGGGCATGAGCGCAGAACAGCGCGGACGCCTGTTCCAGCGCTTCGAGCAGGCCGAAGGCGCAGTGACGCTTGCCCGGCATGGCGGCAGCGGCCTGGGCCTGGCGATCTGCCGCGAACTGGCGGCGGCGATGGGCGGTGCGGTGACGGTCAGCAGTGAACTGGGGCAGGGCGCGTGCTTTGTGGTCGAGCTGCCGCTGCGCTGGGTGAGTGCGCTGCCCGCAGTGCCTGCGTCTGCCCGCGCAACCTCGCCGCAGGCCCAGGCGCCATTGCAGTTGCTGCTGATCGAAGACGACCCGACCGTGGCGCAGGTGATCGTTGGCCTGCTGCAGACCCGTGGCCACCAGGTCACCCATGTCCTGCATGGTCTGGCGGCGTTGGCCGAGCTGAGTACCCGCAGCTTCGACGCGGGCCTGTGCGACCTGGACCTGCCAGGTATCGACGGTGCGGCACTGGTGACGCAGTTGCGCGCGCGCGGCGTGCGCTTTCCGATCGTCGCGGTCACCGCGCGCGCCGATGCCGACGCAGAGCCGCAGGCGATGGCTGCCGGCTGCAATGGCTTCCTGCGCAAGCCGGTCACCGGTGAGTTGCTGGCACAGGCACTGGCAGGTGTGCTGGCAGATGCCGCCGATGCGCGCGCCGCCCGGCTGGCGACTCACGGCGGCTAACGAAACGTGGCAAGCGCGCGGCAGCTGATTGGGGCCGGCGCGCCCAGCGCCGGAGCGTACAGCTGGCACACGCGGGTTCCGAGCACCGCCGCGGCCCCTGGCGGCAGCGCAGCGCTTTCGTCGGCCGCTCCGAGGTCATTCCGAAGCCACCTGCCGTGGAGCGGGAACGGTGCAGTCCCGTCAGGGAGTCCGCGCGGCCGCGCAGGTGGCGATGGCGAGGGCCGAGCATGAAGGACGTGCTGCTCTCGTCGCTTGCCCCGTCGCACCGTTGCTGCTTGGCGCGCATGCAGCAGCGGTAAACCAGATCGACCCCGTGCAGGTGCCGGTTCGGCCTTGGGTGAAAACGGGTGCGCGGCGTGGCAAGCTCGCTCGGGCTTGCTCGCACCGCGCGTGGCCCGCACTATGCGGCGACTTGTCGTGAAACCTGTCCAGTGCGCCTTTTTTTGTGTTTTTCCTATTGGTTGATCGCGGCAGCGTCGCTGTGTCTGTGCGCCACGCTGCAGCCTGCATGGGCGAGCTCGCGCGCGCTGCTGACGCCGGTCCCCAGCCAGATCACGGTTGCCGACGGGCTGCCCTCGGACACCGTCAGCGAGCTTGCCGAAGACCAGCAGGGCTATCTCTGGATCGCCAGCGATGACGGATTGGCCAGATTCGATGGACGCAACTACCGCATCTGGCGGATGGAAGAAGGGCTGACCAGCAACGCGATCTGGACCATCTGCGTCGATCGCGACAATCGGGTGTGGATGGGTTTCGAGAACGGCGGTGCCGGTTTTCTGGAGCCCAAGACACGCGCGTTCAGGCGGCTGGAGAGCCCGCAGTTTCCGGAGCTGCGCGAGATCACGGTGTGGGCGCTGGCCCACACGCCAAACGGCGATGTCTGGCTTGGCACGGCCGCCCACGGGCTGTATCGGCGGCGTCCCGACGGCAGCATGCAGCGATTTTCCAACGTGCCAGGCGACCCGACCAGCCTGCCGTCCGACAGCGTGATCGGGTTCGCGGTCGCGCCTGACGGAACGTTGTGGATCGGCACCCATGGCGGGCTGGCTCGCTGGGACGGCACGCACTTCCAGCGGGTGCCGCTGCCTGGAACCACGCAGGCGGTCAATCGGCTGTACATGGAACGCAACGGCGGCACCTTGTGGGTATCGGATGTCGTCGGCGATGCGTTTGGTGTGGACGCCAATGGCCAGGCGCGGCCCCAGCCGTGGCAGAAGGCGGTGAGCAAGCGGCGGGTCATGGGTGTGCTGCTGCATGATCGCAACGGGCGCTATTGGCTGGACACCGACGGCGGCCTGGGCCTGTCTACTGCAGGAACCGACATCAGCAGCGTGCCGGTCTACAGCCTGTCGGCGCACGGCCTGGTCCGGCGGAACTGGATTGCGGCCTACGAGGATCGGGAGGGCGGGCTGTGGTTTGCAGCGCTCGAAGGCGGCCTGTGGCACCTGCCGCCGCATTGGGACACTTTTGCGGTCGTGGCCTCCCACGGCGGCGATCCACAGTCGCTGACCAACCCGTCCGTGCTGGCGACGGCGCCGTCGGCTGCGGGCGGCGTCTGGCTGGCCGGCTCACGGCACGTGCTGGAATATCTCGATACGGTGACCGGCCAACTGCAGACCCACCTGGCCAACATCGACGCCCGTCCGCCCGACTCCATGCTCGAAAGCCGGCGCGGCTTGGTCTGGATTGCCGTCGAAGGAACATTGATTCGCTATGACCCGCAGACCCGGCAGGCCAGACGCTGGCAGTTGCGCGAGGATGTCGAGCCCGATCCCGACGGTGCCGCGGACCGACCGGGCTGGATGGCAGAGGACGCACAGGGTCGGCTGTGGGTGACGGTGCTGGAATACGGCCTGCAGATCCGCAACCAGGAGGGGCAACTGCTGCGGACCATCGTCCATGGCAGCCATGGACTGGAGCCATTGACCATCCTGGACATACGGCTTGGCCCCGATGGTCAGATATGGCTGAGCAATAACGCCGGTCTACGGCGCTGGGACCCCGCTGCCGACCGCTTCGTCCCCGTCGACGGCACGCCGTCCCTGCCGACGTACCTGTTCCGGCTTGGAGAGGGAGGCGTGGTCTGGACCGGCTTGGCTGGCGAGATCCGGCGCTATCTGTGGGACGGAAAGCGGCTCAAGCACCTGGATACGGTCGGAAAAGAGCAGGAGTTTCCGATGGTGGCGCCCAATGGCCTGGTGGTCGACGCCAGGGGCGTGGCCTGGGTGTCCAGCCAGCGCGGCCTGATCCGGATCGATCCCGGCAGCCGACTGGTGCGTGTGTATGGGGTGCACGACGGGCTCCCCAACCAGCAGCTGCAGATCAATACCCTGGTGCAGGCCGGCAGCGGGCGGGTCGTGGCTGCATCGCCCGACGGTGTGGTGGTGTTCGATCCGGCCACGATGCGCCCCAGCACACGCCGGCCGCCGTTGATCATCGAACGCGTGGGCTTGCGGCGCGGGGAGCGTGGCCTGGATATCACCGGGCAAGAGCCGCTGACGATGCAGGACGACGATCGCGACCTGCACATCGTCGCGCGCCTGCTCAGCCTGGCCGATTCGGAGTCCAACAGTTACCGCTTCCGGCTGAGTGGCTACGACCCGGACTGGATCGATGTCGGACCCAGTGGCGAACGGCTGTTTTCGCGACTGCCCGCAGGGCATTACACGCTGGAAGTGCAGGGCCGCACCGCCGATGGAATCTGGTCGGCCAGCCAGACGCTGCGCTTCCAGGTATTGCCGCCGTGGTGGCTGGCGCCGTGGGGGCTGGTCCTGCTGGGCGTGCTCGCCCTGTGCATCGTTGCCGCGGCGGTGCTGTTGTATCGCCGCCGCCTGCGGCGCTTGAATGCCTGGCAACTGGCGGTGCACAAGCAGGAACTGGCCGAGCAGGCGTCGTTGGCCAAGACGCGTTTCCTGGCCACGCTCGGCCATGAGGTGCGTACGCCGATGACCGGTGTGCTGGGCATGAGCGAGCTGTTGCTCAAGACCTCGCTGGACAACAAGCAGCGTAGCTATACCGAATCGATCCGCCGTGCCGGCGCGCATCTGCTGCGCCTGGTCAACGATGCGCTGGACCTGGCACGGATCGAATCCGGACGCCTGGAACTGGACCTGGAGCCCTTCTCGGTACGCCAGCTGGTGGCCGAGGTGGAGGGCTTGATGGCGCCGCTGGCGCAGGAACGCGGCCTGCGTTTCAGCCTGGAAGTGGGGCTGCTTGGCGACATCACCGCCAGCGGCGATGTCACCCGCATCCGCCAGATCCTGCTCAACCTGCTCAGCAATGCGATCAAGTTCACCGAGCGCGGGGTGGTGGGGCTCAAGCTGACCACGCTGGGGTCGTACCAGGGGCTGCGTTTCGAGGTGGCCGATACCGGGCCGGGCATCAACGCCGATCAGAAAGCACGCTTGTTCCAGCGCTTCGAACAAGGCGACGGCGCCAAGACCACCTCGCGCTACGGCGGCAGCGGTCTGGGCCTGGCCATCTGCCAGGAACTGGCGATGGCGATGGGCGGGCATATCGAGGTGATCAGCCGGTTGGGCGCCGGCACGCGCTTCGTGGTCGATCTGCCGCTGCGCTGGGTCGCCTCCAACGCCACGCTCGGCGGCGAGGTGGCACGCACCGGAGGCGCGGTCGCCCCGCAGCGCATCCTGCTGGTCGAAGACGACCCCACCATCGCCGAGGTCATCGTCGGCCTGCTGCGTTCGCAGGGGCACTCGGTGGTGCATGCACCGCACGGGCTGGCCGCGCTGACCGAAGCGGCCGACAACCCCTTCGACCTG
This sequence comes from Xanthomonas sp. BRIP62418, assembly GCF_003993495.1. Classification (NCBI taxonomy): domain Bacteria; kingdom Pseudomonadati; phylum Pseudomonadota; class Gammaproteobacteria; order Lysobacterales; family Lysobacteraceae; genus Xanthomonas; species Xanthomonas sp. BRIP62418. Next base: position 148,392 of record NZ_QEZG01000040.1, read on the forward strand.
GCCTTGCTGGACCTGGATCTTCCCGGGCTGGACGGCTTTGCGCTGGCACGGCAGCTGCGCGTGTTCGGTTACGACATGCCGTTGATTGCGGTGACCGCACGCTCGGACGAAGAGGCCGAGCCCACCGCGCAGGACGCCGGCTTCGACAGTTTCCTGCGCAAGCCGCTGACCGGCGACATGCTGGCCGACACCATCGCCGAGGCACTGCAGCGCGAACGCCCGCGTGATCAGATATAGCGCCATGTACCGCGGCCGGGATCGCACACGCCATTGACCCGCGCCGCGCTAGGCGATGTCGCCCAGCCATCGCTATTCGGCAACTTCCTCCACCTGCCTGGGATGCGGCCGCGTCTCGGCCAGTTGCCAGAAGATCAGCGTCGAGGACAAGGTGATGCCACCGACGCACAGGAAGGTCGCATGCAGTGCCGCCGTGGCGCCGTGGCTGTCGCCCAGATGCGTGTTGAAGGCGGCCAGCAGACTGCCCGCTGCCGCCGCGCCGAAACCGGTGGCCAGCATCATCACCATCGACAACAAGCTGTTGCCGGGGCTGGCCTGCTCGCGATCCAGGTCGCGCAGGGTGACGGTGTTCATGACGGTGAACTGCAACGAGTTCACCGCGCCAAAGCAGGCCAGCTGCAGCAGCCGCAGCCATAGCGGCTGGCCGACATTGACCAAGGCGAAACTGGCCATCGCCAGGCCCACCAGCACGGTATTGAGCATCAATACGCGGCGGTAGCCGAAGCGACCGACCAGCTTCACGGCGGCCCGCTTGGCGGCCATGCCGGCCAGCGCCACCGGCACCATCATCAGCCCGGCATTCATCGGGCTCATGCCCAGGCCGACCTGCAACAGCAGCGGAATCAGGAACGGCATCGAGCCACTGCCCACCCGCGCGAACAGGTTGCCCAGGATGCCGATGCGATAGCTGGCCACCTTGAACAAGGCCAGCGGAAACAATGCCGCCGGCGTACTGGCCGCATGCAGCCAGTAACCGGCCAGCGCAGCAAGCCCGCCGATTGCCAGCAGCATGACGAAGGCGTGGCGCAGGCCGAGTTCGGAGATGCCGTCCAACGCCAACGACAGTGCCACCATGCCGAACGCCAGCATCAGATAGCCGATCAGATCGAAGCGCTGGCGCGCATCGCCGTAGTGGTCGGGCATGATCTTCAGCGCGGCAATGAAACCGATCACGCCAATCGGCAGGTTGATCAGGAACACCCAATGCCAGGAGGCGACTTCGACCAGGTAGCCACCCAAGGTGGGGCCGATCAACGGTCCGATCAGCGCCGGGATCGCGATGAAGCTCATTGCGCGCAGGAAGTCGGCGCGCGCCACGGTCTTGAGCACTGCCAGCCGCCCCACCGGCAGCAGCATCGCCCCACCGATGCCTTGCACCACGCGCGCGGCCACCAATTGCGGCAGCTGTTGCGCGGCCGCGCACAGCAGCGAGCCCAGCGTAAACACGATGATCGCCGCCAGGAAGGTGCGCCGCGTGCCGAAGCGGTCCGCAATCCAGCCCGAGGCGGGGATGAACATCGCCACCGCCAACGCATAGCTGAAGACCACCGACTGCATCTGCAGCGGGCTTTCGTGCAGGCTGCGCGCCATCGACGGCAATGCCGTATTGACGATGGTCGCATCCAGCATCTGCATGAAGATCGCCAGCGACACCAGCCACAGCAGCGGCTTGATGGTGTCGTAGGCGCGCAAGGTGGGCACGGGCTGGGACATGAGCATCGCCATCGGGAAGACAGCGCATTATCCCTGCGCGCGCGTGCAGAACGTCGCAACACTATATACGACGCCATTGCTTGAGCCCGTCGCAGCGTCGCAGCGCCGCAGCGGCAACGAGTGAGACGCGCCGCACCCAATCCAATTGCGGACAAGCCCGATGCTACGAATCGTCGGGAACGGGCTGTGGCGGCGTGCTAATGCCAGATCTGGCTTGCACCAAGCGGTTGTTTTGCTGGCGAATCGTTTTGCGCCTGCCACCGTCCAGTCACCGCAAGCGAGCGTTGTCTCACATCAGGGTGGATCGACCGAGGGCGGGCGAGGGGAGCGTTCGTAGAAAAAGCGGAATGCACGCTTGGAGCTTTGCCGACGGTCTGGTCAGGGATGGCGCGACTTGGGTCTGGCCGCCTTCCGAGCGCGCCAGTAGATCAGGTCGAAAGCATCCATGGAAAAGCAAGTCTTTGATGTAGTGCAGCGCGCCTATTTCCCAGGCGATCCCTTGGAGAAAATGCTGGGAAAGATCGCTGCACAACTGTCGCAGAGCGCGATCACGAACGGCGCGGTATGTAAGTTTGTCGCGGTGGAGCATCACGGTCCGCCGGGTCCGGTCCTGGCAGAAACCCAGCCCCCGCCCACGCAGTGTTTTCCCGTCCAGCACGGCCGGCAAGTGCTCGGCACACTGAATGTCACGCCGGCTCAAGAACGAATGACCCCGGAGGCGATGACGCTGTGCCAGCAGATTGCAAAGTATTGTGCGTACCTGATCAAGCGCGATGCCGCGCGGGCGTTCGCGCAAGACCGGTTTGGTCGCGCCCTGTCGATCGTGGGCGTGAGCGAAGAGGTCTGGACGATCGACGAATTTGTCGAGCACGCCGCATACAGTTGCTTGCCGGTCATCGTGCGCGGCGAGTTCGGAACCGAGAAGGAAAAGGTGGCCGTTTTGCTGCATGCAGCTGCACCCTGGCGGGAGGAGCCGTTCGTTGCGATCGACTGCGCCGCTCCCGGCGACGCACCGGCAGCATGGTTCGAGCGCGCAATGGCAGGAACGCTGTTCCTGCAGGGCGTGGACGAGCTCGATGACGCGCTACAGCGCCAGTTGGCCGGGCAGCTTTGTGGCCTCGGCGGGCCATGGTCCGCCGTGGACGGCGAGGACTCGCCACGCGTGGTCGCCTCCACGACCGCTGATCTGTCGCGCCGCGTACGTGCCGGACGCTTCTCGCGGGCGCTGCTGTCGCAACTGGATGTCCTGTCGATCGAACTTACCCCGTTGCGCAAGCGACGGACAGATATCGGCTTTCACGTCGAGCACGTGCTGGATCGGCACGGCCTGAATCACGGCCAGGTGGTCACCGAAGTGCTGATGGACGCCCTGACTTACTACCCCTGGCCGGAAAACCTCCAGGAGCTGGAGCGGGTGGTGCTGCGCCTGGCGGTCATGACCGCCTGCAGGCCGGTCGGCAGCGCCGACATCCAGCGCCACGCACCGCGTCTGTTGGAAGGCCGGGTGCAGGGAGCGCAGCACGATGCATGCGCGACGATGTCGCAACCGGCCGATCTTCCGGCTGAGCCTACGCAGCCGGAAACGCCGGTCGACTGGATCGCCGGCCTTCCGCATCGCCCCGGCCAGCGTCTTGCCAGCCTGCACGACGCGCTGCGGCGCGCCCTGGTGCATCTGGGTGAGCACTATGCCGAGCCGCTGACCCTGGGCGATCTGGCCCGGCAGGCGCACGTCAGCCAGTCGCATCTGGGCTTTCTGTTCCGCGACGAACTCGGCACCCCGTTCAAACCGATGCTGCAGCAGCTACGGATCGAAAAGGCCAAGGAGCTTTTGCATCAGCAGCGCAAGCTGCGCATCACCGAAGTGGCGCTGAAGGTCGGTTTCGGCGACCTGAGCCATTTCGAAAAGAGCTTCCGACGGCTGGTTGGGGTGAGCCCGCGTGAGTTCCGTAACGCCGGTGCCCAAGTCGGTGCGTCATCGGTCTAGGCGTTAGGTAGCAGTGTCTTGATGGTTTCGTGCTGCTTGGACAGCAGATCACGCAGCACGAACTCTCCGATCAGCGCAGCAGCTGCCTTGCGCTGACCGTCGATGTCCAGCAGCGCCGCATATGCATTGCCCTGATCGGACGGGCTGGAATGGAAGGGTGCCTGCGCGGCAGTAGCCGTCGTGAGAGTCAGAAACGCGACAACCGTTTTTGCGAACGGCGGTTTCTTGTTGTTGACGAACACCACCAGCGTGCACTCGTAGCTAAGACCTCCCACCCGTGGCGTGTTGTGGGGTTGGGCCAGGACCTGGACATTCTCGCCGAGCCAGCGTCCGACTGCTTGCTCGAATACGGCAATGTCCAGCCCACGTAGCTGTTTGTGGGTCACCCGTGCCACCGCCGCCATGTCCACGCCGGAAAAACGCAGTCGGTCGATCGCCAGATAAGGGCTCTGGCCGAGGATGCTCATCAACCGCAGATCATCGCTGAAAGCTGCCGAAAGCACGACCGGCGAGGTGAAGGACGCCGACATCAGCGTGAGCAGGGTGCCGGTGCCGTAGCGTGCGGCAAGGATGCGCGTGCGCGTTGTATCGGTCGGTTGCCCGTTGACGTAGTCCGGTGCGGCTCCCAACGTGCGCGCACGTACTGATGCCATTAACGCGTTCACCAGCGCGGTGGCGTCGTCGCCAGCTTGCCCGACGTGTCTGCCCGCCATTACATCGAGGACGTCTTGAAAATGCTGCAGCTGCGCTCTGGACGCGTACCAGGCGTGGATTGCGGCCACACGTTCGCGTCGCTTGGCTTCCTTATGCGCGCCCAGTGCGAGCGGGTCGCTTGCGATCTCGCACAACATCAGCAGATTCTCGCGCAGATGATAATCCAGGTCCGGTAACGGCAATTGCCAACGCTCCTGCGTGCCACCAGCAGTTGCAATGGTCAGGTGTCCGTTTTCCATCTCCGACCAGATCGTGATCGCTTCGATCGTGTCGCGGCGCGGAAGGCTCACGTCGATCAATTCCATCAGTATGCCGCGTGGACTTGCCGGTTCCGTGACAATCCGGTCGACATAGGTTTCCATGAGGTTGGCGTGCCAGGTGTAACCCAGGCGATAGAGCACGAATGGCTTGATCCCGTCGTTCAGCACGATGCCTGGCGGGGATGGGGTATCGCGCTCCCCGATCTTGGCGATCTCCACACCGGTATAGGCGGACAGGCCGGTGCGGTCACGCTCGAAGACCCGGCGTAATGTCTGCGGCGCGTCACAGGTGACCAGACACCTCACGTCGACTGTGTTCGGACCCCATTGCGCACGTGGAATGGGGTAAAGCTGCTCCGACAGCGGAGATTCGGGGGCCGTCAGCAGACTGAGCTCGAAGGCGATGAGGACGCCGGCCTTCTTCATCTCATCGACGACGATGTCCTCAATTTCCGCATGCAGCGCATCCTGCACGGATGTGGGGAGCCAGGGGTCGATCGCGACCTGCGTGTCCCAATCCGAGCTTCCCGAATCGAACAGGTGCTGGTCCTGCCCTTGCAATAGGTCCATGCATGCTGTGAATGCATTGCCGCCCTTGATGTAGAAGCGTGCCAGCGGCTGGTCGTCGCGCAACATGAATCGCTCGCGCACCGCGATGCATAGACCCGCGATACGATCCTGGATGGTGCCCAATGCCTGGATCACCGCAGAGCGCACGTTGGGATAGCGCGCCGCGTCGTTGATCCGTTTGGTCAACTCGCCGCTGATCGCACGGCGCAGTTGTTCTTGTTCGGGAGATTCCTTCATGGCGTGGTCTCGGCTCGCAAAGGGGAAGGGGGCGTTTGCTCAGGGAGCGCTTGGATCTGCGGCGTCGGAGTAAGTGAGGTCGATCTGCAGACCATCGCAGGGCGTTCCCGGCAGCGACAGCACCGCGTTCTGTTCGCACTGCCAGAGCGCGGCATGCGCATAACCGCAGCCGGCCGGATCGGATGCGGTCACCGTCTGGATGTCGCCGGCGTAGGTGTGGGTGTTGGCGTTGGCGACGCGCCAGGCCCAGACCTGCAGCGTCGGCCCCGGCGCGAGTGCGGCAACCAGGCTGGCGGCCAGTGCGTGCGAGCAATATAGGCCCGGTGCATAGCCGGCAGCGACCAGTGCCGCGATCCAGGCGCGGATGTAGGCGACTCCAGCGTCACTGGGTTCCCCGCCGTCTTCCCAGTCAAGATAGACCGTCGCACCAACGGGAAAGCCCTCTTGATCGGCCAGGAAAGCCGCGTTTGCGCCGTCTACGCTGCCCTGGTCTGCGGTCACGGTATGCGAGCCCGGACCGGCGCTCTGTTGGCCAAGATAGATCGGCGCAAGCCCCCAGCCATTGGCGACCAACGTCGGTCGCCATCCCATCCATCCGGTATCCGCATGGCTGGGCGCAGGCGCCAGGTAATAGCCGCACCAGGCCAGCCCGGTCTGTGTCTTCAACCAGGCGAGCGCGGGCAGTCCCGGAAAGCGGTCGGTGTCAAAGCCGATGTGGAAGGTCATGGTGAAGCTCCGCGTGTGGCGAGGGCTGGTGGAACGGGTAATCAAACAGTGACTTGCAGATGCATGGCGATCAGCGCGTACCAATCGATGGCATGGCGTCTGCTTGCCTGCCACCTTCTGTCATAACTGGTTGGGGTGGGCGAACCCGGATGGTCAATGCGTGCCTGGGCGTAAGCCGCGTTGCTTACAGCGGCCCGCGACAGGACTTGGTAGGTACCCAGATAGGCGCGCAGTTGCGATTTCTCGACGCGTTGCACGCCTTCGATTTCCCAATCGCAGACTGCGCTGCTGGTCGGTCGATTGCCGCTTGCGCGCGGAACAGTGGCCCGATTGATGGATGTCGCAATGTCATCCAGAGAAAGCCTGGTCGAGAAACACGCCAGCCAGAACGATTTGCGTTTCGGGTCGGTCAGTTGCACGGGCGGATCGCTCGGGAAGTCGCTCGAGTTGTCGAGCGAAAAACCGGTCTCCTCGGCAAACTCGCGCCGCGCCGCAGTCTCGGGAGATTCGCCGTCGTGGATGCCGCCACCGGGTAATGCCCATTGGGCTGCCTGATTGACGATGCTTGGTGGTTGGGCGGCTGCCCAGTCATCGAGCGCGGCCGCGATCGCCTCGGCCTGCGCGCGCGGGGTGTTCCATTGCAGGGGATTGCCGCCGGCAGCGGCGATGCTGGATGCGAGCGTGGCGGTATCGGCCTTGATGCACGGAGAAAACGGAATGGCCGGGCGGCGTGCAATCGTCACATCGATGAGATTCTGGACTGCGAACAGCGCGTTGTTGGCGATCACTTTCCCGTCGGGAGTGGCGATGCATGCGTTTCTTGCACGATCGAGTGCGCTTGCTGCGTCGGGAAAGACGGGTATCCCGTCGCACAAGACCCCGTTTGCCGCCTGGTATGCGTTACCTAGCCGAACCCGGGCAGTGTTCCAATCCTGCGCTGGATCCGCATTGGTCTGACATACCAGCGCAAGCGCTTCCATCGCCAGTACCGGCGCCGCGTATTCCGCCCACCACTGATTGAGTAGGCGTTTGCGTGCAATCAGATAATTGCCGCCCCCATCCGACACCGCCGCATAGACCTGTGGCATGCCATCAGCTCCGGTCCGGCGTCGATGGGGGCGATCCTTCCGGCGGCGGCGAGTCGGGTATGCCGGCGCTCATTGCCTGCTCGGTCTGCTGCTGCGCGGCGGCCACCGCCGCAGCGGCGGCCTGTTCGGCCTGCTGCAGTGCCTGGTTTGCGCTATCGATCGCCTGGTCATTGCCAGCTGCGGCAGTCGCCGCGGTTGCGGCCTGCATCGCCGCCTGCACTGCCATATTGCTGGCCGCCATCGCCTGATCGATCTGGGCTTGCGCCGCTTTCAGCGCCGCTTCGATCTGCGAGGATCCTGACGATTGCGCAGTGGAGGCTGGTGTCTGGTTCGGGGGCGTGGGCTGGGTATCGTCGGACATGCTGGTATCTCCTGAAGTGGACGCGGAATGGAGCGGGGTGACGGCATCGGCACGCGGTGGTCGCGTCGGCGCGGCGAGTGGTGCGGTTTCGGTTGGGCGCTGCGCTGCAAGCGCGCGCAGCCTCTCACCCAGTGCGTTTTCGGCCTGCGCCATGCCCTGGCGTGCGGCCGCCAGGGCAGCGGCGCGACCTGCATGCACCGCTTCGCGCGCCGCGTCGGCGGCGCTGGTCGCAGGCGGAGCCTGGTCGCCGGCCGCAGCAGGCGGGGGCGGTGCGCTCACTGCGTGGCCTCCGCATCCGTGTCTTGCGAGGTGGTGGGTGATGCAGGTGCGGCACCGAAGTCGCGGAGCGAGATGATGCCGCCGTTGACCTGCAGCAGTGCAGCCAGGGCGTCGTTGTGCATGGTGAACACGCAGCTGCTGCCATCCTGGCCCAGCACGCCACGGCTGGGCCGGTTGGCCGCCAGGAAGGCCTGCGCCGACTGCAGGTAGAGGCGGATCGCATCGCTGGCCGCCTGGTCGCCGCCGTCGCCTCGATAGCGGGTGTGCTGGACAATCTGCTGGGCCGCCAGCGATAGCCGCGCGAAGCCGAGCTGGCGACCGCGTGCCAGCCATTCGGCAACGCTGCGCTCGACCTCGTTGGGCGAGGGCAGTCCCTGGACCTGTGGGCAATCCAGGATGGTGAACAGCTGCGGCAGCAGCGTCTGCAGCGCCGAGGCCGCCACATGCGCACGTTCGTCCTCAGCGGCGATGGTGGCGGTGCAGGCCAGATAGAAGCGGTAGTAGTCGCAGAATTCCAGCGGCGTGCGCGCCTGCTCGATGGCGAATGCCGCCGCTTCCTGCTGCAGTGCCGGCGTCATGTTGTCCGGCGGCGCGTCGGCGGCCAGCTGGCGGAGTGCCAGGCTTTCTTCCATGTCCAGCGACTGGAACACGCCGGCGCCATCGACCTTCAACTGTGTCAGCAGGCTGCGGCCTGCGGCCAGGTCGCTTGCGGTGTACAGGGCGTTGTCGCGGAAGATCCGCTGCAGCTGCGCCTTGACCACCGAGCCAGTGTCTCCGGCTTCGGCCTGCGCCAGCGTGCCCAGGTCGGTCGGGCTCAAGGTCATCAGCTTGACCGGGCTGACCCTCAGCTCCAGCTGCGGCAGCAACGCCAGACGCGAGCCGTGCAGGCCTTGCTGCACTTCGTCGAGCAAGCTGCTCTCGTCGGGAAAATCGTAGCGCACACCGGGCGACTGGATCGCCCATGCCAGCCACTGGGTGCCTCCATCGATGAAGGCCAGGCACTGCCTGCCCAGCGTCGAGAGCATCGTCGGCATCGAGATGAGGCGGCCTGCGATCGAAACGGACATTGCATGACTCCTTGTGGATTCAACCGGCGGGAAAATTTTTCAGTACCAGGCCGGCCGCCGAACCGATCCTGGCAAAGTCGTCGGTGGCGCCCTGCATCAGCGCCTGCGCCTGGTTGAGTGCAGTGACGTACTTGTCATCGCCGGTGGCCAGGTACTGCGCCATCGCCACGCCGACGGCGGTGGTGGCGATCGTGGAGACATTGCGTAGCGCGTCGGTGGCGTCCTGCACCGCAATGGCGGTGGACTGCGCCACCGATTGGTAAGCCTTTCCGGCTCCGCTGGTCAGCACGACCTGCGGGCTCATGGTCGCCAGCTGCACCTGGTTGATGACATCGATGACCTGCGCATTGACCTTTGTCGGTTCCATCTTGGTTCCCATGGAATGATCGGCCGCCTTTCAATGAGGCCTGGTGGTAGGGGGAGCTGACCTCATCTCTGCAGACGCCCTATGACTGAGCAGGCGGCGCAGGTGCAGGTGCAGAGCTAGATGCAGATGCAGGTGCAACAGGAGCAGCAGGTGCAGATGCAGCAGCGACAGGGGGTGTGCCTGTAGCTGCAGCTGCGGGTGAAGTTGCGGCTGCAGCAGCAGGAGCATCAGAAGTGGCAGCATGATCGAGGCCGGCACCGGAAGCGGGGGGAGTGGCGGGCAGGGGCGGCGGGACGCTCAGCGCATGCACTTCCATGAGGTCGGCGGTTGCGGTCGCGGCATCTGCCGAGGCGCCTTGTGCTTGCGTCTTCAGCACGTCGACGGCCGCCTTGGCTTCGGCCGCGGCGGCGGCGATGAGCGCTGCAGGCGGGGGCGGTACGGGGGGAGGACCTGGCAATGGCGCGACCGTCGGTGGTGGTCCGGGTGGTGCAGGCGGTGGTGGCGGCGGAACCGGGAACGGTGCCGAGATCATCTTGGCGCAGGCGGCGGTGATCGCTGCTGCATTGATCATGCCGGCGCCTTGCTGCCGATTGACGGCGTTGTGCATTGCCATGCCCAGCGTCTCCAGCATCACGGCATCGAGCATGCCGAGCGCCTGTGCGGGTGCCTGACCGGTGGTCAGCGTCACGATGCTGCTCACCGCATCGACGATCTGGCTGTTCACGCTACTGTCGTCGATCATGACGAAGTCGCTCCCTTCTGGATGATTAAGGCAAGGATTTGAGTGAGAGCTGCATCGGCGAGCACCTGTCCGCGCTGCTGGTTGGCGACCGCGTTTTCCATTGCGAGCGCGATGGAATCCGACAGCGCCAGATAGGTCGCCCCCATCGCGAAGGCCGGCGCCTGGCCGATCGCCATCGCTGCACCTGTAGCGGCGGTACCGATCAGGCTGGCGACGCTTGCGACCTGCGCGCTTGGTTCCATGACGGGGCACTGGCATCAGTGTCCTAGGCCAACGACGGCCTGCGCTGTTCAACGCCAGCCGACGCCGAGAACAGCACGGTGTTCTGTGGTTCGTGTCTGCACGCGTACTGCAAGGCCACGCCATCGGGCACGCGTTCCAGGAATGCAAAATTGCCCTGCGGCACGTCGATCATGTTGCCCAGCTTCTGGCGATAGACCAACGGCTGCGCTCCGGGAATCACAGGCAGGATGCCGTCGAACTCGACGTTGATCACTGCCTTTTGATGCGGCGCGAATGTCGCCACGATGGTGCGGCCCCGGATCAGTCTGACGGCGACATCCAGGGTGTTGGACGTAGGGATATGACGTAGTTGCAGCATGAGGCGTCCTTTCTCGATTCGGCCAGCGAACTGCGTGGTGGTTGCAAAGGCTTCGCGTATCGAACCAGGCGCCGCTCGTGCGGCAGCAGCGACGCCTGGTGGCCGATTAAGTCAACCCGGCGCTGAGGATTTCCCGGGTGGCGACACCATCGGACGCGGTATCGATCGAATACAGCGTGGACACGCCCTGAGTCGTCGACGCCTGCATCGTCACGTAGGACTGCTGCTGATTGTTGGTGGCGTTGTGGGCGGCGTTGGACAGCGCCTGGCTGGTGGCAACGAACAGGTTGCCCATTGCAATCGCCGGCGCATCGCCGAGGACCTTGGTGTTGACCTGGGAAACGGAATCGGTGATCTGGCTGTTGACGGCGGTCGGAAAGGCCATGGTGATAGCTCCTTGAGGTAGGAAAAGAACGAAGACGCTGCGGCGTTAGCGGTTAGCCGAACATCTTCTTGGTGGCGGCACCCGTGGCGCCGGTATCGAGCGAATACAGCAGCGAAACGCCCATGGTGGTTGCTGCCTGTGCGGTGACATACATCTGTTGTTGCGCGAGTGTTGCGTTGTGTGCCGCGTTCGCCAGCGCCTGCGCGGTGGCCTGGTACAGATTGCCCATGGCTGCGGCAGGGGAGCTTCCCAGTACCTGCAGGTTGGCCTGGGTGACCGAGTCGGTGATCTGGTCGTTGACGGCGGTGGGAAATGCCATTGGCGAATGTCCTTGGCGTTAGCCGGGCCGTCAGACGCCCAGGATCTGCTTGGTGACCACGCCGGTACTGGCGGTGTCGATCGAGTACAGGGTGGCCACGCCCATGGTGGTGGCCGATTGCGCAGTGACGTAGCTCTGCTGCTGCGCGTTGGTCGCGTTGTGGGCGGCATTGGCCAGCGCCTGCGCGGTGGCCTGATACAGGTTGCCCATGGCGATGGCGGGAGCGTCGCCCAGCACCTTGGTATTGACCTGGGTAACGGAATCGGTGATCTGGTTATTGACGGCGGTCGGAAATGCCATTTTCTTCTCCTAAAGATGTGAGTTAGCGCGACACGAGTCCGGGCACGCCGGTGCTTAGAATCTGCTTGGTGGCTACGCCGGTGGTGGCGGTGTCGATGGAGTAGAGCGTGGCCACGCCCATGGTGGTGGCCGACTGCGCAGTGACATAACTCTGCTGCTGTGCGTTGGTCGCGTTGTGGGCGGCATTGGCCAGCGCCTGCGCGGTGGCCTGGTACAGATTGCCCATGGCGATGGCCGGGGCGTCGCCCAGTACCTTGGTGTTGGCTTGGGTGACGGAGTCGGTGATCTGGTCGTTGACGGCGGTTGGAAATGCCATGCTTTTCTCCCTGTTTCTCGAATGAGTGAAGCGCTTGAATAAACGTGACGATGTCGAGGTTCGGCAGGCGGCCTGCCTGTCCGGAGATGTGTTGCAGTGGCACCGCATCACCGTGGAGAAACAGTAAATCTCCTTGGTCCGGGAAAATTGGTTTAAACGACGGCAATGCCGGGCTTATCGACGTGAAGCCCGATCCGCTTTAGAGCGGCATGCGATGTAAAGACGCGTTTTGGAACGGCGTGCGGGGAATGTCGTGGTGAATCGCAAAGGCAGTTACAGAAGGACCATGCAGAACAGGCGAGCACAGGCTGCTCCTGACGCAAAGGCAGCAAAGCTCGCGTCCGCTTGGCGACTCTCTGCGGCAAGTTAATGGGCAGCCGGTACGCTGTCGGTGCCTTGCGAAACCGGAGCCCACGCGCGTGGATGATTGACCGCGTTGCGGTTGAGCTCGGCGCGCATCACGTCGCAGTGACGTCGGCAGGGCGCTCACTGCCGCACATCACTGGAGTGGCGAGATCACGTTCAACGGAACGAGGCGGGAGGGCCGTGTTTGGAGTGGATGCAGGCTTGATGCAGGTGACGGCATGGAGGCTGGCCTTGCTATCGCTGAAGACTGCCTTCGTCACTGTGCCGCATGCCTGGGGCGGCCTGGCAGCATCCCATAAGTATCGGCGGTGCTGCCGATCTATTGCCGATGCAGCCACCGCCCGTCATCACGCTCAGCGCGCGCTGCTCGGGTGCGCGCGCTGAGCGGCGGTCGACAGCACACCGGTGCGCTGTCGACCCGTGCCTTGGATTACCGCTTGCTCAGCGTCTGCACCGCGTCCACCAGCACGCCCACATGTTCGGGATTCATGTCTGGCGACATGCCGTGGCCGAGGTTGAAGACATGGCCTTCGCGCGAGCCGCCGTTGCCCTGGGCATAGCTGTCCAGGGTCTTGCCGACTTCGGCGCGGATCGCCTCGGGCGAGCCGTACAGGGTGGCCGGGTCCAGGTTGCCCTGCAGCGCGACGCGGCCACCGGCGCGCTGGGCGGCGTCGGCCAGTGCGATGGTCCAGTCCACGCCTACCGCTTCGGCGCCGCTGGCCGCCAGCTCGCTGACGTAGGCACCATTGCCCTTGCCGAACAACACCAGCGGGGTGCGCTCGGCACCGTCGCCGCGTTCCAGCTCGCGCGCGATGCGGGTGAGGTAGGGCAGCGAAAACTCGCGGTACATCGCCGGCGACAGCACGCCGCCCCAGGTGTCGAATACCTGCAGTGCCTGCGCGCCGGCCGCGCGTTGCGCCGACAGGTAGGCGATCACCGCATCGGTGACGGTACCGAGCAGGTGATGCAGCACCTCCGGCGCATTGAAGGCCATGGCCTTGATGCGCGCGTATTCCTTGCTGCCGCCGCCTTCGATCATGTAGCAGGCCAGCGTCCACGGGCTGCCGGAGAAGCCGATCAGCGGCACCGCGCCATCGAGCTCACGGCGGATCAGGCGCACCGCATCCATCACGTAACGCAGCTCGGTTTCCATGTCCGGTACGCCCAGCCGATGGATCGCGGCCGCATCGCGCACCGGGTGGCGGAACTTGGGGCCTTCGCCTTCGACGAAGTACAGCTCCAGGCCCATTGCATCGGGAATGGTCAGGATGTCGGAGAACAGGATCGCCGCGTCCAGCGGGAAGCGTTGCAGCGGTTGCAGCGTCACTTCGCAGGCGATCTCGGGGTTCTTGGCCATGCCCAGGAAACTGCCGGCGCGCGCGCGGGTGGCGCGGTATTCCGGCAGGTAGCGGCCGGCCTGGCGCATCAGCCAAACGGGGGTGCGGTCCACGGGCTGGCGGTTGAGGGCGCGCAGCAGGCGATCGTTCTTGAGCATGGGGAGAGGTGTCCTCAAAGCGGCGCGTCGGCGCCGCCGGTGATGAGTTGGAAGCCGCGTTTGAGGTGGGTGTCGCGCGCCTTGTCGAAGGCCCGGTCCGCTTCGTCCTGCAGCAGGTATTGGTCGCGTCGCAACTGCGAGCGTCCACCGATCTCGCCGCTCTCGCGCAGCAGCTCCCAGCCGCCGAACAGATCCGGTTGCAGGGTCAGCTGGACGTAGCGAAGCGGCGCGTTGCCGCCAGGATCGTGTTGCAAGTGGATGCGCATGGCGCCGATTGTAGCCGGGCGGTGCTGAAGGCTGGGAGGCAGTGGACGCGCCGGGTTGCTCCAGGTGCGAAGGTCCAGCGGGCAGCGGTGGCAATCGGCGCGGTGGATGTCCGCCGGCCGGCGCGTCGAGTGGCGGCTCTCCGCCGCGCTGGTGAAAGGCGGGCGGCGCGGTGGCGGATGGGCGCTCTGCTTGGTCCGTGCAGGCGATCGGCAGGCACTGCGTAGGAGCGCCCCTGGGCGCGATGGGGATTTATCGGGAAGGCCCTGTCGCGCCCGGGGGCGCTCCTACGAAGAGCGTAAGGTCGTGCGACCGACGGCAGCTGGGTGCGGCTGTCCAGCATTCCGTGTCTGGCCGGCCGGCCTCACCCGCCGGCAAGGGCCGCGTGTGCCACCAGACTCCTGCGTGGGCGACGTTCCGCCTCATCTGCGCAGGCGATCGGCAGGCAGGCACTGCGTAGGAGCGCACCTGGGCGCGATGGGGATTTATCGGGAAGGCCCTGTCGCGCCCGGGGGCGCTCCTACGAAGAGCGTAAGGTCGTGCGACCGACGGCAGCTGGGTGCGGCTGTCCAGCATTCCGTGTCTGGCCGGCCTCACCCGCCGGCAAGGGCCGCGCGTGCCACCAGGCTCCTGCGTGGGCGACGTTCCGCCTCATCTGCGCAGGCGATCGGCAGGCAGGCACTGCGTAGGAGCGCACCTGGGCGCGATGGGGATTTATCGGGAAGGCCCCATCGCGCCCGGGGGCGCTCCTACGAAGAGCTGAAGGTGGGGCGGTCGACGGCAGCGGGGCGCGGCCATCCAGCGTTCCGTGCGTGCCGGCCGGCCTCAGCCCGCGAGGATGTCCAGCACTGCTGCCTCGTCGACGTCGGGCACCACCTCGGCCTTGCCGATGCCGCGCCACAACACCAGCCGCAGGCGGCCGGCGATGTTCTTCTTGTCCAGCCGCATGCGCCCCAGCAGGGCCTGTGGCGACAGGCCGGCCGGAATGTCGGTGGGCAGGTCGAAGTCGCGCAGCAGCGCGCGCAGCGCCTCGGTGTCCTGTGCATCGCTCATACCCAGCGCAGCCGACAGCCGCGCGGCCAGCACCATGCCCACCGCGACCGCTTCGCCATGGTTGAGGTTGTCGTTGCCGGGCGCGCCGTAGCCCTGTTCGGTCTCGATCGCATGGCCGAAGGTGTGGCCCAGGTTGAGCAGCGCACGCTCGCCCTTTTCCAGCGGATCGCGCGCCACGATGTCGGCCTTGTGCTCGCAACTGCGTGCGATCGCCTGTGCGAGGGCGTCGGCATCGCCCTCCAGCAGCGCCCGGCGTTCGGCATGCAGCCACTGGAAGAACAGCGGGTCGCGGATGGCGCCGTACTTGATCACCTCGGCCAGCCCGGCGCGCAGCTCGCGCGCGGGCAGGGTGTGCAAGGTGTCGGTATCGGCGATCACCGCGCGCGGCGGATGGAACGCGCCGACCAGGTTCTTGCCCTGCGGGATGTCCACCGCGGTCTTGCCGCCGACCGAGGAATCCACCATTGCCAGCAGGCTGGTGGGCAGTTGCACGCAGTCCACCCCGCGCATCCAGCAGGCCGCCGCGAACCCGGCCAGGTCGCCGACCACGCCGCCGCCCAGCGCGAACACGCAGGCGTCGCGGGTGGCGCCCAGTTCGGCCAACGCCGCAATCGCGGCACCGAAATTGTCCAGTGTCTTGGAGGCTTCGCCGGCAGCGATCACCAGCTCGCCCAGCTGCAGGTCCGGGCGCGCCTGCAACAGGGCCTTGCGCACCCCGGCGGCGTAATGCGGGGCCACCTGCGAGTCGCTGAGCAGCAGCACGTGGCGGCCGCGCACATGGCTGGCCAGGCGTGTGCCGTCGGCCAGCAGGCCGGGCGCGATGGTGATGGTGTACGGCTGCGCGCCGTCGACATCGACGCTGCGCGAAGAACGGGGGAGTGTCATGCGGGGGTACTCGACATGCGCCATTGCGCGGCCAGGCGCAGCACCAGCTGCGCGGTGGCCTCGGCGGGGGAGAAGTGATCGGTTTCCAGGCTGAGGTCGGCGACCTCCTGGTACAGCGGGGTGCGCTGCGCGGCCATCGCGTGCAGCACCTGCTCGCGGTCGGCGCGTTGCAACAGCGGCCGGTTGCGGTCGCGTGCCAGCCGGGTGAGCTGTGCCGGCACGCTGACGTGCAGGTACACCACGAACCCACGCGCGCGGATGCGCTGGCGGTTGAGCGGGTCCAGTACCGCGCCACCGCCTGTGGAAATCAGCTTGTTGTCCTGCTCCAGCAGCGTCTGCAGGGTCTGGACCTCGTGCTGCCGGAATCGCGCTTCGCCGTGCTGTTCGAAAATGGCCGGGATGCTGCTGCCGACCTGCTCGACGATGGCCTGATCCACATCGACGAACTCCAGCCCGAAGCGCTCGGCTAGGCGGCGGCCGATGCAGCTTTTTCCGGCGCCCATCGGGCCGACCATCACGAGATTGGGAGCGGGGTTCATGCGCAGGGATCGTAGCATTCAGGCCCGTGCATCGGGCCGGTCGGCATGGACTGAAACCATTTCCGCGGGCGCGCGTCGGCTGCGCGCCGCAGCTTCGACACCCCGCTGGGGGGAGATCGACCGCAGCCATGGCTGGCGATGGATCGGCGGCGCGCTCCGCGTGGCGAGCGCCTGGCGGCCAGGCGTCAGTGGCGCGAAGACGCCGGGAAACACGCCCCCGACGTGCCTTGCCGGGGTCGGCCGCAGCCCTGGCGGCGGGCAAGCCGCTGTCGGCTGCCGCGCATAGGCGAAGCAGGCGCGATGCGCCCACAATAGGCGCCAATCTTGCTGCCCTTGCACCGTCATGACCGATCTGTATGCAGAAGCCCTTGCCACCTTTACCGCGCTGTACGCCGAGGCGCACGCCGGCGCCGAGCTCGAAGCCAGCGCAATGACCGTGGCCACCGCCAGCGTCGACGGCCGGCCGAGCGCACGCACCGTCCTGCTCAAGGCCTTCGATGCGCGCGGGTTCGTGTTCTACACCCATCTGGACAGCGCCAAGGGCCGCGACCTGCAGACCCATCCGCAGGCCGCGCTGCTGTTCCTGTGGCGCAGCCTGCGCGAGGCCGGCATCCAGGTGCGCATCGAAGGCGGCGTGCAGCTGGTCGGTGCAGAGGAGGCCGATGCCTACTTCGCCTCGCGCCCGCGCATGAGCCAGATCGGTGCCTGGGCCTCGCTGCAGTCGCAGACGTTGGGCTCGCGCGAGGAGTTCGACGCGGCCATCGCCAAGGTCGAAGCCACCTTCGAAGGCCGCGAGGTGCCGCGCCCGGATGGCTGGGGCGGGTTCCGGGTGGTGCCGCAGGCGTTCGAGTTCTGGTACGGCGCCAGGTTCCGCCTGCACGAGCGCTGGCGTTACGAGGCCGATGCGGCCAGCCACTGGAGCAAGCGGATGCTGTATCCGTGAGCACGCCGGCCGGCTGGCGGGTGCGCGCGGCGGTGGGCGCCGATGCGCAGGCCTTGCTGGCCTTGCGCCTGGCCTTGTGGCCGGATGCCGAGGACAGCGTTGCCGACGATGGCGTCACCGAACTGCAGGCCGCGCTGGCGCGTGCAGACGCCAGCCATCTGCTGGTGGTGGACGAGGCAGATGCGGCGCTCGGGTTTGCCGAGGTGTCGGTGCGCCACGACTACGTCAATGGCACCGAAAGCACGCCGGTGGGCTTTCTGGAAGGCTGGTATGTGGCTCCGGCCTGGCGCGGTCGCGGGCTCGGTCGCGCGCTGGTGGCGGCGGCGGTCGCGTGGACGCGGGATCGGGGTTGCACGGAGCTGGGCTCCGATGCGCAGCTGGACGACGGCGGCGCCCAGGCGGCGCATGCGGCGTGCGGCTTCGAGCCAACTGAACGGGTGGTCTACTACCGCCTGCAGCTGGCCTGACCGGCTGACTTCCGGCCCTTTCTGCCGGTCGCGGACAGTCTGTAGTATGTCCGCCCATTGCACGCATGTTGCTGTATCACCGCAGCTCCATCACCGCAGTTGCTTCACCACCGCCGCATGACCAAAGGACAGGACATCGTATGACGCAGTACACCACTGTCGAATTGCACGGCCTGCTGGCCGAGCGCTACCGCGACCAGCCGATCGAGGTCGAGCTGATCGATGGGCTGGAACCGGCCATCAACCTCACCCTGGCCGACCATGGCGACATGCAGATCCAGGTCGCCGCCTCCGGCTCGCAGGTGTTCGTTTCCACATTGCTGGCCAACGCCGACCAGGTCAGCGACCGCGCGGCGTTCAACGACGCCTGCCTGCGGCTCAACCCGCTCAATCCCTTGTCCAACCTGGGCCTGGTGCAGGTCGACGGCAAGGATAGCTACGTGGTCTTCGGCGAACTGTCGGCGTCGTCCACGCTGGACCAGATCGACGAGGAAATCCAGACCCTGGCGGCCAATACGCTGGATGCCGCCGAATCTCTCAAGCCGTTCTTTTCCTAAAGGCGTGTTGTCATGAGTATCTTTTCAAAGCTGATCACGCTGCTGCGTGGCACTGCACACGAAACCGGCCAGAAGGCGGTCGACGCCAACGCGCTGCGCATCCTGGACCAGGAAATGCGCGATGCCGGCGCCCAGCTCACGCGTTCGCGCGAAGAGCTAACCAAGCTGATGGCGCAGAGCAAACTCGCCCAGCAGAAGATCGACGCGCGCGCCGGCAAGATGGCCGAATACACGCGCTATATCGAAGGTGCGCTGGCCAAGGGCGACGAATCGCTGGCCCATGATGTGGCGACCAAACTGGCCGCGCTGGAAAGCGAGGATGCCGGCGACAAGGCCTCCAAGACATCGCTGGACCAGTCGGTGGTGACGCTCAAGGCCACCATCCAGAAGACCGAAAACCAGCTGCGCGGTATGCGCCAGCAGATCGACACGGTCAAGGCCACCGACGCAGTGCAGAAGGCGCAGGCGGCGATTGCCGCGCGCCATTCCGGCGCCAGCAGCAAGATGGGCTCGGCGCTGGAATCGCTGGAGCGGATCAAGGCGCGTCAGGCCGAAACCTCCGCACGCATCGAATCGGCCGAAGAGCTGGAAGCATCCAGCGGCGATGGCGATCTGAACCGGCGCCTGGCCGCGGCCGGCCTGATGGAGGGCGAATCCAACGCCGCCGCGGTGCTGGCACGCTTCAAGAAGCCGGCCCAGCTCGGCCACGACAGCGCCGGCGGCAGCGCGCCGCTGATCGGCCAGGTGCGCGACGTGCAGCAGGTTCCGCGCAGCGACAGCTGACCGGCCGCACGGCACAGGACGCGCCATGATCATCGTCGGAAAGCTGTTGCGGGTGGTGCGGCGCCACGTGCGCCGCGTCAGCTGGGGCATGGTGGCGCTGGCATTGCTGGCGCACATGGGGCTGAGCTGGGTATTGCTGCTGCTGGCCGGCGAGCACACGCTCGTCGGCCTGGACGCATTCCCGTATTACTACATGACCACGGCCACCACCATCGGCTATGGCGACCTGTCGCCGGGCTCGGTGGCCGGGCGCTACATTGCCGCATTCGTGTTGATGCCGGGCGCAGTGGCATTGTTCGCCACGGTGCTGGCCAAGACCAGCGGCGTGCTCATCACCTTCTGGAGGCGCCACCACATGGGCAAGATGGCTTACGCCGATCTGCGCGGGCACACCATCCTGATCGGCTGGCAGGGCGCCGCGTCCACACGCTTGCTGGAGCTGTTGCTGTCCGACACCGCCACCGACGACGAAGGCGTGGTACTGATCGCCGAGGGCGTGGCCGAGAATCCGATGCCCGACCACATGCGCTTCATCGCCGCCGAGTCGTACACGCACACCGAGGTCTACCTGCGTGCGGGCATCGCGGGTGCGGCGCGGGTGATCGTCAACCCGCCCTCGGACGACCAGACCCTGGCGGCGGTGTTCGCGCTGATGGCGCATGCGCCGCGTGCGCACATCGTGGCGCACTTCGCTTCGGCCAGCGCGGCGCGGCTGGTCGGTTGCCACTATCCGGCGATCGAATGCACACGGCCGATGACTGCCGAGATCCTGGCGCGCGCTGCGCAGGACCCGGGCAGCGCGGCGATCACCGCCGAGCTGCTGTCGGTGGACGATGGTCCGACCCAGTTCAGCCTGGCGGTTCCTGCGGATGTCGATCCGCTGGAGTACCGCGTGCTGGCCGCCGATTTCAGCCAGCGTGGCGCCCTGCTGCTGGGCCTGCGCGCGCCCGACGGCGCGCTGCGCTTGAACCCGCCAGCACACACCGCCGTGCCGGCCGGTGCCATGCTGTATTACCTGGCCGAGCAGCGCGTGCCCGTGTCTGCCATCGCATGGCAGGCCCTGCGCACTGCGGCCGTGTCCCGTTCCCCATCGCCACAAGGTGCATGACGATGAGTTTTTTCAGCAAGTTGTTCGGTCAACCACAACCGCCGCCGTTGCCCAGCTCCGGCACCGGCGCCATCGGTCACGCGTTGCCGCTGGGGCTGCGCGTGGGTGGGCAACTGGAGATCGATACCACGTTGTACCGCATGGCACCGGAGGCCATGACCGCCGAGCTGCCGGGCGGGCATCAAGGCATTCCGTGCTACGGCCACGTCAATCTGGGCGATGGCTATTCCCTGCATCGGTTCTACCTGGACGATGACGCGTTCCTGCAGGTCACCACCG
The DNA here is from genome assembly GCF_003993495.1 of Xanthomonas sp. BRIP62418. Taxonomy (NCBI): domain Bacteria; kingdom Pseudomonadati; phylum Pseudomonadota; class Gammaproteobacteria; order Lysobacterales; family Lysobacteraceae; genus Xanthomonas; species Xanthomonas sp. BRIP62418. The sequence goes on from NZ_QEZG01000040.1 coordinate 169,178, forward strand.
TGGGCGGCGATCTGGAGGCGATGAAGGCCTTCGTGTATTGCGAGACGGTCAATCCGCCCAGCAAGCAGGCGTTTCAGGAGTTCGTGATGCAGCATCCGCATCTGGGTGCGGCGCAGATCGACTACGCCGGCAAGCGCTGGCAACGCGCCACGCAGTCTACAGACGATGCCGCGCGGATTCCGCCGATCGCCTATGACGAGGTGCTGTACCGCTATCAGCCGCCGCGCCGCGATGGCGATCTGACCCATTACGCCATGCTCTACAGCCGCGATGTGCCGGAGCTGCAGCGCGAGGAATTCCTGCTGGTCACCGGCGAGGATTCCGGCCCCAATGAATTCTGCGTCACCTATGCGGTCGGCATCGATGTCACCGTTGCCGATCTGGATATCACTTGAGCGTGCGCGCTCGTCCTCCACTTACCCTGGTCCTGTCATGAACCCGATCAACCTGCAGAGTTTTCTCGCGTTTCTTTCCTACTTCGGCACCGGCCTGGGCGTGTTGATCGTGGCGGTGGTGCTGGTGACCCTGGTCACCCCGCACAAGGACTTCACCCTGCTGCGGCAGGGCAACGTGGCGGCGGCCACCGCCCTGGCCGGCAACCTGATCGGTGTGGCATTGCCGCTGCATTCGGCCATCACCCATTCGGTGAGCCTGGTCGATGCGCTGATCTGGGGCGCGGTTGCCTGCGGCATCCAGATCGTGGCGTACCTGCTGGCCAACCTGGTGGCCGGGCGCATCTCGCGGCAGATCACCGACAACGTCACCGCCGCCGGTATCTTCTCGGCCGGCGTGTCGATCGCGGTCGGGCTGATCAATGCCGCGGCGATTACGCCGTAACGGAGCGCAGGCATGAAGCGATCACGCAATCTCAAGCTCACCCTGATGGCAGCATTGCCGGCCGCCCTCGTCACCGGCTGCGGTTCCGAACCGGAGACAGGGGTGGTACTGCAGTCGGCCTCCGACTGCTACCAGATCAAGCAGGAACAGACCGACATCCAGCAATGCCTCAAGGCCTATGACGAGGCGGTGGCCAAGCATCAGCAGGCCGCGCCGCGCTTCAGTACGCGCTACGAGTGCGACGAGCAGTTCGGCAGTTGCACGGCAGTGCAGACGGCGCAGGGCCAGCAGAGCTGGATCCCGCCGATGGGCGGGTTCCTGCTGGGTTACGCGTTGGGCAACATGACCGGTGGTGGCGGTTACCGCTATGGCGGCGCGATGCCGCTGTACCGCGATTACCGCAGCGGCGGGTACTACAAGCCCAATGGCGATCTGGCCAGCAACCGCGTCGGCACCGTGCGCGGGCGCAGCGGCGCCATCGACATGCCGTCGCGTGCGATCACCGTGTCGCGCTCGGGTTTCGGCTCCAGTGCGGCCGCGCGCAGTTCGTTCGGCAGCGGCGGGCGCAGCTCCGGGTACGGCGGCTGACATGCAACGGATCGCAATCGCCGAGCGCCCGGACTGGCGCGAACAGGCCGAATCGCTCGGTTTCCATTTCCACACCATCGACGGCGAGCGCTACTGGGATGAAAGCGCGTACTACGCGTTTACGCTGCGGCAGATCGAGGACGACATCGAGGCGCCCACGCAGGAACTGCACGATATGGCGATGCAGTTGGTGGACGAGGTGGTGGGCTCGGAACAGCTGATGACACAGCTGGCGATTCCGCCGTTCTACTGGGACTGGATCGCCACCTCGTGGAAGGACCGCGACCCGCATCTGTACGGCCGCATGGACCTGGCCTATGCCGGCAACGGCCCGGCCAAGTTGTACGAGCTCAATTACGACACGCCGACCTCGCTGTACGAATCGGCGTATTTCCAGTGGCTGTGGCTGGAACAGCAGATTGCCGCCGGTGCGTTGCCCAAGGGCACCGATCAGTACAACCTGATCCAGGACCTGCTGTGCGAGACCCTGGGCGCGTTGGCGGCCGATGGCGCGCTCGGCGCGCAGATGCATTTTTCCGCGGTGCGCGACTCGCTGGAAGACCGCGCCACGGTGCGCTACCTGCGCGACTGCGCGCATCAGGTGGGCATCAGCACCGAGGAAGTGGCCATCGAGGACATCGGCCTGAGCGCCGATGGCTGGTTCACCGATGAGCAGGACCGGGTGATCCACACGCTGTTCAAGCTCTACCCGCTGGAATTCATGATGGAAGAACGCTTCGGGCCGGCATTGATTGCCAACCGTGTGCGCCTGATCGAGCCGGCATGGAAATCGGTGCTGAGCAACAAGGGCATTCTGCCGCTGTTGTGGGAGCGGCATCAGGGCCATCCCAATCTGCTGCCGGCGCGCTTTGCGCAAACCGGCCAGGCACCGACGGCAGGCTGGGTACGCAAGCCGCTGCTGTCGCGCGAGGGTGCCAATATTTCCCTGGTCAGCGCACAGGGCGAGGCGGCGCACACAGACGGCCCGTATGTGGACGGGCCGGCGATCCTGCAGGCGCACCATCCGTTGCCGGTATTCGATGGCCGGCACGCCCTGGTCGGCAGCTGGATGGTGGCCGATCGTCCTGCCGGGCTGGGCATGCGCGACGACGATGGCCCGATCACCCGCGACACCTCGCGCTTCGTACCGCACGTGATCGTGGACTGACGCAGCAAAGGGTGTGCGTCGCCACTGCGAGGTGGCGGTGCCGTGTGGCGCGATCGCCTTGCCTCCGGTGATGAGTAGGGTTCGTCTCGGGGGATAGCTGTGTCGGAAGCCCCGTGTCGCGCTGCACGGCGCAACTGCCGCTTCGCACCGCCTGACACACACCGCGATGGCACGCAAGCCCCGCGCGGCCTGCCGGGCAGCGCAGGTTTTCCACACCCCCTGTGGATGGAAGTTGCACAAGGCTGTGGACAAGTGGGCGCAGGCCCCGGCCTGCAATGCTGTCAAGATGGGTGGCGAAAAAATGACCAGTCGTTCGTGGGCGAGGTGGTTCCCTCGCTATCGCAGCGATCCCGGCAGGATCGGCAAAGTCGCGTGCGCCCCGATCGCTGCGATGCGCTGGCCTGCAGTGCGCCCTGCCAACGCGCGGTGCTGAGCATGCGAATCGTGTAGGGCGCACGTGCGGTGCAGGCAAGGCGCGCGATACGCAGCGACCGACCGCGATGCGCCTGCGCTTGCGACCAGTGCTCGCCTGCGGCGACAGCTTGCGCACACCGCGCAGCCATCACACCCGCCGCGCCACGAAAAAGCCCGCCACGGCGAGCAGCCACGCCAGGGCGAACACGCTCAGGTACGCGGCCGAGGTTGCGGAGGCCAGCAGCGCGGCAAACAGCGCGCCGGCCAGCGCCAGCATGCCGGCCACCGCGATCGCCTCGCTCAACTGCAGCGCCGAACTGTTGGCGCCTTGCTGCGCCGGCGGCGACAGCGACAACGTCAACACCGACAGGCTCGGATACAGCAGGCCCATGCCCAGGCCGGTCAGCGCCCAGCCGGCAATCGCCACCGGCACCGGGATGACCGGCCACACCGCACCTGCGCTGATCACGATGCCCAGCGACATGAAGCACGCACCGGTCTTGAGCAGGCGTGGGCGCGACCAGCCAGCGCGGCTATGGCCCTGGTACCAGGAGCCACTGAACCAGCCCAGCGCACCGACGCTCAGCGCCACGCCGGCCAGCAGCGGCGACAGGCCACGTTCGCGCGACAGCAGCAACGGCAGGAACGCCTCGAACCCGAAGAAGGCCGCCGCTGCGATACCGCGCAGCGCGATCACGCTGGGCAGGCCACGCGCAAGCCGCAGCGTGCCGGTCGGCAACAGCCGCCAGGCGCAGCACACGCTGAGCAGCAGTGCCGGCAGCATCGCCAGCAACGCGACCGGGCCGTGCAGCTGCCCGCCCAGATACACGCCGAGCACACCCAGGGCCGCACCGATCGCCCAGCGCAACTCAGAATGCGATGCGCCGGTGGTGTCGCTCGACCAGCTGCGCCCGCGGATCGCCGGCCACAGCATCAACCCGGCCGGGATCGCCAGCAGCGGCACCGACAGGAACACCCAGCGCCAGCCCACGTGCTGCACGATCAACCCGCTGATGCCCGGCCCGATCAACGAGGGCACCACCCAGCCGGCCGAAAACGCGGAGAACACGCGCGGCCGCAAGGCGTCCGGATACAGGCGCCCGACGATCACGTACAGCGCCACCGAATACGCGCCGGCGCCCAGGCCCTGCAGCAGGCGCCCGGCAATCAGCACGGGCATGCTCGGTGCCAGCCCCGCCACCAGCAGGCCGATCACAAAACACAGCAGGCCGTAAGCCAGCGCGCCACCCGGGCCGCGACGGTCGCTCCAGCGCCCGGCAGCCGTCATGCCGACCACACTGGTCGCCAAGGTGCCGCCAAATGCCAGCGCGTACAGTGGCAGGCCGTTCAATGCGCGCGCAACGGTGGGCATGGCGGCGGCCACCGCCAGCGATTCGAAGGCGTTGAGCGACACCAGCGCCACCATGCCCAGCGTTGCCGCGCGATACGGAGCGGCCAGGATGGAGGTGGGGCGGGTGTCGCCAGGCGAGGCGGCGGATAGGGCGGTATCGGTAGTCATCGAACATCCAGGACGGCAGTGTGTAGAACCATGAGCACGGTGCTTGCACCGCTCGTGGCCGCGCAGCATCCTGCCTCAACCAAGGTTGAGGTCAAGGCAATGCAGCGTGAGTTGTCGGTGGGTGAGGTGGCCAGGCGTAGTGGCGTGGCGGTGTCGGCATTGCATTTTTACGAGCGCAAAGGCCTGATCCAAAGCCTGCGCACGGCAGGAAACCAGCGCCGCTATGCGCGCGATGTGCTGCGACGCATCGCCGTGATCCGCGTCGCGCAACGGCTCGGCGTGCCGTTGCAGCAGGTGCTGGACGCGTTCTCGGTGCTGCCGGACCAGCGCACGCCCACCCGTGCGGAATGGGCACGCATGTCGGCGCGTTGGCGTGGGCAGCTGGATGCGCGTATCGCCGAGCTGCAGGCCTTGCGCGACCAGCTCACCGACTGCATCGGCTGCGGCTGTCTGTCGCTGCGCCGCTGCCGGTTGAGCAATCCGGGCGACACGCTGGCCGAAGGTGGGGATGGTGCCTTGCGATTGTCGCGGCTTGCTGCCGACTGAGGAGGAGCACGCCGGCTGCGCTGCCTGACGGCAGCGCGGGCGCGATCGGTATCTGCAGGCCGTGCGCGGGCCGCAGCTGCTGCGCCGCTTGCATGCCCAAGGCGCGCCTGTCGCCGTCCCGGGTTACGGTCGCAACCGGGACCAATGGCAGTGCCGTGAGGGGCGAAGGCGACCGTAGGATGGGGGTTCCCTCCGCCGCAGGACCTTACGCATGTTCCCCACCTTGCGCCGATCGCTCGCCGTTGCGCTGTCGCTGGCGTGCATCACCGCCAACGCGCAGGCCGCGCCTGCAACCAACGCCACCGCGCCGGCGAGCGCGTTCGATCCGCTGGCCCTGTTCGCACCGCTGCAACTGCCCGACGCACCCAACGCCTACCGCAGCGGCAGCGGCGTGCCCGGGCCGTTGTTCTGGCAGAACCGTGCCGACTACAGCCTCGACGCCAGCATCGACCCGGCAACGCACACGCTCACGGGCGAGGCGGCGATCCACTACACCAACCGCAGCCCGGACACGCTGGACGTGCTGTGGCTGCAGCTGGACCAGAACATCTACCGCGCCGATGCGCGTGCTGCCGCCAGCCGGCCGTCGCGCCGGACCCAGTTCACCGACGGCATGCAGATCGCCAGTGTCGAGATCGACGACGGCGGGCGTCGCCAGCCTGCGCACTTCGTCGTCGACGACACCCGCATGCGGGTGGACCTGCCGCAGCCGTTGGCGGGGCAGGGCCAGGCGCTGACCGTGCATATCCGCTACCGCTACACGATTCCGGGCACCTGGGGCGGGCGTACCGCGGTCAGTGCCAGCAAGCAGGGCGAGATCTACGAGATTGCGCAGTGGTATCCGCGCATGGCCGTGTACGACGATCTGCGCGGCTGGGACACGCAGCCGTACCTGGGCTCGGAGTTCTATCTGGAGTACGGCGACTTCGACTACGCGGTGACCGTGCCGGAGGGCTTCCTGGTGGCCGGCTCCGGCGCACTGACCAATCCGGCCGAGGTGCTCAGCCGCACCGAACAACAACGCCTGCAACAGGCGCGTGGCAGCGATCGCACGGTGCTGATCCGCACGCCCGAGGAAGTGGGCGCGCGCGCTGCCAGGCCGGCGGGGAGCAGCACGCGCACCTGGCGCTTCCATATGGACAACACCCGCGATGTGGCGTTCGCCGCCTCGCCTGCGTTTGTATGGGATGCCGCACGCATCAAGTTGCCGGGCGGCAAGCAGTCGCTGGCGATGTCGGTGTACCCGCTGGAAGGCGTGGGCGCGGACAAGTGGAACCGCTCCACCGAATACGTCAAAGGCGCGATCGAACATTTCTCGCAGTGGTACCCGTATCCGTGGCCGGCCGCGATCAACCTGGGCGGCTACGGCGCGGGCATGGAGTATCCCGGCATCGTCTTCGACGGTTTTGAAGATGGCGGCAAGGAGCTGTTCTGGATCACCGCGCACGAGATCGGCCACACCTGGTTCCCGATGATCGTCGGCTCCAATGAGCGCCGGCATGCATTCATGGACGAAGGCTTCAATACCTTTATCGATGTCTATGCGTCCGATGCCTTCAACAAGGGCGAGTACGCACCCAAGCGCGACTCGGAATATGCGCCCAAGGGCGGCAACCCGGTCGATGAAATCCTGCCGTTGCTGGCCGATACGCGCGCGCCGACGTTGATGGACAATGCCGATTCCACCAGCGAGACCTACCGCCATCCACTGACCTATTTCAAGGGCGCATTGGGGCTGGTGCTGTTGCGCGAGCAGATCCTCGGGCCGGAACGCTTCGATCCGGCCTTTCGCAAATACATCGCAACCTGGGCCTACAAGCACCCCACGCCATCGGATTTCTTCCGGCTGATGGAAAGCGAGAGTGGCGAAAATCTGGCCTGGTGGTGGCGCGGTTGGTATCTCAACAACTGGCAGCTGGATATGGGCATCAGCGAGGCCCATTACATCGATCACGATCCTGCCAAGGGCCTGCAACTCACGCTGCGCAGCAGCCAGAAACTGGTGATGCCGGTCACCGTGCGGGTGGATCTGGCCGACGGCAGCCATCTGGACCGCCGCGTGCCGGTGGAAACCTGGCTGCAGACCACCGCACCCAAGCTGACGCTGCCGACCACGCAGAAAGTGCTGCATGTGACGCTGGATCCGGACCATGTATTGCCCGATGCCCAGCGTGGCGACAACCAGGTAAACACGATCGGCTAGCGGCTGCCGATGCATGCATCGGCGCTGCAATGGCGCAGCTGTTGCAGGCTTGCGGCACACCGTCTCACCGCCACCAACGGCGCAATCGATTGCAGCGATTGCGCCGTTTTTCGTGGCGGCGTGCGGCCCGATGTCATGCGCAGACGCGCCGCGATGCACGCGCATCGGCGCCAGCTGCCAGGTGCACGCGTCGCCGAGCGCATCGCCACTGAAGGCTGCCGCGTTGCGATCACCGCGACGCTTTGCGCAACGGTTCCATGCCGTGTCCGCGCTGCGCGGCAATGAGATGCGGCAACGCCATTGCGGCGCAATTTTTGCGGTCGCCCGCTGGTAACGCTTACAGCCACGCTGCGTCTGCATCCGGGCTGCGGACTCAAGCGCGCGCGGTGTTTCGTGCCTGCGTGTGGCCTTGTGTGTTTGCTGCAACGCACGGTGACAAGCCCCGGCACGCGTGACTAGGCTGCGCCGCGTGTTAGCGCTATCAGTCCTGCATCGCGTGCTGGCACGGGGTTGCGTGCAGGGGCGCTCGATGGCACGCGGGGCGCAGGCGTTCCGATTGGGAAGGCAGTCGCAGGTGCTGTACAGGTCGAGGCGCAGGCCGCGTTCGTCAGGAACGTGGCACACGCACGGCTGGCATCAAGGGGGATCTGCCGGCGTTCGAGGCGGCGGGTCGGATGAAGTACTGCAGGCAGACAGGTCGTGTGCCGTCCAAGGTGCGTGGCCAGGCAAGCGCCGCGTCGCATTCCGCGACCACGGCCGTGGGTGTTGGACCAGACCCGAGGATAGATCGATGCGTCGTACGTTGAGCAATGTGAAGTCGAAGGCCATGTTCACCTTTGTCGGTGGCATCCTGGTGATCAATCCGGCCTTCGCGCAGGAGGCTCCTGCGCAGCAGGTGTCGCCGCCGCAGTCCAGCGCACAAACTGCCACCACCCTGGATGCGGTCAACGTGACCGGCATCCGCAGCAGCCTGGACCAGTCGATGGGCATCAAGCGCGACGCTGCCGGCGTGGTGGATGCAATCAGCGCCGAAGACATCGGCAAATTTCCCGACACCAATCTGGCCGAGTCGCTGCAACGCATCACCGGCATCTCGATCGAGCGCCGCGACGGCGAAGGCGCGCAGGTCACCGCACGCGGCTTTGGCCCGCAGTTCAATACGGTCACCCTCAACGGCCGCCTGATTCCCGGTGCCGATGCATTCGGCGCGCCTGGCCAGACCCCGATCGGGGGCGTGGATGTGGGCACGCGTGCGTTCAATTTCGCCCAGCTCGCCTCCGAGGCCATCACCGGGATCGAGGTCTACAAGACCAGCCGCGCCACCGCACCCAGCGGGGGGATCGGCGCCACCATCAACATCCAGACCGACAAGCCGTTCAACCATTCCGGCGTGGTGGCCAATGCCGGCGCCAAGATGGTGTCGGATCGTTCGCAGCCGTTCGGCGATTCGCTCACCCCCGAAGTCTCCGGCATCTTCAGCTACACCAATCCCGACAAGACCTTCGGTATCGGCTTGAGCGGCAGTTACCAGAAGCGCCACGGCGGCTCGGTGCAGGCCACCGAAAACACCTGGAACATCCAGCGCTGGACCGGCACCGATCCGGCCTTGCGTCCGGATGCGGTGGTGACCAACGCCCCGGCGATCGGCCAGTTGTACGGCATGCCCAACGACCTGCGCTATGCCTTCGCCGACTTCCAGCGCGAGCGCACCAACGGCCAGGCGGTGATGCAGTTCGCGCCCAGCGACAGCCTGACCCTGACCCTGGACTACACCTATTCGTCCAACGAGATCCGCGAAGAACGCGGCGAGCAGGGCATCTGGCTGCAGCGCGCCAACAGCTTCACCGATCTGACCTTCGACACCGGCCAGGCGGTGGCCACGCCGGTGTACCTGCGCGATGTGCCCAACGGTGCCAAGGACTTCGGCATGGAGCAGCAGCGCAACGAGCAGAAGTACACGCTCGGCTCGCTCGGCTTCAATGCCGATTGGCAGGTGAACGACCGCTTCCAGCTGTCCTTCGATGCGCACAACTCCAAGACCAAGAGCCTGCCCAACGACCCGGTCACCGGCGGCAGCGCCACGTATTTCAGTTTCGCCGGCACCAACAACTGCAGCAACGGCCCGTCCTGTGGCGGCCAGTGGGGGCAGGAGCTGCGCTTCAATGGCGGGCTGCCGATTGGCGCGCGCACCTGGTATCCCACCGCGGCCGATTCCCTGGCCGGCACCAACGGCGTGCTCAACCCGGACTTCACCCCCGCCGAACTCGGCTCGCAGGTCCTGCGCATCTTCTATCAATCGCAGGTCACCGAGATCAAGGAAGGCCGCATGGACGGCACCTTCGACTTCGAGGACGGGCGCTTCCAGTTCGGCGTGAGTACCGCCAATACCACCATGAACCGGCTTACCAGCGACACCAACTCCACGCTGGGCGACTGGGGCGTGGCCAACGCCGGCAACGAGCCCGGCATGCAGGCGCTGCTGCGGCCGGTGAGCATCACCGGCATGTTCAAGGACTTCAACGCCAACGGCGCTGCGCCCAATGCATGGCGCGGCGATGCCGATCAGCTGGCGCTGTGGGGTGGCAGCCAGTACGGCGCCACGACCCGCTACAACCCGCAGTACAGCGCCGATAACCAGGTGGAAGAGAAGACCCGCGCCGCCTACGTGCAGCTGGAACTGAAGGGCGACATCTCCGGCATGACCACCAATACCCGGCTGGGCCTGCGCTACGAGCGTACCGATGTGGAATCCACCTCGCAGGTGGCCACGCCCACGGCGTTGCTGTGGCAGGCCAACAACGACTTCCAGCTGTTGCGTTCCACCGAGCAGCAGCCCTTCAGCGAAAAGACCAGCTACAACTACATCCTGCCCAATCTGGACTTCAGCATCGACATCTCCGATCAGCTGAAGGGGCGCGCCTCGTTCGGCCAGACCATCGCGCGTGCGCCCTACAACAACCTGATCGCCGGCCCGACGCCGAATACGCCCAATGGCTCGATCCTGATCAATCCCTCCAACCGGGCTGGCGGCAGCGCGCAGAATCCGCAGCTGGATCCGCTGGAATCGGACAACCTCGACCTGGCGCTGGAGTGGTACTTCGCCGATGCCAGCTACGTGTCGGCCACGTTCTGGAACAAGCGCGTCAGCAACTTCATCGGCAATACGGTCTCGCGCGAATCCCTGTACGGGCTGAGCGATCCCACCTCCGGCCCGGATGCACAGTCAGCGCTGGCGTTCCTGCAGAGCGGGGCCTGCGCAGCGCAAGTGGGGGCGTCGGGCAACGACGTCGCCGCCGCGTGCTCGGCCAACGACACCTCGCTGTTTGCGGCGATGGCCTTGCTGCGCAACGCCGCAGCCACCGGCGGGCTGGCTGCCTACAACGGCAGCTCCGCGCAGAGCCTGGCACTGGAGAACGCCTACGACATCGTCGGCAATGCCTCCGACCCGTTGTATCAGTTCGATGTGTCGCGCCCGGTCAACCAGAACAAGGCCAATATCCACGGCTGGGAACTGGGCGGGCAGTACTTCTTCGACACCACCGGCTTCGGCATCTATGCCAACTACACCATCGTCGAAGGCGATGTGGGCTTCGACAATACCGTGATCGATCGCGACCAGTTCGCGCTGCTCGGCCTGAGCGACACCGCCAATGTGATGCTGATGTACGAAAAATACGGCTGGAGCGCGCGTCTGGCCTGGAACTGGCGCGACGAATACCTGATCGCCGCCAACCAGGACAATGCCAACCGCAATCCGTACTACGTCGAGGCCTACCAGCAGTGGGATCTCAGCGTCAGCTACAGCTTCAGCAAGCAGCTTTCCGTGGGCTTTGAGGCGATCAACCTGACCGGCGAAGACGTGCGTTGGCATGGGCGCTCGGACAAGCAGATCATCCGCCTGATCGACCAGCAGCCGCGCTACACGCTGGGTGTGCGTTACGCGTTCTGACAGGCCGGCTGCGCTCAGCTCTCCTCCCAGTGGGCGCAGCGACGCGGCTTGCGACAGGGCTGGCTCCCATGCTGCTGTGCCGCTTGCCGACCTGTCGCTTTTTGGCAATGCTCGCCACGGCAGGCGCGGCACCGGGCGGCGCGATCGACGCATTCCTCGTAATGCGGTGCTCCATCGCGGAGCACCGTGGGAGTTTCAGATGACGCGGTACGCAGTGCTCAACAACGTGGCGCATCACGATCTGCGCGTCATCCTGCGCTTTGGTGCCGAGTTCGGCGACGCGCTCGGCCTGGTGCCGGCGTTTGTCACCGAGTACGCCGAGCTGCAGCGCGAGTACCCGTTGCTCTTTCGCAAGGATCCTGCCGCCGGCGGCTACCAGTCGGTCGCGCTGCTGGGCTTTGCGCAGGACGAGAACCTGTTCCTGCAGGAGGGGCGCTGGGCAGCGAGCTATCTGCCGGGCATCGTGGCCAAGGGGCCATTTTTGATCGGCTTCCAGGAGCAGCGCATCGATGGCGTGTTGGCACAGGAGCCGGTGATCCACGTCGATCTGGAGCATCCACGCGTCAGCCGCCATGAAGGCGAGGCGGTGTTTCTGCCGCAGGGCGGCCATAGCCCGTATCTGGAGCATGTCATCGATGTGCTGCGCGGCATTCACGACGGTGTGGATGCCGGCCAGGCGATGGCGGCCGCCTTCGACACCTTGGGGCTGATCCAGCCGGTGCAGCTGGATGTCACGCTGGATGCCACCCACGCCACCACGCTGGAAGGCCTGTTCGTCATCGACCGCGAGCGGCTTGCTGCACTCGATGCGTCGTCGTTGCAGCGATTGCACCGGGCCGGCCATCTGGAGGCTGCGTTCCTGATGCTGGCCTCGCTGCACAACGTGCGCCGGCTGATGGCCGAAAAGCAGCGCCGCCTGCAGCAGGTGCACGCTGCATCTGCGACCGCCGCATTCGCCTGAGCGCATGACGACCGGCGCAGCCATTTCCTCCATCGCGCCCATCGCCGAGTGCCGCGATTGCCATCCCGGCGCGCTGCCGCTTGCTGCGCTGTGCGAGGCGGCCGAGCCGGTGGTGCTGCGTGGCATCGCACGCCATTGGTCGCTGGTGCAGGCCGGGCTGCGCAGCGCCGACGAGGCGATGGCGCTGCTGCGCGCGCACGATGGCGGGCGCGCCTTGCAGTATTCCCATGGCGGCCCGGAGATTGCGAGCCGCCCGTTCTACAGCGACGATTGCGGCGCGCTGAATTTCGATGTGCAGCGTGGCAGCCTGAGCAGCTTGCTGGAGGCCATTGTCACGCATCGCGATGACCCGCAGCCGCCCACCTACTACCTGGCGTCGTTGCCGATCGACGACAACCTGCCGGGCTTGCGCGCGGGCAATGATCTGGATGTGGCCGCCAGCGGCATCGCGGTGCAACCGAGCATCTGGATCGGCAATCGCGTCATCGCCTCCTGCCATTACGATGTCCCCAACAACCTGGCGTGCTGCGCGGTGGGGCAACGTCGCTTCACGCTGTTTCCGCCCGCGCAGGTGGCCAACCTGTATCCCGGCCCGCTGGATCCCACGCCGGGCGGGCAGGTCGTCAGCATGGTGGATTTCGCCAACCCGGATCTGCTGCGGTATCCACGCTTCGCCCAGGCGCTGGCGCAGGCACGCACCGCCGTGCTGGAGCCGGGCGATGCCCTGTTCATTCCCGGCATGTGGTGGCATCACGTGCACTCGCTGCAGCCATTCAACGTGCTGGTCAACTACTGGTGGAACAGCGTGCCTGCGCACCTGCCGGCGCCGATGCCGGCGCTGTATCACGCGCTGTGGTCCATCCGCGACCGCCCGGCAGCGGAAAAAGCGGCATGGCGCGCCCTGTTCGACTACTACGTGTTCGGGCCGGCCGAGCGCGCGGGCGAGCACCTGCCCGAGCAGGCGCGGCATGCGTTAGGCCCGATCGACCCGATCCTCGCGCGACAGCTGCGTGCGATGTTGATCGGCAGGCTCAACCGCTGATGTGCGCGATCGGCGTCCAGGCGACTGGTCGGGCCACTGCGCAGCTGCGCCGTCCGGCGCAACCGGTGTGCGGCATCCGCGTGGGCCACCCAGGCGAGCGGTCACGGCGTGGCTTCTGCGTCACCCACACGTTCGAGCACGATGCTGTGCCGGCCAACCGACATCCACCCCACAGGAGCGCGCAGTGAGCCAGGCCCCGATTCGCAAGGTCGTCATCGCCGGTGGCGGCACCGCCGGCTGGATCGCCGCCTGCGCGCTGTCGCATCAGTTCCGCGACCTGCTGGAGATCACCCTGGTCGAGTCCGAGCAGATCGGTACCGTGGGCGTGGGCGAATCCACGGTGCCGCCGATCCGCAGTTTCCATCGCTTCCTGCAGATCGACGAGCAGGAATTCCTGCGCGCGGTGGCCGGCACCTTCAAGCTGTCGATCTCCTTCGAGCATTGGCGCCGCCAGGGCGAGCGCTACATCCATCCGTTCGGCGTCACCGGGCAGAGCACGCTGGTATGCGCCTTCCATCATCTATGGCTGGAAAGCCAGCGCCGCGGCATGCCGGGCAGCTTTGGCGATTACTGCCTGGAAACCGTGGCATCGCGCCTGGATCGCTTCGCACTGCTGCGCGAGCCCGCGGTCAATTACGCCTATCACCTGGATGCCGCGCTGTATGCCAGGTTCCTGCGCACGCGCAGCGAGGCCTGCGGTGTCAGGCGCATCGAAGGCAGGATCCAGCAGGTGGCGCTGCAACCGGACAGTGGCGATGTCGCCAGCCTGGTGCTGGAAGACGGGCAGGTACTCGAGGGCGACCTGTTCATCGATTGCAGCGGCTTTCGCGGCCTGCTGATCGAACAGGCGCTGCACACCGGTTACGAAGACTGGAGCCATTGGTTGCCCTGCGATCGCGCCGTGGCGGTGCAGACCCAGGCGCTTGGCCCGCCGGTGCCGTACACCCGTGCCATCGCGCACGAAGCCGGATGGCGCTGGCATATCCCGCTGCAGCATCGCGTCGGAAATGGTCTGGTCTTTTCCAGCAAACACCTGTCCGACGACGAGGCGCATGCCAAGTTGCTACGCGATGTGGCCGCGCCTGCGCTGAAAGACCCCTGGCTGGTGCCGTTTCGCACCGGCCGCCGCCTCAAGGCCTGGAACAAGAACGTGGTGTCGCTGGGCCTGGCCAGCGGCTTTATCGAGCCGCTGGAATCCACCAGCATCCATCTCACCATCGCCGCCGTGGTGCGCCTGATCAGCTTGTTCCCGGCGGATGGCATTGCGCCCTCGCAGGTGGAGCTATTCAACGACATCAGCCGCGCCGAAATGGAACATGTGCGCGACTTCATCATCCTGCATTACCACGCCACCCAGCGCGAGGAACCGCTATGGCGGCAATGCCGCGCGATGGAGCTGCCCGCATCGCTCGCGTTGCGCCTGCGCGCCTGGCGCGAGCGCGCACATGCCTGGCAAGCGGCCGATGAACTGTTCCGCGTGGACTCCTGGACCCACGTCTTGATGGGGCAGGGCATCGTGCCCGCGCAGCATCACCCGCTGGCGCGCGCGATGTCCGATCACGATCTGCGTCGCCTGCTCGACGGCATTGCCCAGCCGATCCGGCACGCGGTGGACCAGATGCCCCCGCAGCAGGCATTCATCGACGCGTATTGCAAGGCCGGGGAACGCGTGTGGGGCTTGCGCAGCCCGGTCGTGGCGTAGGCAGGCGACCAACCGCGATGCAGTGCCGCTTGGTGGTTCATATGCTGCCCGCACGACGTTTTCGATCTCGCATCGCTGATTGCGCTGCGAGATAGCGCTGTCAGCCGCAGGTGGGCCACGCTGGCAACAGCGCGCGGCCAGTCCATCACCACCGTGCCCAGCTGCTCGCCTACAACTGCATCAAATCCCTGCCGACCACAATCGGCCCGGCGTAGTGCTTGCGCGCGCCCGCGCTCCACATGGCATCGGTGATCGTCGGGTCGCCGCCGGGCACGAAGTGATTGAGCACGAGCATCTTCGCATTGGCTGCCGCCGCGATCCTGCCGACGTCCTCGCTGGTGGAGTGGCTCTTGAGCAGATGGTCGAGCAAGGTCGGCGCGTTGTCGTTGGTCTTGAGCATCCTTTCCAGTGCGGGCAGGTACATCACCTCATGCACCAGGATGTCGGTGTCCTTCGCGAAGTCGGCCAGTGCGGGCAGGTAGCGCGTATCGCCGGAAAACACCACCGTGCGCTCGCGCGTGGCGAAGCGGTAGGCGAATGCGGGCTTGAGGGTGTAATGATCCACCAGCGTGGCGGTGACGGTGGCCTGGTCGTTCTGCAGCACCATGCCGGGCTGGTCGAACTCGTGCACCTGAATCAGCTGCCTGAACGGCGGGCGGCCTTCTTCGCGGATGCGCGCATCGATGTCGATGGCATTCATGTCGACAAACGCATCCACCATGCTGGCGATGCCGGGCGGCCCATACAGCCGCACCGGCGTCTGCAGCCCGCTCGCCCATGCCAGCCACACCACGTTGAGCAGGTCGGCGTTGTGGTCGGAGTGGTGGTGGGTGAGAAAGATGTCGCGCAGCGCGGGCAGGCGGATGCCGGCCTTGGCCAGCTGCTGTGCAACGCCGTTGCCGCAGTCGATCAGATAGGGCTGCCCGTCGATGACCAGCGCATTGGCGGCTGCGGCGCGCAGCGGTGAGGGCGTGGGGCCGCCCTTGGTGCCGAGCAGGACCAGCACGCTGCCGTTGGCCGGGAAGGGCGCTGGCGATGCCGGGTCCGCTGCCGCAATGGCGTCCTTCGGCTCGCGCCGGAGTGCGGCACCCAGCGGGCTCGCCACGCCCAGCGTGCCCGCGGCCAGCGCGAGGCGCAGCAGCTGGCGGCGGGAAATGCGTGGAGAAGATGCGGACATGACGGCTCCTGTCGAAGCATGGGGGAGGATGTGCCAGGCGGCGCGCGGCGCTGCGTCAGACGATCGCGAGGTGGCCGGGCCTGCGACTGCGTCACGCAAATCTCGGCACAGATGTCTGCGCGCCCGAAGACCGGAGCGCGGCAGCCGCGCCGTACGCTGCGGGCGGGGGAGCTGCGCTGGATCGGTCGCGCCGATCCAGCCGTCGCGCTCGAACGGTGAGCTTGCCGCAATGGCCGTCAGAGCTTGTGCGCGATGAACTCGTTCAACGCGGGCGAACGATAGAACGCCATGCATTGCGCAAAGATCCTGTTGAACGGCCCGCGGCGCGCTTCGTCCTTCATCGGCACCTCGGCGCGATGGAAGTCCGCCGTCTGCTCGGCCACGAAGCGATGCAGCCGTTCGGTGGCGCCGACCTTGGCATTGTCGAGCGCATAGGTCGTCAGCAGATACGAGCGGTCGCGTAGCTGGTCGGAAGTGTACTTGCCGCTGCGTTCGTAGTTGTTGTCCAGGCACAGCTGAAGCGCGTATGCCTTGACGTCGTCGCGATTGGCTGGTGCGCCGGCTGCGCTGGCGGTGACCTGTAGCGACAAGGCCAGCAGTGCAGCTGCGGCAACGAGGTGAGGAGTGCGTTGAACGGGCATGCCGATCCAGGTGAAGGAGGATCTGCCAAGTCTGCATCATCCGCACGCTGCAGATGAAGTGCTGCAGGCGGCTCGACGCGCGTGTTCGATAATGTTCCCAGGGCGACGCAGCACCATCGAAGCACAGAGAACGGGGCAACTGGATCTATCCATCAGGCGCGCCGAAACATCAACCGCATTCGGCGCAGGCCAGGCGTCGTCGCACGCGGCAGGCGAGACCCCGCCTGCCACGTGCATCACCCGCTTATTGGCCGAAGTAGGTGGAAATGCTGGAATACACGTCCGAGAAGCGCGAGTAGTAATCCGGATCGGTCTGCGCGGTGCAGTACGAGTAGCCGCCGTACAGGCCGCCGCGCAGCTGGTACGCGCCACCGCTGGCGACGGTGAACAGGCCCGAGCCGGACGAGCCGCCCTCGGTGACACCATCGTTCCACACCACCCGATACAGCGGGCTCTTGCCGTCGATGCTGGTGCTCAATCCATTGACGGTGCCCAGCGAGTACTTCTTGACGTCGCCGGAGGGATGGTGGATGCCGACGATCGCCGTGCCGGTCGCGCCAATCGCGGCGCTGTTCCATGCCGCGTAGAACGCGCCGCTTGGCGGTGCGGTCTTCAGCTCCAGCAATGCGGTGTCACGCGTGGTGTTGGCGTGGCGCAGGAACGCACCGCCGGTCAAGGTGGTGGCCTGCGCGCTGGCGGTATTGCCGTTGCAACTGGCCGCATCGTAGAACCAGTACGTCTGCAGTGTGTTGGCGACGGTCTGCGTGCTGATGCAATGTGCCGCGGTCCAGAACAGGTTGCGCTTGGGCGAGTTGGTGTTGTTGAGCAGCGTGCCGGTGCACAGGAACGAGCCCTGGCTGGTGGTGAACACCATGCGCGCCACTGCCTTTGTGGCATTGGTGAAACCGGTGGTGGGATTGGCGCGGCAGACGACATCGTTCTGGCAGGAATCGCTCTCGCCGATGGCAATGGTCATCATGTCGCGCGGGCTGGCGGTGGGGCTGATGTCCAGATGCGACAGCTGCGGGATGCTCAGGCTGAAGTTCTCCGGATACTGGCCGGCCGGCAGCGACAGTTCCACCAGCAGGTTCTCGCCGCTGACGGTGGGCGACCAGCCGATCGCATCGCCGCCGGCGGCGAAGCTGGCACCGGATTGTTCGAACACCCGGCCGTCGTCGCCGGCAAAGCGCAGCGTCACCTTGGACGGATCACCCGGGGTGGCGCCGGCGCCACGCAGGATCAGCGACGCACGCAGCGAGGCCGCCTGCGCGGAGCCGACCTTCAGGGTCGCCACGCGCGAGCCATCCTTGGCCATCTGCCAGTCAAGCGTGGCCAGGTTGACCAGGGGCTTGGCGACCGTGCGCGAAAAACCGATCTGCAAGGGCTGCCCATGTTTGACCTGTGCGATGCGGCGCTCACGCACGCGACTGATCTCGGTACCGGTGGGCGCAGTGAGTTGCACCACACGCGTGGGCAGGATGCCGCCACGCAGACTTGCCGACTGCAATGTCGCCGCACCGAGTTTGGCCGCTTGCGGCGCGGTGCTCACCGGCGCTGCGTCCATTTCGGTCGGCGGCGCTGCCAGTGCGGAGCCGGAAACGGCGGAAAACAGCGCCAGGTACAACGCATTCTTGCGATTCATGGGTAGTCCTTCTCGTCAGGGAACGGCAGGCTGCGGCGGGGGCCACGTCCTGCGGGCGCCATCGTTGGCGCCGAACGAGACTAGCGAATGTTTAAAGCTGAATATGTGCTGAAAATCTCGTTCAGAGATTGGCAGTCCACAAAAAGATAATCGCGTTTTGCGCGCAGCTCCACGCGTGCACGCGCAGCCATCTTGTCTTGCACACGCGCGAGGCGCCGCAGCGCAGGCGCGCCTTAATCGTTTGCACCACGTACACCGCCATACAGGCAGCAACGCGATCGTGCACTGCATCTGCAGCGACGCCTGGATCGAGCCGTCAGGCGATACAGGCAGGCCGCATGTGGAAAGGCTTGCGGCCCTCACCCGCGCAGGCCTGAAGGTGGCGTGCGCTACCCGGATGTCGGCACGGGTAGTGCCTGTAGGCGAAGGCGCTGCAGGTTATTCCAGCGCGTCGCTGGCGCGGAAGTCGGTCGAGCGGCCGCTGGCCTTCAAAAACGCCAGGACCGCAAGGCCGATCACCATCCAGGCGGTACCGCCAAGTTGCGCATGCCGGTCGGCATTGATCAGCACGTAGGCCAGGATGAGGATGCCGATCAACGGCGTCGCAACATGCAACAGCAGGCTGCGGCCCCGTCCGCGAAAATGCCACAGCACCGCCACGTGCAACAGGATGAAGGCGGTCAGCGCGCCGACGTTGCACAGCGAGGACAGCAGCGCGATCTGTCCGACGAAGACTTCGCCCAGCACCATGCTCAAGCCTGCCACCAGCAGGATGGCGCGCTGCGGCACGCCGGTGCGTGGATGGATGTAGCGCAGGAAGGCGGGCAGCTGGCGGTCGCGTGCCATGGCGAACAGCAGCCGCGAGGTGGCGGCCTGCGCCACCAGTGAATTGGCGATCGCCGCACTGATTGCCACTGTGAGCGCAATGACGACCTGCAACCACGGCCCGGCGATCAGGCGCCCGATCTCGAAGAAGGCATCGTTGGAGGCCTGCGCGCTGGGATAGCGTTGCAGGGTGGGTTGCAGCAGCGCGGCCAGCCAGGTCTGCAGCACGAACAGGCCGGCCACCAGCAACAGCGCCAGCAGGGTTGCCCGGCCGACCACGCGGTTGCCGCCACGGGCCTCTTCCGACAGCGTGGAGATCGCATCGAAGCCCAGGAACGACACCACCGCCACCGACAAGGCGCTGAAGATCAGCTGCGGCGAAAAGGCCTGCGGGTTGTAGAAGGGACGCAGGTTCCACTGCGCACCATTGCCGCCATGCTGGATCGCCACGGTGGCCAGCACCACGAACACCGCCAGCACCACCAGCTGCGCGTAGAGGAAGAAGCGATTGGCACGCGCAGTGGTTTCGATGCCGCGCAGGTTGACCAGCGTGTTGAGCACCACAAAGAAGGCGATCCAGGCCGGCTGCGGCACCGCCGGCAGCACGTTGTGCATGGCATTGGCGCCGACCACGTAGAGCAGCGTGGGCACCAGCAGATAATCCAGCAGGATCGCCCAGCCGGCCAGAAAGCCCATGCCGCTGCTCAGGCCGCGGCCCACATATGCATACACCGAGCCGGCCACCGGAAACGCCTGCGACATCTGCTGGTAGCTCAATGCGGTGAACAGCATCGCCACGAAGCCGACCAGGTAGGTCAGCGGCACCATCCCGGCGCTGATGTCGAACACGCCGCCGAAAATGGAAAACGGCGCGGTCGGTACCATGGACACCAGACCGTAGATCAGCAGGTCCTTGAGCGTGAGCTGCCGCTTGAGTTCCTGGGTGTAGCCAAAGCGTTCCAGCGCAGCCGCGTCGTCGCGGCGGGGTGTGTCGGTCATGCAGGTGTCCGCTGAAAGGAGTGCCGGGTCGCGACGCAGACGCGGTAGAGCGTCTGAACGGCGATGCTGCAGTGCAACTGCCGGCCTGGCATTGTGACCATAATGTGGCCGCCAAGCCCATCCATTGGTAAAAATGCTAGGTTTTCCATGCTGGATGCGCTCCAGCGGCACACGTCGACACCGAAGGACCCACCATGTTCGACACTCTGGCCAGCCTGGGCCGCGATCTGCAGGCGCTGCACACGCTCAATGCCTGCCTGGATCGGGTGTTTGCCGATGTCTGCGGACTGGGATTTCAGTCGTTGGTCTACGACTACGCGCCGGTCCCGCTGAGTCTGGAAGGTGCCCTGATCACGCCGTCGGTCTTCATGCAGCGCAACGCGCCAGGCGATATGCAGCACGTCTGGTGCGAGCACGGGTATTACCAACATGACCCGGTTCAGCAGCGTGCCACGCGGCGTACCACGCCATTCGTGTGGTCCTATCGCAACGATGGCGACATGGAGGGCGTGGAATACGTCGGCAGCCAGCATCGGCAGGTCACGCGCTATCTGTGCGATAGCGGCATGGGAACCGGTGTCACCGTGCCGTTGCATCTGCCTGGCGGCGCGTTTGCGACATTCAGTGCCGCAGTGGACGCCGTCGCGGCCGAGGCGCCACGGCTGGCCGAAGCGCAGCTGTCGCCCTTCCTGCTGCTGGCGCATGCCTTCCAGGCACGTGCGCAGGAGTTGCTCGATCCGCAGGAACGCCGCTGCCACCACATTGCATTGACCCGCCGCGAGCGCGAATGCCTGCAGTACTCGGCCAGGGGGCTGACAGCCAAGAGCATCGCCGCTGCGCTCAACCGTTCCACCGCCACGGTGAACCTGCATCTGAACTCGGCAGCACGCAAGCTGGGTGCGCGCAATCGCGTCGAGGCCGTGGTGCGTGGCATGCATTACCGGTTGCTGGAGCCGTAGGCGCGTCTGGTTCGGCGGCTGCGCCGACGCCTCAGCGATAGGCGACAGACGATAGGCGATAGCGAGTTCGCGCTGGCCAAGGCCTGCGAGCGGCGCGTGCCATCGCAGTGCTGTTCGATGGCATCCGGGCCACCAACGGCATGCGCAGCTGGATCGCATCGCCTTGGTCGGGCGTCTGTCCCCGAAAGCAGCGCGAACCTGGGAGTTTTGCCAGTTAACGCGCGGCGGTTCGCCCGCTAGGCTCGGCGCTCATTCTTGCCGTCAGCAGGCGTAGGTCATGCAGTCCACCGAGGGTTACGTCCAATTCCATGGGTACCGCACCTGGTACCGCATCACCGGCGACCTGCGCAGCGACGCCTGCCCGCTGATCGTGCTGCACGGCGGCCCCGGCTGCACCCATGACTACGTGGACAGCTTCAAGGACCTGGCCGCCAACGGCCGCGCGGTGATCCATTACGACCAGCTCGGCAACGGCAAGTCCACCCATCTGCCCGATGCCGACCCCGGCTTCTGGACGGTGGGGCTGTTTCTGGACGAGTTGCAGGCCTTGATCACGCAGTTGGGGCTGTCGCAGTACGCGTTGCTGGGGCAGTCCTGGGGCGGGATGCTGGCCGCCGAGCATGCGGTGCGCCGGCCGGCCGGCCTGCGTGCGTTGGTGATTGCCAACTCGCCGGCGTCGATGGGCCTGTGGCGCGCTGCCGCGCTACGGCTGCGCGCGCGCCTGCCCGAGGACATCCAGGCGGTGCTGGATGCGCACGAAGCGGCCGGCACCCTGGACGCCCCGGCCTATCGCGCTGCAAGTCAGGTGTTCTACGCCCAGCACGTCTGCCGCGTGCTGCCGTGGCCTGCCGACGTGGCGCGCACCTTCGCCGCCATCGATGCCGACCCGACCGTGTACCACGCCATGAATGGTCCGACCGAATTCCACGTGGTCGGCAGCCTGCGCAACTGGAGCATCATCGAGCGCCTGCATCGCATCAGCGTGCCCACGCTGGTGCTGTCGGGCAAGTACGACGAAGCCACGCCGGAAACGGTGGAGCCGTACGCGCGTCTGATCCCGGACGCGCGGTGGCATGTGTTCGCCAATTCCAGCCATATGCCGCATGTGGAAGAGCGCCCGGCGTGCATGCGCCTGGTCGGCAATTTCCTCGACGACCACACGCCGTGGCCCGGTGCGGAACTGGCGCATGCGTCCACGCTGGCCAGCCGCGCGGTGTGAGCCGGTGGGGCGGGGGCGTGTGAGTCCGCGCGATCCCGAGCGTGCCCGGCCTGCCGGGCGCTGCTGCGGTGCGTCTCGATGCAGCCTGCGCTGCGGCCTGCGCATCGCAAGCGTCGGTGTGGCAACGTTTTAAGAGTCGTCGTCTTGGGACATGCAGATGCGCCGCAACGGCGTGTCGCTACCTCCACGCATCCACTGCCGATCGCCACGCTGCGGTCGGACATTCCCTCAGGCACCACGTGGTCGCGCTGAAGTGGCCTGACCTTGCCGATAGACTTGTCATGGCGCCAGCGCTCGCCCACTGTCGCGAGTGATCAAAAGCGCAATCACGCCTCGTCTTCAGCAAAGCGCATGTAATGCCGCGCAAACCGCGCGCCGGTGCGATGGCACTGCTGCTACGCACCACTACCTCTGACGACTCACAGCACGCGGTCGTGTGCAGCTACCACCGCGTCGCGTCCGGTAAATGCACATGGATTCTTGAAAAGCGCATTCGCCACTAGCAACTGCGGTCGAAAGCGCGCGTGAGCAAACCGGCATCAGTCTGCGTTTGCATGCATGGAAAACACATCTGCCTACATAAGAAAACAACGCGCACGACACCGCGCTGTCCTGTCCCGGGTGTCTTCCGCTGTCTCTTTTGCATGTCCTGCCAGAAGAACACCGTGGTGCGTCAAAGTTTCAGTGATGGATAATTGTTTTATGTTTTAAATCGCGCGAAGAATGCGGCCCCCACGCACCGCTTTGCTGTTGTCGTCGCTACGGCGCAGGCAGCACGCATCGCTTTTCCACTTCTTTGGGAGAGGCTGCATGATGATCAAGACATTCCATGGCGCACTGGCGCTTGCACTGTCCGCTTGCGCTGCGGGCGCCATTGCCGGCCCGGTCGGGTACGGTGCCGCCACCACCGGCGGCGGCAACAAGACACCGGTCAACGTGGCCACCTTCGAGGCGATGCAGGCGGCCATCGAGAGTTACTCCGGCAGCGGCGGGTTGGTGCTCAACTACACCGGCAAGTTCGACTTCAGCACCATCAAGGACGTCTGCGCCCAGTGGAAGTTGCCGGCCAAGACGGTGCAGATCAAGAACAAGAGCAACATCACCGTCAAGGGTGCCAACGGCTCGTCGGCCAACTTCGGGCTATGGGTGGTGGGCAATTCCAGCAACGTCATCATCCAGAACATGACCATCGGCCTGCTGCAGGGCGGCGAGGATGCCGACTCGATTTCACTGGAAGGCAATTCCAGCGGCTCGCCGTCCAATATCTGGGTGGACCACAACACCGTGTTCGCCTCGTTGACCAAGTGCTCGGGTGCCGGCGATGCGTCTTTCGACGGCGGCATCGACATGAAGAAGGGTACCCATCACGTCACCGTGTCCTACAACCACGTCTACAACTATCAAAAGGTCGCGCTCAACGGATACAGCGACAGCGACACCAAGAACTCGGCCGCACGCACCACCTATCACCACAACCGCTTCGAGAACGTCGAATCGCGCGTGCCGCTGCAACGTCGCGGGCTGAGCCACATCTACAACAACTACTTCAACAACGTCACCACCTCGGGCATCAACGTGCGCATGGGCGGGGTGGCCAAGATCGAGTCCAACTACTTCGAGAACATCAAGAACCCGGTGACCTCGCGCGACAGCAGCGAGATCGGCTACTGGGACCTGATCAACAACTACGTCGGCAGCGGCATCACCTGGAGCACCCCGGACGGCAGCAAGCCTTACGCCAACGCCACCAACTGGATCACCACCAAGGTGTTCCCCGAACCGCTGGGCTACACCTACAGCATCACCCCGGCCGCACAGGTCAAGGCCAAGGTGATCGCCACCGCCGGTGCGGGCACCAACCTGGCCGAGTAAGCGGCAACGGCCTGCGCGCGCACCGATCCCCGGCATGTCCGGGGATTTTTGTCGGTGCGAGGCAGCAGGTTCGCGCATCGCCGGTTGCGGCCAGCCACGGTGGTCACTGGTGGTTGCGCACCGGGAGGCCGTGCTCCCCGTGCGGTGGATGCGGGCAAGAGCGCTCCGGGCTGATCGACTCCCGCTCCCGGGCCGGCGTCAAGAGGCGCGGCAGGCGCCGCGACGCGGTATCGTGTCGCGATCCCATCCATCCAAGCCCGTCCATGCCGCTTCCGACCGATCCCGTTGCTGAGCACGCTCCGTCCGCCGCGCCCGCGTTGCGCCATGCGCTGAAACCGCGGCAGTTGATGATGATGGGCCTGGGTACGGCGATCGGCGCCGGGCTGTTTCTGGGCTCGGGCGTGGGGATCCATGCGGCGGGGCCGGCAGTGCTGGTGTCCTATCTGATCGCCGGAGCGCTGGTGATCATCGTGATGAACGCGCTGGGCGAAATGGCGGCCTCCAAGCCGGCCAGCGGGGCGTTCTCGGTGTACGCGGCCGATGCGATGGGCCCGACCGCCGGTGCGACGGTGGGCTGGTTGTGGTGGCTGCAGATCGTGGTGGTGATCGCCGCCGAAGCGGTCGGCGCGGCGGGCCTGCTCGCCTCGGTCTGGCCGGCGTTGTCGGTGCCGTTGCTGGCAGTGGTGTTCATGGCCACCTTCACCGCGATCAACCTGCTGGGCGTGCGCAATTTCGGCGAGTTCGAATTCTGGTTCGCCATCCTCAAGGTCGTGGCGATCGTGGTGTTCCTGCTGATCGGCGTGGCCCTGCTGGCCGGCTGGTTGCCCGGCGTGGTGTCGCCGGGGCTGTCCAACTTCACCCAGAACGGCGGGTTCGCGCCGAAGGGATTGGCCGGCATCGGCTCGGCGTTGCTGGTGGTGGTGTTCGCCTTCGGCGGCACCGAAATCGTGGCGGTGGCCGCTGCGGAAACCGCCGACCCGGGCCGCAGCCTGGCACGCACGATTCGCACCGTGGCCTGGCGCATCCTGGTGTTCTACATCGGCTCGATCAGCGTGATCGTGGCGGTGGTGCCGTGGACCAGCGCAGCGCTCAGCTCGCCGTTCGCTGCGGTGCTGGAGGTGGCGCGCATTCCCGGCGCGGCCACCGCCATCACCCTGGTCGCCGTGGTGGCCTTGCTGTCGGCGCTCAACGCCAACCTGTATGGGGCCTCGCGGATGATCTTCTCGCTGGCGCAGCGCGGCGAAGCGCCGCGGGTGCTTGGCAGGACCAGCGGCGAGCAGGTGCCGCTGGTGGCGGTGATCGCCAGCGTGCTGTTCGGGTTTGCCGCCGCCGCGCTGGAACTGCTGTACCCCAACAAGGTGTTGCCGATGCTGCTCAACATCGTCGGTGCCACCTGCCTGCTGGTGTGGACGATCTCGCTGCTGTCGCAGCTGATCCTGCGCGCACGCGCCGACCGCGCCGGCGTCGTATTGCCGTTCCGCATGCGGGGTTACCCGTTGCTGACCCTGCTGGCCCTGGCGATCCTGGCGGTGATCTTCGTGCTGCTGGCGTCGTCGGTGGACACCCGCGCGCAGTTCCTGTCGATGGTCGGTCTGACTGTCTTCATCGCCGTGGTCAGCGAGCTTGCCCGGCGGACGCGCGGCGCCGCCTAGCATGCCGTAGCGCCTTGAACGCGTACCATCTGGCGGCAGGACAGGCGCGACGGTTTGACGCAGATGCGACCCCGTGTCGCATCGGGAACCCACTCGAGCGTCCCTATCATGATGCGGTAGCGTAGGAGGTCGCGATCGGCCACCGCAGCGAGTCTCGGCGATCGATCTGCACCCGGTGCGCTGCGGTTTCCCCATTCTCCTGGAGGACTCTCCATGGATGCCTTGCTGTTATCGCGGATCCAGTTCGGATTCGTCATCGCATTCCACGTGCTGTTTCCCGCATTCACCATCGGGCTGTCCAGCCTGCTGGCATTTCTCGAATGGCGCTGGCTGCGCACCCGGCTGCCGGTGTGGCGCGAGCTGTATTTCTTCTGGCAGAAGATCTTTGCCGTGTCCTTCGGCATGGGCGTGGTCAGCGGCATCGTGATGGCCTTCCAGTTCGGCGCCAACTGGCCGGAGCTGAGCCGGATCGCCGGTAGCGTGATCGGCCCGTTGCTGAGCTACGAAGTACTGACCGCGTTCTTCCTCGAGGCCAGTTTCCTGGGCGTGATGATGTTCGGCTGGGGGCGCATCTCCGAGCGCCTGCATTTCCTGGCGACCTGCATGGTGGCGCTGGGCACGCTGTTTTCCACGTTCTGGATCCTGTCGTCCAACAGCTGGCTGCAGACCCCGGCCGGCTATGAGGTGGTCGACGGCATCGTGCATCCGGTGGCGTGGCTGAAGATCATCTTCAACCCCTCGTTCCCGTACCGGCTTGCGCACATGGCGCTGGGCTCGTTCATCACCACCTGCTTCGTGGTCGGCGCGGTGGGGGCGTGGTATCTGCATCGCGGCGTGCATCGCGAGGCCGGGCTGCGCATGCTCAAGCTGGCGGTGGCCTTCGCGGCGATCACCGTGCCGCTGCAGATCTTCGTCGGCGACATGCATGGCCTGAACACGCTCAAGCACCAGCCGATGAAGATCGCGGCGATGGAAGCGCACTGGCATGACGAGGGCCAGGACAAGGGCTTCCCGCTGGTGCTGTTCGCCTTGCCCAACGCGCAGGCCGAGCGCAACGATTACGAGGTGGCGATCCCGCGCCTGGGCAGCCTGATCCTGACCCACAGTCTGGAAGGCAGCATCAAGCCGTTGACCTCGGTGCCGGCCGCCGATCGCCCGCCGGTGATGCCGGTGTTCTTCGCCTTCCGCATCATGGTCGGGCTGGGCTCGTTGATGCTGCTGGTGGCCTGGGTCTCGGCGTTCGCCTGGTGGCGCGGCAAGTTATTGCAGTGGCGCTGGCTGCTGGCGGCCTGGCGCTGGATGCTGCCGAGTGGCTTCATCGCGCTGGTCTCGGGCTGGTTCGTCACCGAGATGGGGCGGCAGCCGTATGTGGTGTACGGGCTGTTGCGCACTGCCGATGCGGTGGGCCCGCAGTCGACGCTGATGACCGCGATCTCGCTGGCGGTCTACGTGGTCGGCTATGCCTTCGTGTTCGGCTGGGGCATCTGGTACCTGGTCAAGATCGGCAAGATCGGGCCGACCCCGCATGACGCGCCGCAGCTGGACCACGGCGAGCACACGCCGGCACGGCCGCTGTCGGCGGCCGATGAACCGATCGACGGAGCCGCATGATGGACATGAGCAGCGTATTGCCGGTGGCGTGGTTTGCGGTGATCGGCTTCGGGGTGCTGATGTACGTGGTGCTGGATGGCTTCGTGCTCGGCATCGGCATCCTGGCGCCGTTCCGCAAGGACGAGGCGCAGCTGGACCTGATGATGAACACCGCCGCGCCGATCTGGGACGGCAACGAGACCTGGCTGGTGCTGGGCGGGGCAGGGCTGCTGGCAGCGTTTCCCAAGGCGTATGCGGTGATCCTGTCGGCGCTGTACCTGCCGGTGTTGCTGATGGTGATGGCGCTGGTGTTCCGCGGCGTGGCGTTCGAGTTCCGCTTCAAGGCGCATCGCTCGCGGCGGCTGTGGAGCAATGCCTTCGCTGCCGGCTCGATCCTGGCGACATTTGCGCAGGGCGTGATCCTGGGCGCGCTGGTGCAGGGCCTGCCGATCGAAAACGACCGCTATGTCGGCGGCATCTGGGGCTGGTTCAGTCCCTTCGCGATGCTGACCGGCGCCGCACTGGTGTTCGGCTACGCCTTGCTCGGCAGCACCTGGCTGATCCTCAAGACCGAAGGCCACGTGCAACAGCTCGCGCGCCAGCTGAGCCGGCCATTGACGATCAGCGTGTTGATCTTCATCGGCCTGGTCAGCGCGTGGCTGCCATCGCTGCAGTCGCATGTGATGGACCGCTGGTTCAGCGATGCCCATTACCTGTGGCTGATGCCGGTGCCGGTGCTGGTCGCCCTGGTGGGGTTCGCGCTCTGGCGTGCCACCGACGCGGGGCGGCCGGATACACCGCCGTTCCTGCTGGCGATGGGCCTGTTCGTGCTCGGCTTTCTCGGCCTGGTGCTGGGCATGTGGCCGTATCTGGTGCCGCCGGTCTACACGATCTGGCAGGCCGCCGCGCCGCCGTCTTCGCAGTTGTTCGCGTTGATCGGCCTGGTGGTGCTGCTGCCGCTGATCCTGGGGTACACGGTGTGGTCGTACCGCGTGTTCCGCGGCAAGATCACCGCCGATACCGGGTACCACCATTGATCGAGCGGAGACGCATGCGCGCGGCGAGCCGCCCGCTCAGCGCAGGCGCTGCCTGAACATCCATTCCCACATCGCCGGGTCCGCGTAGGTCGCGTCCCAGGCATTGTGGTTGCCGTCCGGATATTCGCTGTAGCGCACGTTGGCGCCGATGCCCTTGGCGGCGCGGTACAGCGCACGGTCGTCATGCGGTGGCACCGAGTCGTCCTTGGCGCCATGGAACATCCAGATCGGCACGTGCCTGAGCTGGGTGACCGCAGCGGTGTACGGGTCGGCCTCCTTGGCCACCAGGCTGACGTAGAGCGTGCGACGCTCGTCGCGCGGCGCCTTGAGTGCGCCGCAGATCGGCACGATCGCGGCAAACCGCTGCGGCTGCATCAGCCCGATTTCCCAGGCGCCATAGCCGCCCATCGAGATGCCGGTGAGATAGGTGCGCTGCGGGTCGGCACCGAATTCGGCACTGGCCGCATCCAGCGCGGCGATCGCCATGCGTGCATTGATGCCCAGCCACTCCTCGTCGTCGGGCACCTGCGGCAGCACCACCAGGGCAGGGAACTCGGCGGTGTGTGCGCTCAGGTAGGGACCAACGCCGACCTCGGCCTGATCGCGTCCGTTGTCGCCGCGTTCGCCCGAGCCATGCAGGAACAGCACGATCGGGCGCGGTTGCGGCGCCGTGGAGGCCGGTACGAACACCTGATAGCGGTAGAGCCGTCCTTCCAGCTCCAGCGTGCGGGTGACGAAATGGCCGCGGCGTCCGTCGTGGTGGCGCTCAGCCATGCTGGAACAGCCGGCCAGGACCAGCGCCACAATCGCAAGAACAAGACAACGACGGATCACGCAGACCTCCTGACCAATGACAGACCCGCAGTATCGCCGCATGCAGGTGTGCTGGCATGTCGCGCTGCGGCGATTTTGCCGACTCTTCATCCGATCCTTGCCGCTGTATGCCCGGCACCACGTTCGGCGCAAGCACCGGATACGGCAGCTACGGCAGCAGGATCAGCGTCGCCAGGCCGAGGAAGCTCAGGAAGCCCATCACGTCGGTCAGCGTGGTCAGGATCACGCCACCGGCCAATGCCGGGTCGAAGCCCAGCCGCTTCAGCGTCACCGGGACCAGTACCCCGCCGAAGGCGGCGGTGAGCATGTTCAAGGTCAGCGCGGTGCCGATCACCAGCGACAGCATCGGCTGGCGGAACCACGCCAGCACGATCAGCCCCAGCCCGATCCCCAGCACCATGCCGTTGATCAGCGCGACGGTGAGTTCCTTCTTCAGCAAGGTCATCACATTGGAGGAGCCGATCTGGCCCAGCGCCAGGCCGCGGACCATCAGCGCCAGCACCTGGGTGCCGGCGTTGCCGCCCATGCCGGCAACGATCGGCATCAGCGCCGCCAGGGCCACCAGTTTGGCGATGGTGCCTTCGAATTCGCTGACGACGCTGGAGGCCAGGAACGCCGTGCACAGGTTGATGCCCAGCCAGATCAGGCGGCGGCGGAATGCGCGCCGCGCCGGGCTGAACATGTCCTCGTCCTCGTCCAGGCCGGCCGCGCTCATGGCCTGGTGCTCGGCCTGTTCGCGGATGATGTCGACCACGTCGTCGATGGTGATGCGGCCGAGCAGGATGTTGTTGTCGTCCACCACCGGCGCGGAGATCCAGTCATGGTCGGAGAAGCGCCGTGCGACCTCGTCGGAGCCATCGCCCACGTCGATCGCCGGTTGTTCGTCGTCGATCAGGCGATTGACCGGCGTGCTGTCCTCGTGCGTGACCAGCGCGGCCAGCGACACCCGGCCCAGATACTGATGGCGTCGGCTCACCACGTACAGGTGATCGGTGTGATCGGGCAGCTCGCCGCGCAGGCGCAGATAGCGCAGCACCACATCGACATTGACGTCGGCGCGCACCGTCACCACGTCCGGATTCATCAGGCGGCCGGCGGTGTCCTCCGGATACGACAGCACCTGCTCGAGCCGCTCGCGGTTCTCGCGGTCCATCGACTTGAGCACTTCGTCGATGACGGTGTCGGGCAGGTCTTCGACCAGGTTGGCCAGATCGTCGATGTCGAGGTCTTCGACCGCGGCGACGATCTCGTCGGTGTCCATGTCGGCCAGCAGGCTTTCGCGCACTTCATCGCCGACATGCAGCAGCACTTCGCCGTCGTCTTCCGGGTCGACCAGGCCCCACACCACTTCGCGCTTGCCGGGCGGCAGCGACTCCAGCAGGTTGCCGATCTCCGCCGGCGCCAGTGTATTGACCAGCCGGCGTACCGGGCCCAGGCGTCCGCTATCCAGCGCATCGGACAGCAATCGCAGCTGTCGCGCGGTCTTGTCGTGGCGGACGGCTTCGGCCATGCGCGGCTCCCTGCAAGAGTGGACACGTCCCGATGGAAGACGCGGTGCTGAGTCAGCACGGCATTATCGCTTGCGCATGGTGACGAAACATACAGTGCGAAGGGCAACGCGCAGGACCATCCCCTGCGCGATGACGCAATCGCTCAGCGCATCAGGCCCTGCGCGACATTGGCCAGCCACTTTTCGATCCCCTTGCGGTCGCGCGCGCGCAGCAGTTTTTCGCCATGCACGCGCAACTCGCCCAGGTGGATGTCGCGCACCGCACGGCGTACCTCCAGCAGCGTGGCCGGATGCAGGCTGAACTCGGTGAGCCCCAGGGCCAGCAACATCGGGACGAAGCGCGGGTCGCCGGCGATCTCGCCGCACACCGCCACCGGCTTGCCGAACGCGCGCCCGGTGGCGATCACCTGCGCGATCAGGCGCAGCACCGCCGGATGCAGCGGCGAGTACAACTCGCCCAATGCCTCGTTGTTGCGGTCCACCGCCAGCAGGTACTGCACCAGATCGTTGGTGCCGATCGACAGGAAATCGATATCGTCGATAAAGCAGTCCAGCGCCAGCGCCGCAGCCGGCACTTCGATCATTGCGCCGAGCGGAATGTGCTCGGCGATCTCGTGGCCTTGCTCGCGCAATTGCGCGGCCAGCTTCTTGATCTGCCGGCGCAGCAGCTGGACTTCCTCGCGGCCGCTGACCATCGGCACCAGGATGCGCACCGGCCCGTAGCCGGAGGCGCGCAGGATCGCGCGCAACTGCGCCTGCGCCACCGCAGGCCGGGCCAGCGACAACCGCACCCCGCGCAGACCCAGCGCCGGGTTGTCTTCGTCGCTCAAGGTCAGGCCGGTGCGGTCGGCCTTGTCGGCGCCCAGGTCCAGGGTGCGGATGGTGACCGGTCGCCCGCTCATGCCCAGCACGGTGTCGCGGTAGGTGTGGAACTGTTCCTCTTCGTCCGGCAGCTCGTTGCGCTGCAGGAACAGGAATTCGGTGCGATACAGGCCAAGGCCGCTGGCGCCGAGTGCGTGCGCCTTCGCCACGTCCTCCAGCGATTCGGCATTGGCCAGCAGCGTGATATCGACGTTGTCGCGCGTGCGCGTGGGCTTGGAGCGCAGCCGGCCCAGTTCGCGCTGTTCCTTGGCCAGCGCGCGCAGGCGCTCGCGGTAGTCGCGCAGATGCTCGGGCTTGGGATCGACGATCACCTGGCCGGAACCGGCATCGACGATCAATACATCGCCATCGTCGATCCGCTGCACCGCATCGCTTACCCCCACCACCAGCGGCAGGTGCAGGCTGCGCGCCAGGATCGCGCTATGCGACAACGCGCTGCCGGCGGTGGTGACGATGCCGACCACCCCTTGCGCCTGCAACTGCGCCAGCTCCGAGGGTGCGACGTTGTCGCAGACCAGGATCTCGCCGGCCACGCCCTTGAGGTCGGGCGCGCGCTTGTGCAGGAACGCGTGGATGCGGCCGATGACGTGATCCAGGTCGTCCATGCGGCTCTTGAGGTAGGCGTCCTCCATGCCGTCGAACACCGCTGCCAGCCGGTCGCGCTGCACGCGCAAGGCGTAGTCGGCGCTGTAGCGGTGGGTGCGGATCAACTCGTCCAGGCCTTGCAGCAGCTCCGGGTCGTCGAGCAGCAGCGCATGCAGTTCGAGGAATTCGCCGACTTCGCGCGCAAGCGCGCCATGCAGGCGGTCGCGCAGCTGCTGCATCTCGGTGCGTGCCGCCTCGATCGCCAGATGCAGGCGCTGCAGCTGCGTCTCCACCTGGCTGGCGGGCACGCGTTGTTCGGCCACTTCCAGCGTGTGGCTCTGGCGCACGCGCGCGCGTCCGAGTGCGTTTCCGCGCGAGGCGGCGTGTCCACGCAGACGCAGGCTCATGTGCGCCCCTGGCGCGGCCGCGCCCTGTCGGTCAGCCCCGCACCGACCCCGCGCATGCTCAGCTGTCCTCGTCGAAACGACGCTCGAACAGGTCCACCAGCGCCTGCAGGGCCTGCGCTTCGTCTTCGCCATCCAGCCGCACCACCACGCTGGTGCCTTGGCCTGCGGCCAGCAGCATCACGCCCATGATGCTCTTGGCGTTCACCTCGCGGCCCTTGGCCGCCAGGGTGGCGTTGCTGCGGTAGGACGACAGCGTCTGCACCAGCTTGGCGGTTGCCCGCGCATGCAGTCCGAGTCGGTTGGAAACTATGAGTTCGCGTTCAAGCATCGTCGATGATCGCTCCGTTGCGGGTGCCTGCCGCCGCGGTGGCGGGCAGCTCCTGCAATCCTTGTTCGGGGTAGTTCATCACCCGCAGCAGCATCGGCAGGCTGAGCGCGGACACCCGCCGAACCGGCGTGCCGAGCTTTGCCAACCGGCTGGCGAGATTGCTGGGGCTGGCGCCGTACAGGTCGGTCATGACCAGCACGCCATCGCCGCTGTCGACCCGTCGCATCGCCGACGAGGCCTGGGGCAGCAAGGCGTCCAGGTCTGCATCGAGCGGCACGTCGAACGCTTCGGTCTTCAGCGGCAACTGCCGCAACAGCCCCGTCGCCACGTTCAACAACGCCGCGCCGATGCCGGGATGAGTAATGAGGAGAATGCCACAGGCCATGCCGAAACGTTAACAGGTCGGCATGACCGCGCGATAGCGTCTGCCGGCACCGATGTGTTGCGAAATGAATAGCCGTTTAGGACCGCCGCAGCGTCTCGCGTGCACTGCATGCAGCAAGCGTGCCGCTGCGGCATGGCGATGATCGCGGCACCCGGAGTCTGCCAATGCGAACCGCATCACAAGCGAACGCTGCAGCGCGCACTTGCCAGGCAGTCCCCGATCAGAACGCGCAGACGAATGCACCGATCAAAAGTTTTTCCCGCAGACCCAATGCCTGCGCCACGCCGAACAATCTGCGCCCGCAGCAAAACTAAGGAAGCAGCAGTGACAAGGACGGCCTGCAGCTCCAGATGAGCCACCAAGATCAAAAGCCTCGACAGCAAGCGCGGGGCAGGGACCCGATGCCGAGGCCAACCCGCAAGGCCAAGCTTCAAAGCACAGATGTCACCGACCGTACGCACATTACAAGCCGCATGACACCGCTTTGACGATTCCCCAATCCCGATTCCCCAATCCCGGCCCTTCAATCCTGCTCGCGATGAAACGTCGCCACTTCCGGCCAGCCCTGCTCGCGCGCATGCCGCGCCATGCGCTCGGCCAGATACACCGAGCGATGCTTGCCGCCGGTGCAGCCGAAGGCGATGGTGACGTAGCTGCGGGTGTCGTTGCGCAGCCGCGGCAGCCATGTATCGAGCAGGTCCACGATCTGCGCGCTGTAGCGCACCACGTCCGGTTCCTTGTCCAGATAGTCGCGCACGCCGGCATCGCGGCCGGTCAGCGGGCGCAGCTCCGGGTCCCAATGCGGGTTGGGCAAGACGCGCGCATCGAACACGAAGTCGGCCTCGGCCGGCACGCCACGCTTGTAGGCGAACGATTCGAACAGCAGCGACAGCCGGTCGCTGGTGCCGAGCGCAAACTCGGTGACCACCCGGCGACGCAACTGGTGCACGTTGAGCGCGCTGGTGTCGATGATGGCATCGGCCTGCGCGCGCAGCGGTTCGGTCAGCTGCCGCTCGCGGGTGATCGCTTCCGGCAAGGCAAGGCCGAGATGGCTGAGCGGATGGCGGCGGCGGGTATCGGCGTAGCGCTTGATCAGCGCCTCGTCGCTGGCCTCGAAAAACAGCAGCCGTGCCTCGATGCCGTATTCCTGCGCGGCCTGGCGCCATTGCGCCAGCTGGGTCAGGTCGCTGCGGCTGCGCACATCGATGCCCACCGCCAGGCGCTGGTCGCCGAGCGGGTTGCCACGCAGGCGGCTCTTGACGAAGTCCGGCAGCAGTTCGACCGGCAGATTGTCCGAGCAGTAGTAGTCCAGGTCCTCGAAGGTCTTCAACGCGACCGATTTGCCCGAGCCGGACAGCCCGCTCACGATCATCAACGTGGAGGGCGCGGTACTCATGGTGTGCGTCGCTCCAGCAGGTTGCTGTGGCGGGCGATGAACATCGCCGCCGGGTCGATGCCCTTGGTGCGCAGGATATGCAGCCGCGTGGCCGCCTCGGTCAGCACCGCCAGGTTGCGGCCGGGCATCACCGGCAGGGTGATCAGCGGCACGTCCAGGTCCAGCACATGCCGGCTGCCGGAATCGCCGGTCAGGCGTTCGTAGCCGGACGGGGTGGGCTCGGTCATCGGGCGGGTCAGGTGCACGATCAGGCGCAGGTACTTGTTCTTCTTCACCGCGGTGTCGCCGAACATGTCGCGCACGTTCAACACGCCCAGGCCGCGCACTTCCAGCAGGTCCTGCAGCAGTTCCGGGCAGGTACCGTCGAGCACGTCGGGCGCGATCTGGGTGAACTCCGGTGCGTCGTCGGCCACCAGGCGGTGACCGCGGCTGAGCAGTTCCAGCGCCAGCTCGCTCTTGCCCGAGCCGGCCTCGCCGGTGATCAGCACGCCGATCGAATAGATCTCCATGAACACGCCGTGCAGGGTGACCCGCGGCGCCAGCGTGCGCGCCAGGTGGTAGGAGAGGTGATTGAGCAGTTCGTGGCCGCGCTTGGGCGAGATCCACAGCGGCGTGTTGGATTCGTCGGCGGCCGCGCGCAGGTCTTCCGGGCAGGACTGGTTCTTGCTGATCGCCAGCGCCAGCGGCTGTACCTGGATGATCTTCTCGATGGTCTCCCAGCGCTGGCGCGCATCCAGCGAGTCCAGCCAGGCCAGCTCTTCGGTACCCAGGATCTGCACCTTGTTGGGATAGATCACGTTGAGGTAGCCGGCCAGCGACGGGCGGCGCGCATTGTTGCTGCCGGCCTCGATCTCGCGGTGCTCGCCCTTCTGGCCGGCGACCCAGCGCAGCGCCAGCTTGTCGCGCTGCTGATCGAACAGTTCGCGTGCGGTGATGCTGGTATTCATGCGGCGCTGGCCTGTGGTGGCGGTGCGTCGGTGAGCAGCGCCATCAAGGCGTCGGCGTTGGGGGCGGCACGCAACTGCTGGCGAAACTCCGCATCGGAAAACCGTTCGGCCAGCTCCGACAGCAGCATCAGGTGCTGGTGGGTGTAGTGCGCAGGCACCGCCATCGCGAAGATCAGGTCCACCGGCTCATCGCTACCGAAGGCCACCGGCGTGTCCAAGCGCAGCAATGCGCCACGCGGCTCGGTGAGGTTGGGGCAGCGCCCGTGCGGGATGGCGATACCGTGGCCGATGGCGGTGCTGCCCAGGGCCTCGCGTTCGCACAGGTTGGCGTAGAGCTCGTCGGCACCGGCCTGGCGGCAGGACAGCAGGTCGGCGGCGGCATGCAGGACGGTGTCGCGATCGGCGGCCGGCGACACCACGGTGCGCACGGCCGCCATCAGATCGGTTAAAGGCATGAGGGCATCAAGCGGGAAGCGTCATGCGAGATTGTCGCGCACCTCGCGGGCATGGTGGTTACATTTCTTTTCCTTGTGCTTGAGCACCAGGCGGTCGAGCTTGTCGACCAGCAGGTCGATGGCCGCGTACATGGTGGAGCCGCTGGCATCTGCGTGCAGGGTACGACCGGGAAGGTTGACGGTGGCGACCACGTGATGGTCTGGCTTGCGAACGGCCAGCTGGGTCCGGACTTCACAGTGCTGGTCGAAATGGCGCTGCAGTCGCTGCAGCTTGCTTGCCACGTACTCCCGCAGCGCGGGGGTCACTTCAAGCTGGTGGCCATACGTCTCGATACGCATCGGATACCTCCATTGGTCGGGTGGGCCAATGAACCGTTCCGGTGATCCGACGAACCCGGCGCAGGCCGGCGTTGCGGTGGCTGCAACGTCAGGCGATACGGACGCGTTCGTGGGAGGCGGAAATGTTCATGGCCTCACGATACTTCGCAACGGTGCGCCGCGCCACTGGTACGCCGGAGGTTTTCAGCAGGTCGGCCAACTTGGCGTCCGACAGCGGCTTGCGCGGGTTTTCCGCCTCGATCAGGCGCCGGATCATGGCCTGGATGGCGGTGCTGGAGGCCTCGCCGCCGCTGTCGGTGTCGATGCCGGAGGCGAAGAACGAGCGCAGCGCGATGGTCCCGCGCGGGGTGCGCACGTACTTGCGGGCGATCGCACGGGAAATGGTGGATTCGTGCAGGCCGAGCTCGCCGGCGATCTCGCGCAGGGTCAGCGGGCGCAAGGCCTGCGCGCCGAATTCCAGGAACCCGGCCTGGTGCTGCAGCAGGCAGCGCACCACCCGCAGCAGGGTCTCGCCGCGCGCTTCCAGGCTCTTGAGCAGCCAGCGCGCCTCCTGCAGCTGGCCGCGCAGATAGCCGGCGTCGGATTCGCCGCAGCTGCGGATCAGGTTCTCGTAGCCGCGGTGGATGGTGACCTTGGGCTGGGCGCGACCGGCCAGCGAGGCCCGCCACACGCCACGCTGGCGCCAGATCACGCAGTCCGGCACCACATAGGTGTCCTGCGACAGGTCGCCGATCTGCTTGCCCGGGCGCGGGTCCAGCGAGCGCACCAACTGGATCGCCTGGTCGACATCGGCGGTGGAGCGCTTGAGTTCGTGCGCCAGACCGGCCACGCCGCTGCGCGGCAGGCGCTCCAGCGGGCCGGCGACGATCTGCAGCGCCAGTTCGCGCCCCGGGGTGGCCGGGTCGAGCACAGCCAGCTGCAGTGCCAGGCATTCGCCCAGGGTGCGCGCACCCACGCCGACCGGGTCGAAGCGCTGGATCTGGTGCAGCACGGTGAGCACGTCGGCCTCGTCCACTGCCGCGCCCAGCGCCAGCGTTTCCAGGATGGCCGACAGCGGTTCGCGCAGGTAGCCGTCTTCGTCCAGCGCATCGATCAGCATCGCGCCGATCTGGCGGTCGCGCGGCGACAGCGGCGACAGGTGCAGCTGCCACAGCAGGTGGTCGGCCAGCGTTTCGGCTTCTGCCACGCGCTCGGCGGCATCGCCGGATTCGTCATCGTCGAAGCTGCCGCCGCT
Organism: Xanthomonas sp. BRIP62418; assembly: GCF_003993495.1. NCBI lineage: Bacteria > Pseudomonadati > Pseudomonadota > Gammaproteobacteria > Lysobacterales > Lysobacteraceae > Xanthomonas > Xanthomonas sp. BRIP62418. Next base: position 207,022 of record NZ_QEZG01000040.1, read on the forward strand.
GCCCGAACCTGTCCACTGCAGTTCGTCCTGCGACCAGTCGTCGTCGCGCTCGGCCGGCGTCGGTTCTTCGCGCGGGGTGTCGTCGGTGGAGGCGGCCGACGATGCTTCCACCGGAAGCGCGTTGGCCGCATGCGCGGCTTCGTCGGCCCATTCCAGCAGCGGATTGGTCTCCACCGCTTCGGCGATTTCCAGTTCCAGCTCGGTGGTGGACATCTGCAATAGCTTGATCGCCTGACGCAACTGCGGCGTCATGACCAACTGCTGTCCTAGCGATGTCTGGAGCCGGGCTTTCATGCGGGCACTGACTGGGAAAATCGATGGCGCGGCGACGCGCTCAAAGGCGGAAAGTTTCCCCCAGATACACGCGACGGACGTCGGGATTGGCTAGCAGCGCATCTGGTGCCCCCTGCGCCAGTACGCCCCCCTCGGCGAGAATATACGCGCGATCGCAGATTCCCAAGGTTTCGCGCACGTTGTGATCGGTGATCAGCACGCCGATGCCGCGTTCCTTGAGGTGGATGATGATGCGCTGGATCTCGCCGACCGAAATCGGGTCGACGCCGGCGAAGGGTTCGTCGAGCAGCATCATGCGCGGCTTGGCCGCCAGCGCGCGCGCGATCTCGCACCGCCGCCGCTCGCCGCCGGACAGGCTGGCGCCCAGCTGGTCGGCCACGTGGGTGATCTGCAGTTCTTCCAGCAGCGAGACCAGTTCCTTCTCGCGGCCGGCGCCATCCAGCTCTTCGCGCAGCTCCAGCACCAGGCGGATGTTGTCGGCCACGGTGAGCTTGCGGAAGATCGAGGGCTCCTGCGGCAGATAGCCGACGCCAAGCTTGGCGCGGGCATACATCGGCTCGGCGGTGAGGTCGCGGCCGTCCAGCTCGATCCGTCCGGCATCGGCCTCGACCAGGCCCACGATCATGTAGAAGCAGGTGGTCTTGCCGGCGCCGTTGGGGCCGAGCAGGCCGACCACTTCGCCGGCCTCGAGTGTGAGGCCGAATTCCTTGACCACTTCGCGCTGCTTGTACTTCTTGCGCAGACCGGTGGCGACCAGCATTACTTCTTCCCCTGCGGCTTGGCCGCGGGCTTGGCGGCCGGCGTTGCGGCCGCCGGCGCCGCGGTCTTCGGCTGGATGATGGTGCGCACGCGGCTGCCGTCGCCGCCGCTCTGCATGTTGCCGGTCTTGGTGTTGTAGACCATGCGCTGGCCGGCGTTGGTGCCCTTGGGCGAGTCGACCTTGTAGTTGCCGGTCAGCACGATGACTTCGTTGGCAACCTGGTACTCGATGTTGTCGGCCTGGCCGTTCATCATCGCGCCGTCGTCCATCTGCTGCTTCAGCGTGGCCTGCTTGCCGGTCAGCACGACGCGGTCGGTCTGACCATTCTTCTGGAAGATGTCGGCGGTGTCGGCGTGGATTTCCAGCGTGCCCTGGGTGATCACCACATTGCCGCTGAAGCGGCACTTGCCGCTGTCGTCGAGCATGTTGCAGTCGTTGGCATTGGAGTCGATCGCCATCGGCTGATTGCGGTCGCTGGTCTTGGCCATCGCAAGGGCAGGCAGCAGCAGCGCGGCAAACGCCAGCTTAGCGGGCAGCATTCGGTTCATAACGGGTCTTGACCTGGGAAAGGAGCTTGTACTGGCGTGATTTGAGATCGGCCTCGAAGCCGACCCCGCTCTGCATGATACCCGGCCGGCTCATGCTCACCGGGGCAGCGGTCTTGGCGAGATTCTGCTGCGGGAACACGTCCAGGCTCTGGGTACGGAACGTGGTCGGCGGGGTCGCGCCGCCGGTGGGGCTGTCGCCCTCGACATCGCCGCGCAGGCGCAACTCGTCGCCCTTGGGGCTGATCCAGCCGGTCTTGGAGCGCAGCGTCCACGGTTGATTGGTGTTGTCGGGCAACAGGAACACCGGGGTGGTGACCTCGGAGGTGCGATCGGCGCGGTTGCGATGCATCTCCGGCGCGCGCAGCGTCATCGATTCCTTGCCGGTTTCCTTGTCCAGCGCAATCAGTTCGAAATCGCGCAGCACGTAGTCGGCGCGCGAATCGTCCACCGCCGCCGCAACCGGGCGCGCGCGCTGCTGCCAGGCCGACCAGCCGGAGACCACCGCAGCGGCCAACAACACCACGCCCAGGGTGGTGCGCCAGTTCCAGCTCATGCGGAAAACCTTTCGATGATGCCCTCGATCTGGCCTTGTGCGGCCAGCACCACGTCGCAGACCTCGCGCGCGGCACCTTCGCCGCCACGTGCCCGGGTATGCCACTGCACGCGCTCGGCGATCCACGGGTGCGCGTTGGCGGGTGCGACCGGCAGGCCGACCGCCAGCAGGGCCGGCAGGTCGGGCAGGTCGTCGCCCATGAACAGCACCTGGTCCAGCGACAGACCGTGCTCCTGGCACAAGGCCAGCACGGCCAGGCGCTTGTTCTTGACCCCGATCTGCACGTGCAGGCCCAGATCCTGGCCGCGCTTTTCCGCCGACAGGCTGGCGCGGGCAGTGATCAGCGCGACATGGATGCCGGCATGGTCGAGCTGCTTGAGCCCCTGGCCGTCGAGCACATTGAAGGACTTGCTCTCGTTGCCGGCATGGTCGTAGTACAGGCGGCCATCGGTCAGGGTGCCGTCGACGTCGAAACAGGCCAGGCGGATACGCGCGGCGCGGTCGGTGATGTCGGCGGGCAGGTGCTGCAAAGGGGAATAGGGCATCGGCACGGATCGGTGAGAACGGGGTTCCAACGGTAGAAAACTGAACCTGTTAAACCACTTTGGCGCGCAACAGGTCGTGAATGTTCAATGCGCCGACCGCGCGCTGCTGCGCATCGACCACGATCAAACCGTTGATCTTGTAATCCTCCATCAGCCGCGCGGCTTCGGCGGCCAGCTGGTCGGCGCCGATGGTGCGCGGGTTGCGCGTCATCACCTGGGCAATGCCGGCGCTGCGCACGTCGATGTCGCTGTCCAGCGCGCGGCGCAGGTCGCCGTCGGTGAACAGGCCGATCAGGCGGTCCTGGCCATCGACCACCGCGGTCATGCCCAGGCGCTTGCGGCTCATTTCCATCAACGCCTCGCTCAGGCTGGCGTCCTCGCGCACGCGTGGCAGGTCATCACCGGCGTGCATCACGTCGGTGATGTGCAGCAGCAGGCGCCGGCCCAGGCTGCCGGCCGGATGCGAGCGCGCGAAGTCGTCGGCGGTGAAGCCGCGTGCGTCCAGCAGCGCCACCGCCAGCGCGTCGCCCATTGCCAGCGAGGCGGTGGTGCTGGAGGTGGGCGCCAGATGCAGCGGGCAGGCTTCGGCGGACACGCTCACGTCCAGGTGCACGTCGGCGGCCTGGGCCAGCGACGAGCTCGGGCGCCCGGTCATGGCAATGATCGGGTTGCCCTGGCGCTTGAGCACCGGCAGCAGCATGCGCACCTCGTCCGATTCGCCCGAATAGGACAGCGCCAGCACGATGTCGGCCTCGGTGATCATGCCCAGGTCGCCGTGCCCGGCCTCGCCCGGATGGACAAAGAACGCCGGCGTGCCGGTGGAGGCCAGGGTGGCGGCGATCTTGCGCGCGATATGCCCGGACTTGCCCATGCCAGTGGCCACCACGCGCCCGCGCGAGGCCAGCACCAGCCGGCAGGCCGCGGCGAAGTCGCTGCCGATCCGCGCGCCCACGCCGGCCAGCGCCTCGCGCTCGATCTCCAGCACGCGCTGGCCGCTGGCGACCAGGCTGGCGTCGCTGACGGTGGCGGAGGGCAGGTGCGAGACGGCCATGCGGGACTCGGGTGAAGAGTAGAATGTGCGCTCATTTTATGAGGAAACGCCCTGTGGACGCCGAAACCATCCGTAAACTCATCGAATCCGGCTTGCCCGAAGCCCGCGTCGAGGTGCACGGCGACGACGGCGTGCACTTCGAGGCGACCGTGATCAGCCCCGCATTCGCCGGCAAGGCGCCATTGGCGCGCCATCGCATGGTCTACGCGACCCTGGGCGAGCTGATGGGCGGGGCGATCCACGCGCTGCAGCTCAAGACGCTGACCCCCGACGAAGGCTGAGCGTCAGTCGATCCTGGCCGATCGGGCTGCGCCCCCGCCCCGACTGCCAAGTGCCGGCCGACTCCTGGCGACCCCTTACATTTCCCCCGACGTCCCTTTTCGGATTCCCCAAGCTCCCATGGCAAAAATCGTAGTGACCGGCGGCCAAGCGCTGCATGGTGAAGTCAATATTTCCGGCGCCAAGAACGCGGTGCTGCCGATCCTGTGCGCGACCCTGCTGGCCGATGCGCCGGTGGAGATCAGCAACGTGCCGCACCTGCACGACGTGATCACCACGGTGAAGCTGCTCAGCGAGCTGGGCGCCGAGGTGACCATCGACGAAGGCACGCTGGCCAAGGGGCGCTCGATCCTGGTCGACCCGCGCTCGGTCACCCACCAGGTCGCGCCCTATGAGCTGGTCAAGACCATGCGCGCCTCGATCCTGGTGCTGGGCCCGCTGCTGGCGCGCTACGGCACTGCCGAAGTGTCGCTGCCCGGCGGCTGCGCGATCGGCTCACGCCCGGTCGACCAGCACATCAAGGGCCTGCAGGCGCTGGGTGCGGAGATCAGCGTGGAAAACGGCTACATCAAGGCCACCAGCAATGGGCGCCTGAAGGGTGGCCGCTACGTGTTCGACATGGTCAGCGTCACCGGCACCGAGAACGTGCTGATGGCGGCCGTGCTGGCCGACGGCACCACCGTGCTGGAAAACGCGGCGATGGAGCCGGAAGTCACCGACCTGGCCGACTGCCTGATCGCGCTCGGTGCACAGATCGAGGGCGCCGGCACGCCGCGCATCGTGGTGCAGGGCGTCGAGCGCCTGGGCGGCGGGCACCATGCGGTGCTGCCGGATCGTATCGAGACCGGCACCTTCCTGGTCGCCGCGGCGATGACCGGCGGCAGCGTCACCGTGCGCCGTGCCCGTCCGGACACCCTGGACGCGGTGCTGGACAAGCTCACCGAAGCCGGCGCGACCATCACCACCACCGCCGACAGCATCACGCTGGACATGCACGGCAAGCGCCCGCGCGCGGTCAACCTGACCACCGCGCCGTATCCGGCGTTTCCCACCGACATGCAGGCGCAATTCATGGCGCTCAACTGCGTGGCCGATGGCGTGGGCGTGATCAACGAAACCATCTTCGAAAACCGCTTCATGCACGTCAACGAGCTGCTGCGCCTGGGCGCGGACATCCAGGTCGAAGGCCACACCGCGATCGTGCGCGGTGCCGAGCGTCTCAGCGGCGCGCCGGTGATGGCGACCGACCTGCGCGCCTCGGCGTCGTTGATCCTGGCCGGCCTGGTGGCCGACGGCGACACCAGCATCGACCGCATCTACCACCTGGACCGTGGCTACGAAAACATCGAGGAGAAGCTGGGGGCGCTGGGCGCGACCATCCGGCGCAGCGCATGATCCTGCGCGGGCGGTTCACCACCCGGCGCAAGATCCTGCTCGGCGTGATCGTGCTGATCCTGGCGTGGCTGGCCTACGCCTGGTCGGTCGGCATGGCGATCACCCAGGGCGTCGAGTTCAAGGACATGGACTGGAACAACGACGGCACTGCCAGCCGCGACGAGATCGCGCAGTCGTTCTATGCGGTGGCGGTGAAGAAGACCGTCGAAGGCAAGCGCCATTGCGACCTGTTCTACTGGCGCAAGAATGACCAGCAGATTCGGGTGGACTGCCGCACGGTGTTCAGCACCGGCGACGACAAGGCCGCGGCAAAGCCCTAAGGGGTGAGCGTGTCTCTGCCTGCTGCGGAGATTCCGCACCGCGCCTGATCGAAATGAAGAGCCCGGCTGGCAGCCGGGCTTTTTATTGCAGTCGGAGGGCGGCTGCCGAGCAGGTCCCACGACCTGGTAGGAGCGTGCCTGCGCGCGACGGCGCATGACCGATAACGCCCCGTCGCGCGCGGGCACGCTCCTACGATGCGTGCCTGGCGCTCAGCGCAACGCCTTGATGGTCAGGTCCAGCGCGTCCTGGCCCTTTTCCTTCTGCAGCAGGCGCGCCGGCACCGGCAGGTCCTTGACTACCCAGGCAATCAATTCCTTGTCACCGTCCACGCGCGACACCTTGGTCGCCTGTTCCTGCTTGCCGTTGACGGTGATGGTTTCCTTGCCGACCACCTTGTAGCTCATCGGCTTGATGCGGCCTTCGTCGACCATGCGGTAGTTCAGCGGCTTGCCGGCGGCCAGGTCGCGGGTGATGGCCAGGTTGATCAGCAGGGCATCCATGTCGCCGGGCTGCAACTTCACCGGGCCCCGGCGGTCCGGCTTGATGTCGCCACCCCAGGTCGCCTGGCTGGTCTTCCAGTCGTAGTTGGCCGTGACGTTGCGGCGCTTGACCATCATCGACGAGGTGTCGTTGCTGCTGACCGGGCGCAGCTGGCCGTTGCTCTCCTCGAACACCGTGCTCTGGGTCAGGTTGGCCAGCTGGTTCTGGATGGTGAGCGTGTAGCGCCACTGGTTGGCGCCGGCGGCGGCCAGGGTCATGGTGCCGTTGGCCTGCATGCCCATGTAGTTGGCCGAATAATCGGCCTGGAACGGCTGCATGGCGAACGCGGGCAGGCTGGCTACGGCCAGTGCGGCAGCGGCAATCAGCGAACAGGTGCGGGAAACGGTGTGCATGGGTCAGGCTCCTTGATATTCGACCAGGCGTAGATCGACCTGATCCTCACCTTTGTCACGTTGCAGGATGCGCACCGGCGTGGGAACCCCGTTGGCGATCCAGAGGATGGTTTCGTTGTCACCGCTGTTGACGCGGTACACGCGCAACGCGTCGTAGCTCAGGTCGCCGACCTGCACCACCTCGGTGGCATCGGCGACCTTGTAGTCGTATTTGCGCACCCGGCCGACATCCACGTAGCGATAGCTCAGGCTGCGTCCGGGTTGCGCATCGCGCATCAGCGACAGGTTCAGCGACAGCGCGCTCTGGTCGCCGCGCTGCAGCGGAATCGGCTGCTGGCGCTCCTTCTTCAGATCGCCGTCCCACCGGGCGCTGGCGGTCTGCCAGTTGTAGACGCCGGTGACCTTCTTGCCGAAGAACATCGCCTTGCGCACGGTGCTCTGGCTCAATGGCACATAGGTGTCACCATCGACGCGGAACACCGTGCTCTGTTCCAGGTTCAGACCGAGAATGCTGGCAAAGCCCTTGCGGCCGCGTACCGACATGTCGATGCGCCACTGGCTGCCCTCGCCGTCGCTGACCTGCATGGTGGCATCGCCGGCTTCCTTGCCGCGGTAGAACGCCTGGTACGTGGCCACGAAGGGCTGCAGTGGCGGCGGCATCCAGCTGCTGGCAGGCAGGGCGGCTGCAGATGCAGGCGCCGTCGGCGGCGCCGCAACCGGAGCGGCGGCAGCTGGCGCAGGCACGGCAGCGGCCTGTTGCGCACGGCCGGCACCGGCCGGAACAAGCAGGACGGCGGTCAACAGCGCGGTGGCGATCGGGAGGGGTTTCATGCGCTGAGAGCGAGGCACGGGGCCGCCAGGATGTCCGAGACAGGATGAGGAGGGCGTATCCGCATTCAGGCGAGTGCGGTGTCAGCGGACTCTAGTCGCAATGGCGTAAACAGGCACTGACCGTCGATGTGGACGCCATCGCCACGCACCTGCACACGCCCGCTGGCAAGCAGGTCCAGCGTGGCCAGCAGCAGCGGGTGTTCGCGCGCCAGCACGCGCGCGGCCAGCTGCTCGGCGCTGTCGTCGGGCAGTACCGGTACGCGCGCCTGCGCGATCACCGTGCCGGCATCCAGTTCCGGCACCACCAGATGCACGCTGGCGCCATGTTCGGCGTCGCCGGCTTCCAGTGCGCGGGCGTGGGTGTGCAGGCCGCGGTACTTGGGCAGCAGCGAGGGGTGGATATTGAGCATGCGCCCGGCAAAGCGACGCACCAGCGGCTCGCCGAGGATGCGCATGTAGCCGGCGCAGATCACCCAGTCCGGCCGCGCGGCGGCGATCGCATCGCCCAGCGCGGCGTCGAAGGCGGCACGGTCGGCGAAGTCGCGCGGGCTGGCGCTCCAGCGCAGTGCCTCATCGACCTTGTGCAGGGCCGGCGCCTGTGGGCGATCGGAAAACACGCCCACGACCTCGGCCGGCAGCCGGCCGCTGGCGATGGCATCGAGGATGGCCTGCAGGTTGCTGCCGCGGCCGGAGGCCAGCACGGCCAGGCGCAGGCTCATGCGGTGGGATTCGCTGATGTCATGGGGCAGTGCGCGTCACGCTGCAGTGGCGGTGGGAGCGAACAATGCCTTGACCTGCGGGCGCAGCAGCACCACCAGCGTAAACACGCCGACGACGGTACCGAACGGCATGAAGGAGCAGGAAATGCCGGCCACGATCAGGCACAGCAGGTGCCGTCTGCGCTGGGCAATGCAGCGGCCGGCGTAGGCCATGAACGCTGCCAGCGTCAGGCCGCAGACAATGAACACACCTGCGAACACCACGAAGAACCAGCCGAACAATCGCGGATCCATCGGTGGTGCATCCGTGCTGGCCTGTGTCATGGGCAGGTGCCCGGTGACGATCGCAATGCCCATGAACAGGTGGATCAACGGGAAAAGCGAAAACACGGCGGTGATGGCGGCCAGCACATAGTGAAAGATCGACAGCAGTTTCAGGTGCTGGAGATCGTCAGCGCTGGCCTGTGCCGGCAGTGCGTGTGGGGCAGCGTCCATGCAGGTCTCCTCGGTCAACCGATCCGCACGCGCTCATCGCCCTGCGCCGGCACCACCTGGCCGATGCGCCAGTGCGCCAGCGACTGCGCCTCCAGTGCCTGTTCCAGCGCGACGGCCTGCTCGGGTGCGGCGACCAGCACGAAGCCGATGCCGCAGTTGAAGGTGCGCCACATTTCCGCATCGGCCACCGCGCCTTCGCGCTGCAGCCAGGCGAACACCGGCGGCAGCGTCCAGGCGGTGGCGTCGATGTCCAGGCCCAGGCCGTCGGGGATCACCCGGATGATGTTTTCGGTCAGCCCGCCGCCGGTGATGTGGGCCATGGCGTGGATGCTGTCGCCATGCGACTTGAGCAGCGCCAGGATCGGCTTGACGTACAGCGCGGTCGGCGCCATCAGCGCGTCGATCAGCTTGACGCCGTCGTCCAGCACCAGCTCGGCCGGGGCGCCGGCACGCTCGTAGATCCTGCGGATCAGCGAGTAGCCATTGGAATGCGGGCCGGACGAGGCGATGCCGATCAGCACGTCGCCGGCGCGCACCTGCGCGCCGTCCAGCAGCTGCGATTTTTCCACCGCCCCGACGGTGAAGCCGGCCAGGTCGTACTCGCCCGGCGGATACATGTCGGGCATCTCGGCGGTTTCGCCGCCGATCAGGGCGCAGCCGGACAGCTCGCAGCCGCGCGCGATGCCGCCGACCACGGCCGCGGCGGTCTCCACGTCCAGCTTGCCGGTGGCGAAATAATCCAGGAAGAACAACGGCTCGGCGCCCTGCACCAGCACGTCGTTGACGCACATGCCGACCAGGTCGATGCCGATGGTGTCGTGCCGGCCCAGCTGCTGGGCCAGCTTGAGCTTGGTGCCGACGCCATCGGTGCCGGACACCAGCACCGGCTCCCGGTACTTGCCGGACAGGTCGAACAAGGCGCCAAACCCGCCCAGGCCACCCATCACCTCCGGCCGGAAGCTGCGCTTGACCAGCGGCTTGATGCGTTCGACCAACGCATTGCCGGCGTCGATGTCGACACCTGCCTCACGGTAGGTCATGGGCGAGGGATTGGAAGGCGTTGGGCTGGTCACGGGCGGGGAGGGCTCGGCTGTAAAGGCGGCGATTTTAGCAGCCACGTTGGCGCTGGCGTCCCATTCGGGCAACAATTCACCCGGATACGCTTACGTCATGGAACCGTCGATGCGCCGCAGTCTCGCTTTCTTTCTCGCCCTCGTGGTCGCCATGCCCCTCGCGCCAGCCTTTGCGCAGGCCGATCTACGCACCGAAGGCGACGTCGCCAAGGCGCAAAGCGCCTATGAGGCCGAAGTGCCGGTCAACAGCCAGAGCGAGTCCGATCGCCCCGGAGCGCTGGCGCGCGCGCTCGGTGCGGTGCTGGGCAAGGTCTCCGGCGACCGCGGGGTGATGAGCCGCCCAGGCGTCTCGCAGGCACTGCGCGGCGCGCCGGGCTATGTCGAAAACTACGATTACCGTCAGGACCAGGGCACCTCGCGCACCGGGGCGCCGACCTTCCGCACCGTGCTGGTGGCGCGCTTCCGGCAGTCGGACGTGGATGGCCTGATCGCCGCACTGGGGCTGCCGGTGTGGCCGCTACCGCGGCCCAAGCCGGTGCTGTGGCTGGCCATCGACGACGGCAGCGGCCCGCGCCTGGTCGGCGTGGCGCAGGCCAATGCCGCGCGCAGCGTGCTGGACCGGGCGATCGAGCGCGGCTACCGGCTCGGCCTGCCCGGCGGTGCCGCCGCCGAGCAGGTGCTGGCCGGCGCGATCTGGCGCAAGGACACCGCCGCGGTGGCGCGCGCATCGGCCAAGTACAGCCCGCCGATGCAGTTGATCGGCAAGCTCTACCGCAATGACGCCGGCTGGACCGCCGACTGGGTCTTCGTCGACAACGGCAACGTGCTGTCCAGCTGGACCAGCAGCGACGGCGATGCGCGTCGTGCGATGGCCGCCGGTGCCGATGGCGCGGCCGATGCCCTGGTCAAGCGTTACGCCAAGCGCGTGGATTCGGGTGTGCCCGGTGTCTACCGCGCGGTGATCACCGGGATCGGCAGCGCCGACGACTATCTGCGCGTCTCCGCCGCGCTGCAGGGCGTGTCGGTGGTGCGCAGCATCCGCCCGGTCAGCGCCAACGGCGACCGCATGGAAGTGGATCTGGAATTGCTCACGGGCATTTCCGGCCTCAACCGTATGCTCGGCGACAACAGCCCGTTGGTACCCGTGTCGGTGCCGACCGAGGGCCCGATCATTCTCGAAAACGAGCACGCCGAGTACCGCCTGAAATGACCTTGACTCCCGAAGCCGAAATCGCCCTGTTTCTGCGTCGCCTGAAATGGGTGGCGGTGACTGTCGGCGTGTTGTGGGTGGTCTCGCTGCTGTCGCCGATCCTGACGCCGTTCGTGCTGGCGTTGCTGCTGGCCTGGCTGGGCGATCCGCTGGTGGATCGCATCGAACGCGCCGGCCGCTCGCGCAATATCGCGGTGGTGTTGGTGTTCGTGCTGGCCCTGCTGCTGTTCGTGCTGGCGCTGATGATTCTGGTGCCGATGATCGAGCGCCAGATCATGACCCTGATCGACGCGCTGCCGCAGATGCGGACCTGGGCGATCAGTACCGCCATTCCGTGGCTGGAAGCCAAGACCGGCGTGGAACTGATGGGCTGGCTGGACCCGGAGCGCCTGATCGACTGGATCCGCAGTCACTGGGAACAGGCCGGCGGCGCCGCCAAGACCTTCTTCGGCTACGTGCAGCGTTCCGGCTTTGCGATGGTGACCTGGGTGATCAACCTGGCGTTGCTGCCGATCCTGGCGTTCTACTTCCTGCGCGACTGGGATCGCCTGGTCGAGCGGGTGGCCGCGGTCATTCCGCGTGCCTACATCGGTACTGTGAGCCGGCTCGCACTGGAATCCAATGACGTGCTGGGCGGCTTCATCCGCGGCCAGTTCCTGGTGATGCTGGCGCTGGGGGCGATCTACGCCGCCGGGCTGTCCATCATCGGGCTCAATCTGGGCCTGTTGATCGGCATCATCGCCGGCTTCATCAGCTTCATTCCGTATCTGGGCGCCACCACCGGCATCGTGCTCGCCCTGCTGGCGGCCGTGGTGCAGGCGCAGGGCTTCGACCTGAAGTTGCTGATCGGCGTCGGCGTGGTGTTCACCGTCGGCCAGTTGCTGGAAAGCTATGTGCTGACGCCGCGCATCGTCGGCGACAAGATCGGCCTGCATCCGGTCGCGGTGATCTTTGCGGTGATGGCGGGCGGCCAGTTGTTCGGCTTTCTCGGCATGCTGCTGGCGCTGCCGGTGGCGGCGGTGGCCAATGTGCTGCTGCGCTATGCGCATGAGCAATACACGCGCAGCGATCTGTATGCGGGCGAGCGCGCCGGCATCGTGCTGCAGTCCACGCCCGAGCGCAGCGTGATCATCGACCCAAGCAAGGACACGGATCGCTCGTGAGTGTTCCGCAGTTGCCACTGGCGTTGCGCGCGCCGCCCGATCAGCGATTCGATAGTTACATCGCCGCGCCTGATGGCCTGCTGTCGCAGCTGCAGGCATTGGCGGCCGGGCAGGTGAGCGACTGGCTGTATCTGTCCGGCCCCGCCGGCACTGGCAAGACGCATCTGGCGTTGTCGTTGTGCGCGGCCGCCGAACAGGCCGGGCGTGCCCCGGCGTACCTGCCCCTGCACGCGGCCACTGGCCGGTTGCGCGATGCGCTCGAGGCGCTGGAAGGACGCAGCCTGGTCGCACTGGACGGTGTGGAAAGCATCGCCGGGCAGCGCGACGACGAAGTGGCGCTGTTCGATTTCCACAACCGCGCGCGCGCCGCCGGCACCACCTTGCTGTACACCGCGCGGCAGACGCCCGATGGCCTGGCATTGGTATTGCCGGACCTGCGCTCGCGGCTGTCGCAGTGCATCCGCATCAGCCTGCCGGTGCTCGACGACGCCGGGCGCGCGGCCGTGTTGCGCGATCGTGCGCAACGGCGCGGGCTGGCGCTGGACGAGGCAGCAATCGACTGGCTGCTGACCCATAGCGAACGCGAACTGGCCGGACTGGTGGCGTTGCTGGACCGGCTGGATCGCGAATCGCTGGCTGCCAAGCGCCGCATCACGGTGCCGTTCCTGCGGCGGGTGCTGGAGGATCGCGGCTCTTAGAGCGGCCGATAGAATTGCTCTGCTCATTGCTTGGCAGGTGGAGGCTGCTTTGCGCTTCCCATCAGCACATCCATCCGCAGTGCCCAGGGACCTGAGGCACATCGCCTAAAGCTTGCAGAGCAGATGGTCTGTGGTTCTGTTGCAAGGCCCTTGGCCGCCCACCATCGCAGGACACGCCGCAAGTACGTCCGTGTAGGCTCCGGCGCGGCATCCATGCCGCTCAGGGTCCCGCGAGGGTGAGCGGGCAAGGACCAGTCACGTTGGTTGGTGCGCAGGGCTCTTCTCGCGGCAACCAGCAACCTGTCTAGTGCGGTGTCCTCGCCGGTTGCGGGACCGTGTAGCGGGATGGATGCCGCCACACGGTCCCCAGGAATGGGTTCACGGCGTGTCCCGCAAGCAGTAAGGGCGCCGCGCCCTCGATGCGGTGAGTTTGCTGCAGGGCCCTTGCCCGCCCACCATCGCGGGACACGCCGCAAGTACGTCCATGTAGGCTCCGGCGCGGCATCCATGCCGCTCAGGGTCCCGCGACGGCGGGCGGGCAAGGACCCGTCGAGAGGGTTGGTGCGCATGGATAACAGCAGGCGCGGCGGCATTCGGGTTGGATGCAAGGCCCGTCAGGATGGTTGGTGTGCGTAGTTCGAGCAACGCACGATGCGCGGCTGGCCGGTTGCAGCGCTTGGTTGCGGTCAGCCGCCGTCGCGCAGCAATTGGGCATCCAGCTCTGCCAATCGCTGCGGCGTGCCGACATCGGTCCAGCGTCCGGCATGGTGGATGCCATCGATCAGCCCTGCCGCCATCTGCGCGCGCAGGATTGGCGCCAGCGCAAACCGTGGTGCCGCGCCGCTGGGCTCCGGCAGCTGGCCGATGACCGATGGCCAGTCGCGCAGCAGCGCCGGTCGATACATGCCGATGCCGGAATAGGTGAGCGTTGCCGGCAGGTCCTCGCGCACCTTGCCATCGGCATCCAACGCAAAATCTGCGCGCGCTGCATAGGCGGGGCGTTCGACCAGCACCAGCTGCGCCAGGCCCGCCGGCGCGGCCGACAGCCGCGCGAAATCGAAATCGGTCCAGATATCGCCGTTGACCAGCAGGAACGGCGCATCGCCCAGCAACGGCAATGCATGCAGCATGCCGCCGCCGGTTTCCAGCGGGGTGGCGCCCTCGAAGGAATACGTCAGCCGCAGCCCGAACGCGCCGCCATCGCCCAGTACCTGCGGAAATTGGTCGGCCAGCCACGAGGTATTGATCACCACCTCGTCCACGCCCAGTGCGGCCAGCTTGCGTAGATGCCAGACGATCAGCGGTGTGCCGCCGACCGACAGCAGCGGCTTGGGCGTGTGTTCGGTCAACGGACGCATGCGCTCGCCAAAGCCGGCCGCAAAGATCAGCGCCTTCATGCGCCGGCCTGTGCGGAGCGTGCCACCAGGGCAGGTTTGACCAGCTTTTCCAGCAGGCCGACCAGCGGCGCAAGGTCGGGATGACGCGGCAACACCTCGTCCAGATAGGCGATGAAACGTGGCACGTTATCCAGATACCAATGCTTGCCGTCGCGATGGCTCAGGCGCGAGAAGATGCCGAGATTCTTCAGGTGCCGCTGCACGCCCATCCAGTCCGCATCGCGCAGGAATTGCGCCAGCGGCGGCACCGGCAATCCGGCCGCTGCCGCACGTGCGTGGTAGCGCTCCAGCCAGCCATCCACGCGCGCCAGCGGCCAGCTCACCGAGGTGTCCTTGAACAGGCTGATCGGGTCGTAGGCGATCGGGCCGATCACGCAATCCTGGAAATCCAGCACCGCCGGCCCGTCGCCGACCGGCATCAGATTGCGCGGCATGAAATCGCGATGGGTGAACACGCGCGGCTGCGCCAGTGCGTTGTCCATCAAACGGCGCTGCACCAACTGCAGCTGCTCGGCATGGCCGCAGTCCAGCTGCAAGCCGAGGTGGCGGCCGAGGAACCATTCTTCGAACAGGCCGGCATCGCGTTGCAGCAGCGCCTCGCCGAACTCGCCACTGTCGGCAGGTGGCGGAATGCGCTGCAGCAGCAACAACTGAGTGATCGCAGCATCCAGCAACGCGTCGGCATTGGCGTCGGTCAGCACCTGCGCCAGGGTCGGCACGCCCAGGTCTTCCAGCAGCAGGAAGCCGGTTTCAAGATCCTGCGCAAGCACCTGCGGCACCCGCACGCCGTGCTGGCCGAGCAGGGCGTGCATGCGCAACCAGGGCGCCACATTTTCCAGTGCAGGTGGCGCATCCATCAGGATGCGGTCCACGCCGCGTCCCTGGGTACGCCAGTAACTGCGGAATCCCGCATCGACCGAGGCACGTTGCAGCGTGACCTCAGGGGCGTTCAACGCATGCTGCGCCCATTGCAGGCGGAGCGCAGCGCGCGCGGTATCTGGAGTCAATGATGACGTCATGGGTGAATGCTGTGTCGTGAAGTGAGGCGCAGCCTGGTCGAAAACGACGCAGGTTCGATCAACGCTTGCTGCCGCTGAACAGCCGCAGCAGTGCCAGGATTGCGATCGCACCCAGCAACGCACCGAGGAAACCGGCCGGTTCGCCGGCGTGGTACCAGCCCATGTAGCGGCCGAACCAGCTGGCGACCAGTGCACCGGCGATGCCCAGCACGATGGTCAGCAGGCAGCCCAGGCGCTGCGTGCCAGGGGTGATGAAACGGGCCAGCAGCCCGACCACGAAGCCGACCAGAATGATGTAAAGCCAGCTGTCGCTACCGAAGAGAGTGTTCATCGCAGGCACTGAGGGGAGGGGATCGGCAGACTAGCATTCGCCGCCGCCGCGACCACGTGTGCCGCGCTGGCTGTCGCCATGGCGTTGGGGCTGCATCCATATGCGCGCGCCGCAGCGCATGGCGACGCGCTGGGCAGCCCCGACATGCGCGGGGCGGCCCAGGCATCAATCAGCAGCAGCCATGCCCGCCATGACGGGTGCCGCTGTCGGCCGCCACCGGCGAGCCGCTGGTCTCGCCGCGCAGGCAGGCGGCGTGATGCTCGGCAATCACCTTCGACACGCAGGCCGTCACCCGCTTGCCCATCGGGATGTGCAGGAACTCGTTCGGCCCATGCGCATTGGAATGCGGGCCAAGCACGCCGGTGATCATGAACTGCGCGCCGGGGAACTTCTCGCCCAGCATGCCCATGAACGGGATCGAGCCGCCTTCGCCCATGTACATCGCCGGCTTGTCGAAGAACGCCAGGCTGGCGTCGTCGATGGCCTTTTCCAGCCACGGCGCCATCGCCGGCGCATTCCAGCCGGACGAGGCCTTTTCCAGCTCCAGCGTTACCTGGGCGCCATTGGGCGGATCGCGCAGCAGCGCTTCCTTGAGCAGTTCGCCGCAGGCCTTGCCGTCGGCGGTCGGCGGCAGCCGCAGCGACAGCTTCACTGCGGTCTGCGGACGCAGCACGTTGCCGGCCGACGCCAGCGGCGGCATGCCGTCCACACCGGTGATCGACAGCGCCGGGCGCCAGGTGCGGTTCAACACCAGCTCGGTGAGGTCGTCATGCATCGGCACCAGGCCCTCGACCATCGGGAACTTGTCGAAGATGGCGGTATCCAGCGTCGCCGCTGCGGCCTTGGCCTGCGCCAGCCGTTCGGCCGGCACGTCCACGTGCAGTCCGTCCAGCAGGATGCGGCCGCTGGCTTCGTCCTCGATCCGCGACAGTAGCTGGCGCAGCAGGCGGAAGCTGGACGGCACCACGCCGGAGGCATCGCCCGAATGCACGCCTTCCTCCAGTACCTTCACGCTCAGGTTGCCGCCGGTCAGCCCGCGCAGCGAGGTGGTGCACCACAGTTGCTCATAGTTGCCGCAGCCCGAATCCAGGCACACCACCAGCGACGGCTTGCCGATGCGTGCGGCCAGATGATCGACATAGGCCGGCAGGTCGTAGCTGCCGGATTCCTCGCAGGCTTCGATCAGCACCACGCAGCGCGCATGCGGCAGGCCCTGGGTACGCAGCGCCAGCACCGCCGCCAGCGAACCGAAGATCGCATAGCCATCGTCGGCGCCGCCGCGCCCGTACAGCTTGTCGTCGCGCAGCACCGGTTCCCACGGACCGAGGTCGGCATCCCAGCCGGTCATTTCCGGCTGCTTGTCCAGGTGGCCGTACAGCAGCACGGTGTCGTCGCCCGATTCGGTGCCGGTGGCCGGAATCTCGATGAAGATCAACGGCGTGCGGCCTTCCAGGCGCACCACCTCGACCTGCATGCCGTCGATCGCCTGCGCGCGCGCCCAGGTTTCCATCAGGGTGACGGCCTGCTCCATGTAGCCGTGCGCGACCCAGTCGGCGTCGAACATCGGCGATTTATTGGGAATGCGGATGTAATCGACCAATTGCGGGACGATCTCGCGGTCCCAGGTGTCGCTGATGAATTGGTCGATCTTGGCGCTGTCCATGGAGGCTCCGAATACGTGGCGTAACGGCACATTCTACGCCCGTGCCTGGGGGTAGGTATTTCCCTACAAGCCGGCGCGCAGTTCACCGGCTGTGTGAAAAGTTCGTTGGCGATAGGATTGCTGCATGTGGCGCGGGACACTGGCTCCGCCGGCAGGAATGCTGGCTAGGACCATCACCCAAGCCACAAGGAGCGTTGCAATGAGGTCATTTACCGTAGTCCTGAAGTCCCTGCTACTGGCGTTGCTGTTGTCCTCGAATGCGTATGCACTCGACAAGGTCGATATCAACACCGCGTCTGCTGAGGAATTGGACAAGGTGCTGACGAATGTCGGGCGATCAAAAGCCGAGGCAATCGTCGAGCACCGTCAGGCAAACGGTCCCTTCAAAAGCGCCGAGGAACTGGCACTGGTCAAGGGCATCGGACTCAAGACGGTCGAACGGAATCGCGACCTGATCGAAGTAGGAGCCACGATGGCTCCCGCCAAGAAGGCTGCCAAGGGGGCGGCGGTGAAACCGGTGGGACGGCGTTAAGGGGAAAGGATCCGAGATACGGTTCGACGCGAGGATGCGTGGCCGCAACCTAACTGGACAGGATGTCCGGGGGATGGCTGGAAGCCGACAAGGACGTGGAATCGCCCGGTGTTGCACTTGGATGTGCAGCCGGGCGTTTTTCGTTTTGGGGACTCGACGCGGATTGGCTGGCGCGCGTGGCCATTCCGGGGACGCCGGTGGTGCGGCGGAAATGAGTGATGCAGTGGGCCACTCGTAGCGCTCTGCTCCTGGCGGTAAGCCCACTCCGCTGGTCAACCGTCAGCCTGTGGCATACGTTTCAACTGCAGGCTTCCGTCTGCTCAGCGGCATCTTGCAGGTGATTGCTGGTTGCCAGCACGTGCCCAGCATTATTGGTTGATGGTATTGCCCGCATCTGTCGCGGAGCCCGGTCGATACGCTGGCGCGCCGAGCCGGGGGATGACGGACCACCGCAGCGCTTCAGGCACAATGCGCCGATGCAGCCCACAGACCTGAGCAGCCGGGTGATTCCGGCCACTGACTACCGCCGCGAGCGGTGGCGCAATCAATTGGGCTGGACGCGCGAGATCCTGTGCCTCGGCGATGCCGACGCGTGGGCGCTACGCCTGTCGATCGCCGAGATCGAACAGGATGCGGTGTTTTCTGCATTCCCAGGCATCGATCGCGAGCTGGTGCTGTTGCACGGCAATGGTATGCGGCTGCAGTTTGGTGATGCTGGCTGCGACAGAAGTGCAGGTGCAGGTGCAGGTGCAGGCATTGGTACTGCTACTCCTACTGCGACTGGCGGCGGCACTGGCGGCAAAAACGATAGCGGCAGCGACAATGAGGGCGGTGGCGCTGGGCGTGGCGGCCATGATGCTGGAGGCGATGGTGGCATCGGTGCTGCTGGCGGCAATCATCGCAGCTGCACATTGCTGCCGCCGTACCAGCGCGTCCGATTCGCAGGCGAAGAAAGGGTGCATGCGATGCTACTCGACGGACCGACCCAGGATTTCAATCTGATGTGGCGGCGCGATCTGCTGCAGACCCAACTGCTGCATCGGCCGCTGGTCGGCACCATGCTGTTTTTCGCCGATCCGGGCAGCGCCTGGGCGATCCATCTGCTCGCAGGCCAGGCCAGCTTTGGACGCGACAGCGGTTTGCCACCGTTGGCTGCCGGCGATACCGCATGGCTGAGTGCCTCCACGCGCACCCGCTATGTGCTCGATGGCGGCGGCGAGTTGCTGGCGATCCGGGTGAGTCCGGTCTAGGGCGTTTCACTTATGCCGTGAGCACACAGCCACCGCAGGCATCGATGATGCGGATTGCAGCAACGGGCGCGCTGGCCTGGCTGCCAGGTCGTCGCTGCGTTGATCGCTGTTGGCAGCGCTGCACCCGAGGGTTCAATACACGTCGCGGCGATAGCGGCCGTTGCGTAGCAGTTCCTGTCTGGCCTCGGCACCGAGAATGGCATCCAGGGTCCGGTCAAGCTCCGGTGCCATGCCGCGCAGGCTGCCGCAGACGTAGATGCAGGCGCCTTGATCAACCCAATGACGCAAGCGGTCGGCAGCGGCGGCCAGTGCGTGTTGGACATAATGTGGTGGCTGTTGCTGATCGCGCGAGTAGACAAGCTCCAGGCGCTCGATCCAGCCATCCTGCTGCCACTGCTGCAGCTCGTCGGCGTACAGCGCGTCGTGCGCGGCATTGCGTTCGCCGAACAGCAGCCAGTTACGACGCGCGCCGGTCGCGATGCGTGCACGCAGATGCGCGCGCAGACCGGCGATGCCGGTGCCGTTGCCGATCAGCAGCATGGGCTGCTCGGGTGCGGGCGGGTGGAAGCCGGGGTTGCTGCGCAGGCGCAGCGCGATGGCTGCGCCGATCGGTGCATGGACGCAGAGCCAGCCGCTACCCAGGCCCAGGCTGCCGTCGGCGTGCCGGTGCTCGCGCACCAGCAGTTCGGCATGGCCTTCCTCGGGAATGGAGGCAAGCGAGTAGTCGCGATGGGGCAGGGCGGCCAGGCGGCGCACCATTGCTTCTGCGTCCATTGCTGAGCTCAGGCCTGTCCTTGTAGCTATGCCTGCAGCCGCCTCTGTATTCGTACCCACACCTGGGCCACTTTCGCCTCCGGCTTCTGCTTCTGCATCGGGACTGGCACCGGCACCCACATCGATACCGAGAGCGGCATCGGCATCGACGGGAAGTTGCGCGCCGCCGAGCCAGTCGCGCAGGGGGCGGCCGTCGATGTACTGCGCGCCATCGCGTTGGTTGCGCTGCAGCCAGGACTCCACCGCGTCCGGCGTGTTACGCGGTGCAATCTCCGCGATATCGCCTGCGCTCCAGTGCGGCAATGCGCCATCACATGGCACCAGGCGCAGCCGGTAAATCGGTGCGCCCGCGCTGCCGGGATTGACGTGGATGCGCTCGCGTAGCTGCCAGGCGGTGTAGGTCGGCAGGCTCCAGTCCGACTGCGTCGCGAGTGCGGGCGCCAGTTCCGCCAGACGGCCTTGCCAGTGCTGCAGTGCGTTCGGGTCGGCGTTATCGACCTCGATGCGCTCGAACAGGCGCGTGGCGCCGCGCGCCTGCAGCCGATCGTCGAGGCGCCGGCCGAACGCGCAGAAGTGCGCATAACCACGGTCGCCCAGGGCCAGCACCGCGTACTGCACGGCAGTCAGATCCTGCGCGTCGTCGGCAAGCCAACTGCGCTCGGCCGACTGCGCGTGGTCGGGTGCATCGCCTTCGCCGGTGGTGCTGACGATGCACAACAGCCGCGGCACGCGTACGAGTTGATCGCGATCGACGGCCTCGATCGGCAGCGCATGCGCGCCGACGCCTGCCGATCGCAGCGCGGCAACGCTGCGTTGCGCCAGTTCGCGCGCAAATCCGGTCTGGCTTGCCCAGACGATCAACACGCCGCTGGCGTCTGCGCGTTGTGCGCCAACGCGCGTGCGCGCACGCAGCAGCACGGCCGTGCACAGGCCCAGGTACAGCGCCAGGCCGAGAGCTGCCAGTTGCCAGCGCTGCGGCGTGGGAGCAATCCACCATGTGCCGTCATGCAAGCCGCCCAGCCAGCCGACGACGCCGGCAAGCGCCAGCAGAACCAGCCCATTGCCCAGCCACACGCGTGAGGTGGCGCTGCTCATGACGCGGACAGGTGGCGTTCGAACACCGGGCTCATGGATTCGAGCAGAATGCCGTCCTTGCGCACCAGAAATCGCACGGCCAGGTCCGCCTTGCGTGCACGAGCAAGACCGGCATCGACGCCAAGCACGGTCATCGCGGTGGCCCAGGCGTCGGCCTGCATCGCATCGGGAGCCAGTACGGTGACCGCCGCGGGGGCATGCGGAACGGGCGTGCCGCTGCGTGGGTCGAAGGTATGCGTATAGCGCGTGCCATCGGCATCGAAGCGGTGCCAGCGATCGCCGGAGGTGGCCACTGCCAGCCCCTCCAGTGCCAGCACGCGTGCCGGCAGCGCGGTGCCGGCATCTTCGTCGGGGGCCGATTCGACCAGCACGCGCCACACGTTGCCATCGGGCTTGCGCCCGTAGCCGAACAATTCGCCGCCGACCTCGATCAAGGCACTGTCGATCCCCGACTGCAGCAAGGCGCGATGTACGCAGTCCACACCAAACCCTTTGGCGATGCCGGACAGATCCAGTGCCGCTGCGCCCGGCTGCAGCACGCGCCTGCCATCCAGCCGCAGGCGCTGCCAGCCGCAGCGCAGGCTGGCCAATGCGATCGCCTCCGCTGTCGGCACCCGCTGACGCCCGCCGGCAGCGCCGAAACCCCATAGCTCGACCATCGGGCCGACGGTGGGATCGAAGGCGCCATCGCTGGCCTGTGCAATCTCGAGTGCGGCGCTCAGCACCGCGTGGAATTCGTCGGGCAGGCGGTGCCAGCTGCCTGGCGGTGCGCGGTTGTAGCGGCTGATATCCGAATCGGCTTGCCAGGTGCTCATCTGCGCAACCACCCGGTCCAGTGCGGCCTGGATGCACGCATGCAAGGGGTGCAGATCGCGTCCGCGCGGCGCCACCAGCTTCACGCTCCAGGTGGTGCCCATGCTGCGGCCGCCGAGCGTGGCAATGGCGTGGTCGGCGGAAGACGGTACGGGCATGGACGGATCGTATGAAAATGGGGCGGCAGGATGCACGCTGTGCGCGCTCCTGCCGCGTGCCGGCAGATTACTGCGGCAGCACTTCCAGCGTGGCGACATAGCCCAGGCGGCGCTGCCTGGCCTGCGGCAGCGAGGTTTTCTTGTCTTCGGTGGTGGTTTCCAGCCAGTACATGCCGGCCTCCGGCCAGGTCACGCTGAAGCCGCCCTTGGCATCGGTGGTGAGCTTGATCTCGTTCTGCGCATCGCGATAGCGGGTACCGCCGCGCACGATCTCGATCTCCAGCCCGGCCGCCGGCTTGCCATCCAGTTGCAGCGTGAACCGCGCCGCCTCGCCGGCGACCAGATCGTTGGGAT
Source organism: Xanthomonas sp. BRIP62418 (assembly GCF_003993495.1). Classification (NCBI taxonomy): domain Bacteria; kingdom Pseudomonadati; phylum Pseudomonadota; class Gammaproteobacteria; order Lysobacterales; family Lysobacteraceae; genus Xanthomonas; species Xanthomonas sp. BRIP62418. The sequence continues at coordinate 229,236 of NZ_QEZG01000040.1, forward strand.
GGGTCACCGGCACCAGCTCGATGCCCTTGCCGCTGGGCTTGAACACGGTGGTGGTCGGCGCGCCGCGGGTGACGAAAGTTTCCACGCGATTGAAGGACTGCGAGACCTGCAGGTCCTGCGCGTTCTTCGGCACCTCGGTGGCGAAGCGGGCTTCGTCGCCGCGCCAGCGCTTGGGCTTGCCGTCTTCCTTCCAGCTGGCGAACAGGCCGGCGTTGACGATGCTCAGCTTGTAGGTGCCGGGTTGGGTGAGCTGCAGATCGAACACGCTGCGGTACTTGCCGGTGGCCGGATTTTCCGGCGTGAGCGCGCTGCCATCGGGTGCGGTGATGCTCAGCTTGTCCAGGCGCAGCGGCACGTGGTTGAAGTAGAACAGGTCGTTGGAGACCGCCGCATCCACGGTGATCCACGGCGCCTCGCCGGCGATGACGGTCTGCGACGGCAGCAACCAGGCCTTGTGGGCGAGTGCGCTGACCGGCAGTGCGGCGAGCAGGGCGACCAGGACGAGCGAACGTTGCATGACAACTCCTTGAAGGACGATAAGGGCGGTGGGCACGTGTCTGATCAGCGCGCGTCGCTGCGCTGGCTGGATGCGTGGGACAAAAAAGCGGGAGACGATCTGCTGAAGCGGCTGCAGCGGGCGCCAGCGGGGTAGGGACGCAAGCGGCCCGCGCCACCGGCCGACGCCAGGCGTTACGGCTTGGCGACCAGGCTGACGACGCCCAGTTCGCTGCTGCCGCTGGCCTTGGCGCTCTGCGGCGCCTTGGCCGGCCAGCTGAAAGGCACCTTGACCAGCTCGCGGCCGCCGACCTCGCGCGCGGCTTCCACCACCAGCGTGTACTGGCCGGCCGGCAGCGACGTCAACGTGCCCTTGGTGTCGGAGAACGACAGCGCATGCACGCCGGCCGGGCGGGTGGGGCCGGTGACGCCGTCGACCGGCACCTCCAGGGTGCGCCCGCTCTTGCGCCACCACTGGCGCAGGTCCGGCAGCCACTTGGTGCCATGGCCTTCGGCGGTGTCCTTGGATTGATACCAGACCGCCAGGTTGGCGGCGACCTTCTGGTCCGCGCCTTCCAGCCAGATCGCCACATACGGGCGGTGGTACTCGGCGACGTTGAGCTTAGGAATCTCCACGTTGATGTCGAGCGTGGCGGCGTATGCCGGCATGGCGAGCAGGCCGCTCAGGGCGATGGTCAGGGTGGCGCGCATGATCGTCTCCGGTAGAAAGGTCAGTGGATCAACAGCAGGGCGAGCAGTAACGGAATCAGCAGGCCCAGGCCGACCAGCGGCCAGGTCATGCGGCGCTGGCGCGCATGCAGATGCAGCAGGAACAACCCGGTGATGCAGAACACCAGGCAGGCGATGGCGAACACGTCGATGAACCAGCCCCAGGCCGGCCCTGCGTTACGGCCCTTGTGCAGGTCGTTGAGATAGGCGATGGCGCCGCGCCCGGTACGCTCGTATTCGATCGCGCCGGTGTTGCGATCCAGGCTCAGCCACGCATCGCCGCCGGGGCGCGGCAGCGCCAGGTACACCTCGTCGGCCGACCATTCGCCGTTGCGCGTGCCGATGCTGATCTCCAGCTCACGCCCCAGCCAGTGCGCTACGCGTGGCGGCAGCGGGGCGTCGCCATCTTCGCGGGTGCCCAGGGACTTGAGCAGTGCCGGCGGCAGCGTGAGCGTGCGGTGTTCGGTCGAGGGGCTGGCTTCGATGCGCGCGGCGTGATTCAAGGTCAGCCCGGTGATGGTGAACAGCAGCATGCCGATCAGGCACAGCGCCGAACTGATCCAGTGCCATTGATGCAGCATGCGCAGCCAGAAGCCGCGGCGTTGCTGCGTGGTGGCCAGGGTGTCATTGGAAGTGGCCATGCCGCGCTCAGGCCACGTCCGCTGCCGGGGACGGCTGCAACTGCGATTGCCGCGCGGTCACTTCGCTCAGCAACGCGCGCAGACGTGGGTGCGTTGCACCCGCCAGCAACGGCGTGAGCTGTTGCAGGAAGCCGGCATGCCCGCCGGCGATCGCACGGCGCATCCAGCGCTCGGCCTGATCGAGGTCGCCGGCATCCGCGAGCAAGGTGGCGTAACTGGCCTGGCCGCGAAAATCGCCTGCTTCTGCAGAGCGGCGATACCAGTGGCGCGCAGCGATCGGATCCGCGGTGCAGGCCAGGCCCTGGTCGAGATAGCGCGCCACAAAGTTCATCGACTTGGCGTGCCCGCGTTCGGCGGCCGTGCGGTACAGCGCAAGCGCCTGGGCGTGGTCCTGTGGCACGCCACGCCCGGAGCCGTACAGATGCGCGAGGTTGTACATGCCCCAATCCAGGCCATGTTCGGCGGCGCGGCGATACCACAGCGCCGCCAGCACCTCGTTGCACGCGGTGCCGAAGCCCAGTTCATGGCAACGCCCCAACTGGTTCATCGCTTCCGCATGCCCGGCATTGGCGGCCACCTCGTACCACAGCATGGCCATGGCCGGATCGGCGGGGATGCCGCGGCCCTCGGCGTAGAGCTGCGCGAGCAGCAGTTGCGCCGCCAGATCCTGGCGCTCGGCGGCCTTGCGCAGCCATGCGATCGCGCGATCGGGGTGAGTGCGCAGCAGGTCGATCAACTGCGTGGGGTCCGGTGCGGGCTCAGACATCGGCCCATTGCCGCAACAGGTTGTGATACACGCCGGTGAGCTGGATCAGCGAGGGATGGCCAGGGGTGTCCTGGGTCAGCCGCCGGATGGACACATCCAGTTCGAACAGCAGGCGCCGCTGCGCATCGTCGCGCAACATGCTTTGCGTCCAGAAGAAACACGCCACGCGGGCGCCGCGGGTCACCGGCATCACCCGATGCAGGCTGGTGCCGGGATAGATCACCAGGTGCCCGGCCGGCAGCTTCACCGACTGCGTGCCGTAGGTGTCTTCGATCACCAGCTCGCCGCCGTCGTAGCTGTCCGGGTCGCTGAGGAACAAGGTGGCGGAGACATCGGTGCGGATGGGATCTGCGCCGCCGCGACTGCGGTCGTAACGGATCGCGTTGTCGACGTGATACCCGAACGACTGCCCGCCGCTGTAGCGGTTGAACAGCGGCGGATAGATGCGCCGCGGCAACACCGCCGAAAAGAACGTGCTGTTGCGCGCGAGCGCCTCGAGCACCAGCGCGCCGGCCTCGCGTGCAATGGCGCTGTCTTCGGGCAGTTGTGCGTTGTCCTTGGCCTGCGCGGACTGATGGCCGGCAGTGATGCGGCCGTCCGCCCAGTCGGCTGCGTCCAGCCGTGCCCGCAACTCGCCGAGTTGTGCGGGGGTGAGGACATCGGGAATGGGCAGCAACATGGGCAGATCTCCACGCCGCCCGCACCGTGCGGGCGGCGTGCCGGAGGCTTAGAAACTAAACGTTGCGCTCAACACCGCCGAGCGGCCTTCGCCAGGAATTGCCCAGCCATTGCCCGCCGTGACAGTCCCTGCGGTGTTGACGGTGAGGTTGTTGCGCACGCTGGTGTAGTACTCCTCGTCGAACAGGTTGTTGACGTTCAACTGCAGGCTGAGCCAGTCGTTGACGCGCAGGCCGACCATCGCGCGGTGCACCCAGTAGTCATCGGTCTTGATGTAGGCGGCCGCCGAGGAATTATTCGGATAGAAACCGCCCTGGTAGGTGACGCCGTAGCCGAAGGTCCACTGGTTGAGCGTGTAGGTGGTCCAGATGTTGCCGGCATTGCGCGGAGTCTGCACCAGCTCGCGTCCGGCCACCGGGTCGCCGGTGAGGCTCTCGGTGCGGTTGGACACGCTCTGCAGCACTTCGCTGTCCAGGAAGGTGTAGTTGGCGAAGATCGACCAGCGCTCGGTCAGGTAACCGGCGGCGCCAAGCGCGACGCCGTCCACGCGCGCCTTGCCGTCCAGCACCTGCTCGGGAATCAGCGGGTCGCCGCTGTTGACCTTGTAGTTTTCGCGCTCATTGCGGAACACCGCAGCGGTCAGTGCCAGGCGCTGGTCCAGCACGTCCCACTTGCCGCCCAGTTCGATGTTGACCGCCGTCTCCGGCTCGACATTGCAGTTGGCGCCGGCGGTGGCAGTGGCGATCGGCGTGCACGAGCCGTTGACCGAGGCCTTGGACGGCGTCTTGCTGTTGGCGTAGGACAGGTACAGGCTGGCGTTCTCGGTCGGCTTGAAGACCAGGCCGGCGCGATACGAGAACAGGTCCTCTTCGCTGCCGGCCGGGAAGCCCGGGCTCACACCGGTGACGTTGCCGGCGGCGTTGACGGTATAGGTGGTGCTGTCGCCTTCGTTGTGCTCGTAGCGGCCGCCCAGGTTGAGCATCCATTGCTCGTTGAATTGCAAGGTATCGAACAGGTACACCGCCTGGTTGGTCAGGCTGCCCTTACTGCGCCCGGTGCGGAAATAGTTCTGCGGGCCGGTCCAGACGTTGTAGGGATTGTCGAAGGACTGCAGCGGATAGGTGATGCCGGTGGTGGAGCCATCGGCATTGCGGAAGGTGGTGCCGCTATCGAGTTCGAAGTCTTCCTTGCTGAAGGCCACGCCAGCGACCACGCGGTGCTCGATGGCGCCGGTATGCAAGGTGGCGGTCAGGTCGGTCTGGCTGTGCGCGATGAAGTTCTCCGTCTCGCGTACCAGGCCGCGCGGGCCGCTGTTCGGATTCCAGCTGGCCGCCGGCTGGCCGGCGCAGGCGCGGCCGGTGTACGGATCGGTGCCGTCGGGCAGGCACCAGGTGCCCTGCAGCGCGGTGGCGTTGGTGGTCTGGTCGACCCGCTGCACGCGCGCCAGGCTGCGCAGCTTGATGTTGTCGTCGAAGTCCATTTCCAGCACGCCGGTCAGCATGTCCACGTCGATGTCCTGACGCGAGGTGTTGCGGTACCCGAAGAAGGTCTCCGGGTCCACGCCCGGCAGCGGACCGTCGTTGAACGGGCTGAGCGCGAATGGCACGCCGTACTGCGGCAGGTTGTTGTCGTGCTGGTGCAGATAGCTCAGGGTGAAGCGGGTATCCGAGCCCAGGCCGAAGGCCACCGACGGCGCAAAGCCCCAGCGATGCCGGAATTCCTCATCGCGCCCCGGCACGTCCTGGGTGTGGCCCATCGCGTTCAGGCGCACGGCGGTGCCGTTGTCGAAATCGTAATTGCTGTCGGCGGTCAGCCGGCCATAGCGGTCGCTGCCGCCACCGACCATAACGTTGGTGAAGTCGCCCTGGCCGGCGGTCTTGGTCACCAGATTGATGTTGCCGCCGACCGAGCCGGCGCCGGACATGGCCGAGTTGGCGCCGTTGATCAGCTCCACGGCCTCGAGGTTGAAGGTGTCGCTGCGGCTGTACTGCGCGCTGTCGCGCACGCCATCGGTGGTGATGTCGCTGCTGGCGGTGAAGCCGCGCAGGTTGATGCTGTCGCCATAGCCGCCGCCGCCTTCGCCCGCGCCGAAGGTGATGCCGGGCAGGGTGCTCAGCACGTCGCGCAGCGACAGCAGGTTCTGCTGGTCCATGGTCTGCTTGGTGACCACGGTGATCGTCTGCGGCGTGTCGCGCAGCACCTCGGTGTACTTGGGCGAGGACGGCTTTTGCGCACGTTCCTGCTGCACCCGGATGGCGTCCAGATCGACCGCGCCCGGAGGCGCCGGCGCATCGCCGGGCTGGGCGAAGGCAGGAGCGGACAGCGTCAGCAGCACGGCCGAGGTGAGCGGGGAAATCCTGGGAGTCATGAGGCGTCTCGAAGAGGAAAGCGAGGCTCCGGCCTGGCGATGGCTCGGCGGATGCGGGATGGGAAGGCAGGTCGGGGAGCGCGCCCGCTAGCCCGAGGCGGACAGTCGGCCCGACCAGTGTCCGGACACACGCAAGCGCTGCGCAGCCAGGCGCATGCGGGGCAAGGTCAGGAAAAACGTGTCGAGCAGGGCTGGGCGCATGGGATCGCAGGGCAGGCCAGTTGTTAAGAAGGCCTGAAGGGCTGAGATCTTAAATGCAAATCATTCTTCTTTGCAATCTTTCTTGGTGCCTGCCATGCCAAGGGACAACCGCGACGCCTGAGGCATCAGGCAGCTGCAGTCCCAAGGCAGAGATGCGTGGGAGATGCGTGTGTCCGCGCCTGCTCGCCGGCCCAACAGCCGCGCTCCAGCCGGCCGCGCTCGCTGACATGGCAGGGGGATTCCCATGCAGGGCGCGAAGCTGCGGACTCCGGGTGTGCATGCAGGACAGCGACCCACTGCAGATCAGCGCCGTGCGTGGCCTCCACTCACGGCTGCCGTAACGCGCGCGGATGCGGCCGCGGTCAGCGGTCGTCGCGGGTCCAGATGCCGCCGTGTTCGCGCTTGACCGGGAACTTGGGCACCGCGGTGTAGGCCGGTGCGCACAGCGGGCGGCCGTCGCGGATGTCGAAGCGGGCGCTGTGCAGCAGGCACTCGATGCTGCCTTCTACGGGGTCGAACGTGCCCGGCGACAATTCATAGTCTTCATGGCTGCAGCGGTCTTCCAGCGCGTACAGCTCGCCGTCGAGGTTGAAGATCACGATCGGGGCATCGGTTACCTCGTCCCAGACGGTCTGCAGCTCGCCGGGCAGCAGCGCCTCGCTGGCGCAGACAAAGGTCCAGGTGTCGCTCACAGCGCTGGGCCGCCGAGCGGTTTTTCCAGCACCTCGAAGCGCAGGTCCTGGCGCAGCGGCACGCCGAAACGCGCGTCGCCATACGGGAACGGCTTGGTGATGCCGGTGCGGCGGTAGCCGCGTCGCTCATAGAACGCGATCAGCTCGGCGCGAATGTCGATCACCGTCATGCGCATTACCGGCAACTGCCACTCGCTGTGGGCGATACGCTCGGCCTCGGCCAGCAGCGTCTTGCCCAGCCCGCTGCCCTGCAGCGCGGGGTCGACCGCAAACATGCCGAAGTAGCCGGCACCCTGGTCGTCGGCGATATGCGCACAGGCCAGCAGGCGCCTGTCCTGTTCGACCAGCAGCACCAGGCTGCGATCGCGCAGCAGGTCCTCGCGCAGGACTGCAGGATCGATCCGCGCGCCGTCGAGAAAGTCGGCCTCGGTGGTCCAGCCCACCCGGCTGACATCACCGCGATAGGCCGAGGTCACCAGTGACACGAGGGCGTCGATATCGTCGACGGTGGCGGTACGGAAGGTGGTGGTCTGCATGGCAGCAGTTTAGCGGGAGTCGGGATTTGGGATTCGTAAAAGCGCAAGAACGCTGTTTCTTATGCCGTGTCGGACGCCTGGATTGCGGCGTTGCTCTGAGTCTTGTCATGGGCAAGTGCGCCAACGCACGGAGGTCTGGCGCACGCGCTGCAGGGTAGCGAAGGGGTCTTCCGAATCCCCAATGCCAAATCTCAAATCCCCGCCGTCAACCCAGCAGGCGACGCACCTTCACCAGCGCAGCGACGAAGCGCTCGATCTCGTCATGCGTGTTGTAGAACGCCAGCGAGGCACGGCAGGTGGCGGCGACGCCGTAGTACTGCAGCAACGGGTGCGCGCAGTGCTGGCCCGAGCGCACCGCGACGCCTTCCAGGTCGAGCAGGGTGGCCAGGTCATGGGCATGCGCGCCTTCGATCAGGAACGACACCACCGCGGCCTTGTCCGGCGTGGTGCCGAAGATGCGCAGGCCGTCGATGCGCTGCAGCTCCTCGGTGAAGTGCGCCAGCAGCTCGGCCTCGCGCGCTTCCACGTGCGCCAGGCCGACCGACTCCAGGTAATCGACTGCCGCGCCCAGGCCGATGAATCCGGCGATGTTGGGCGTGCCGGCTTCGAACTTGTGCGGGGCATCATTGAACACCGTGCCCTCGAAACTCACTTCCTTGATCATCTCGCCGCCGCCCAGGAACGGCGGCATCGCCTGCAGGTGTTCGCGACGCGCCCACAGTGCGCCGGTACCGGTAGGCCCGCACATCTTGTGGCCGGTGATGGCGTAGAAATCGCAGCCGATGCCGGCCACGTCGATACGCCGATGCGGCGCCGCCTGCGAGCCATCCACCACGGTGACGATGCCGCGCTTGCGCGCCTCGCGGCAGATCTCGCGCACCGGATTGACCGTGCCCAGCACATTGGATACATGCGTGATCGCCAGCAGCTTGACCTGCGGCGTCATCGCCTTGCGCAAGGCATCCAGATCCAGCGCACCGTCCGGGGTGATCTCGGCCACGCGAATGGTGGCGCCGGTGCGTTGCGCCACCAGCTGCCACGGCACGATGTTGGCGTGGTGCTCCATGCGCGAGATCAGGATCACATCGCCGGCGCCCAGGCGCGGCAGCGCCCAGGAATAAGCGACCAGATTGATCGCAAAGGTCGTGCCGCTGCACAGCACCAGTTCGTCGGCGCGTACGTTGAGAAAGCGTGCCAGCTTGCTGCGCGCGCCTTCGAAGGCATCGGTGGCCTCGGTGCCCAGCGCATGCACTGCGCGGCTCACGTTGGCGTTCTGGCGACGGTAGAACTCGTCGGTCGCGGCGATGACCTGCAGCGGCTTCTGCCCGGTGTTGGCGTTGTCGAAATAGATCAGCGGCTTGCCATGCACCTGCCGCATCAGCAACGGGAAATCCGAGCGCACGCGCTCCCAGTCCGGCGCGGCGAGGTGCGTGGTGGCGGGCGCGTTCATGCCACGCCTGCCGAGGTCAGTGCGCGATCCAGCTGCAGCGCCAGCACCGCGCCCAGCGCGCTGGGCAGCATGCGCAGCGGCTCGTGGCAGAACGCGGCGCTCAGCAAGCGCTGCGCCTCGGCCTGCGGCAGGCCGCGCGAGCGCAGATAGAACAGGGCATTGTCGTCAAGCTGGCCGACGGTGGCGCCATGCGCGGCCTGCACTTCCTCGGCATCGATCACCAGCACCGGCTGGGTATCGATCTCGGCATTGGCCGACAGCAGCAGGTTCTTGTTCGACAGCCGCGCGTCGGTGCCGTCGGCGCCGGGACGGATGTTGATGCCGCCGTGGAAGACCACCCGGCTGCGATCGGCGCCCACGCCGCGCCAGACCAGCTCGCAGCTGGTGTCGCGGGCGATATGCGCGATACCCAGGCGTGTATCGACATGGCGGCGGCCGTTGCCGAGCAGCACGCCATTGGCGGTGAGCTGGGCATTATTGCCTTCTAGGCGAACGTTGAGCTCGTGGCGCGACAGGTTGGAACCCAGTTCCAGATCCACGCGCTGGTAGCGCGCATTGCGCGCCAGCACCGCGTCGGTGCGCAACAGCGACGTTGCGTGCGCACTGTCGGCCTGCACGCGCGCATGCGACAGCACCGCATCCTGGGCCAGATGGACATGCATCAGGCTGTTGTGCAGATGCGCGGCATCGCCGACATGCAGGTGATGCTCGACCACGTTCAGCGCAGCGCCGGCGCGCAGTTCGATCAGGTGACGGTGATGCCAGGACAGGTCATGCTCGCCGGCCACGCCGATGAAGACCAGGTGCAGCGGCGCCTCGATCTGCGCGCCGTCCTGCACGCGCACCAGCACGCCTTCGTCGGCAAGCGCGGCATTGAGGCGTGCGAAGATTTCGTCGGGTCCTTCGAAACGGCGGCCAAGCAACTGCTGCGCCTCGTCGCCTGCGGCCAGCGACGCGGACAAGGTATCCAGCTGTACGCCGTCCGGCAGCGTCGACAGGTCGCTCAATGCGTCGGACGGGCGGCCGTTGACGAATACCAGCCGCGGCGACGGGATCTCGTCCAGCAACGCGGCGTCGATCAACGTCGGCACCAGCGGCGCGGGCTGGAAGCTGCGCCGCTCCAGCTGCCGCAGCGAGGTGTATTTCCAGGCTTCGGCGCGCGGGCCGGGCAGGCCGGTCTGCAGCGCGGCATCGAGCTCGGCGCGGCGAGCGTCGTTGCCGCTGAAGCCACGGGCGAGGGATTCCAGCAGGGCGCTCATCAGGCAGCCGCCTCGGGCACCACGCGGTCCTTGAGGAAGTGGTAGCCGTGCTTTTCAAGCTCCAGCGCCAGTTCCGGGCCGCCGCTCTGCACGATGCGGCCTTCGGCCAGGACATGCACCACGTCCGGGGTGATGTAGTCGAGCAGGCGCTGATAGTGGGTGATCACCAGGAACGAACGCTCCGGCGAGCGCAGCGCGTTGACGCCATCAGCCACGCTCTTGAGCGCGTCGATGTCCAGGCCCGAATCGGTCTCGTCCAGGATGGCGAGCTTGGGTTCGAGCACGGCCAGCTGGAAGATCTCGTTGCGCTTCTTCTCGCCACCGGAGAACCCTTCGTTGACGCCACGGTGCAGCAGCTCGTCCTTCAGATGCAGCACGGCCAGTTTCTGCCGCACCAGCTTGAGGAACTGCATCGAGTCCAGCTCGTCCTCGCCACGCGCCTTGCGCTGTGCATTGAGGGCCGCGCGCAGGAAGTAGGTGTTGTTGACGCCGGGGATTTCCACCGGGTACTGGAAGGCCAGGAACAGACCGGCCGCCGCGCGTTCTTCCGGCGGCAGCTCGAGCAGGTCCTTGCCTTCGAACTGCACGCTGCCGGCGCTGACCTCATAGCCGTCGCGCCCGGCCAGCACATTGCCCAGCGTGGACTTGCCGGCGCCGTTGGGCCCCATGATGGCGTGCACCTGGCCCGGCTGGATGTCCAGCGACAGGCCCTTGAGGATGTCTTTGCCGGCGATGCTGGCGTGGAGGTTGTTGATCGTAAGCATGGGAATAGGGAATCGAGAATAGGGAATGGGTAATGCGAGACGTTGGCGCGGCAAGGAGCAGGAAAGAGAACCAATACCGATTCTCCATTCCCCACTCCCGATTCCGTCGGCGTCAGCCGACGCTGCCTTCCAGCGAGACTTCCAGCAGCTTCTTGGCTTCCACTGCGAACTCCATCGGCAGCTCGCGGAACACCTGCTTGCAGAAGCCGTCGACGATCAGCGACACCGCGTCTTCCTGGCTGATGCCGCGCGCGCGGCAATAGAACAGCTGATCGTCGCTGATCTTGGAGGTGGTGGCCTCGTGCTCGACGGTGGCGCCGGGGTTCTTCACCTCGATGTAGGGGAAGGTATGCGCGCCGCACTGCTTGCCGATCAACAACGAATCGCACTGGGTGTAGTTGCGCGCGCCATCGGCATTGCGGTCCACCTTGACCAGGCCGCGATAGGTGTTCTGCCCGCGCCCGGCGCTGATGCCCTTGCTGACGATCTTGCTCTTGGTGCGCTTGCCGATGTGGATCATCTTGGTGCCGGTATCGGCCTGCTGACGGTGATGGGTCAGCGCCACCGAATGGAACTCGCCGACCGAATCGTCGCCGAGCAGCACGCAGGAGGGATACTTCCAGGTGATCGCCGAACCGGTTTCGACCTGGGTCCAGGTGACCTTGCTGCGCGCGCCGCGGCACTCGGCACGCTTGGTGACGAAGTTGTAGATGCCGCCACGGCCTTCCTCGTCGCCCGGATACCAGTTCTGCACGGTCGAATACTTGATTTCGGCATCTTCCAGCGTCACCAGCTCGACCACCGCCGCGTGCAACTGGTTCTCATCGCGCATCGGCGCGGTGCAGCCTTCCAGATACGACACATAGGCCTTGTCCTCGCACACGATCAAGGTGCGTTCGAACTGCCCGGTGTGGCCGGCGTTGATGCGGAAATAGGTGCTCAGTTCCATCGGGCAACGCACGCCCTTCGGGATGAAAACGAAGCTGCCATCGGAGAACACCGCCGAGTTGAGCGCGGCGAAATAGTTGTCGCCGACCGGCACCACGCTGCCCAGATATTGCTTGACGATCTCCGGGTGTTCCTTGATGGCCTCGGACATCGAGCAGAAGATCACGCCCTTTTCGGCCAGCTCCTTGCGGAAGGTGGTGCCGACCGAGACCGAGTCGAACACCGCATCCACTGCCACGCCGGCCAGCCGGGCGCGCTCGTGCAATGGCACGCCGAGCTTGTCGTAGGTGTCGAGCAGCTCCTTGGGCACGTCGTCCAGCGAGGCGTACTTCGGGCCCTTGGGCGCGGAGTAATAGCTCAATGCCTGGAAATCGATCGGCGAAACCTTCAATTTCGCCCATTCCGGCATCGGCATCTTCAGCCAGTGCCGATACGCCTCGAGACGCCAGTCGGTCATCCATTGCGGCTCGTCTTTCTTGGCCGACAACGCACGGATGACGTCCTCGTCCAGGCCGGGCGGGAGCGAGTCCGATTCGATCTCGGTGATGAAGCCGGCGTCATAGCGTCGGCCCAACCGTTCGATAATTTCGGCATTCTGCGGGGGTGCAAGTTCGGTGGCCATCGGGCTGCCTACAGGGTCAGGTGGTCGCGACGCGTGCGGCGATGGAACGCCGACGGCCGTCGCCAGGGAGAGAGAGGGGCTGCAACATCTGGGCGAGCGTGACGCGACGCAATGCATCGCCAACCACGTCGTTGATCAGGCGCCAGTTGGAGCGCACCCCGCATGTCTGCGCGATGCCGCACTGGCTGTGGTCCTGGCTGCATTCGGTGATCGCCAGCGGGCCTTCCATCGCCTCGACGATCTCCACCAGCGTGATCTCGCTGGCCGCGCGCGCCAGGCGGTAGCCACCATGCACGCCGCGCAGCCCTTCGACCAGGCCCGCCTGCGACAGCGGCTTGAGGATCTTGCTCACGGTCGGCGGTTCCAGGCCGGCCTGCTCGGCCAGTTCGCTGGCGCTGAGCACCTGCCCGCAGCGCGCTGCCAGGACGGTCAACACGACGGTGGCGTAATCGGTGAGTTTGGTAACGCGCAACATGAGCGAGCAGGAACCTTAAAGCGGACCGAAATTGTACTCTTTCCGGCCGGGCAGGGCCAACCGCCCGGTTCAGCCGCCGGCAAGCGTGCGCCGTTGCGAGCGATGGTGCGCTTGTGCTTGGCGCATCGTCGCACTGCAGTCACAATGAGCGGCCCCATCACTGGACCCCTTCATGTCGCGCAAAGTTGCCGCCCGCAAGTCACGTATCCACGGCAATGGCATGTTCGCCCTCGCCGCGCTCCGCAAGGGCGAGCGCATCATCCAGTACAAGGGGCGTTTGCGCACGCACGCGGAAGTGGATGCCGATGACACCGGCGATGTCGAAAGCGGGCATACCTTCCTGTTCACGCTCAGCGACGACTACGTGCTGGATGCCAACTACGAGGGCAATGTCGCGCGCTGGATCAACCACAGCTGCAATCCCAATTGCGAAGCGGTGATCGAAGAGGCCGAAGGCGACGACCGTAGCAAGGACAAGATCTTCATCGAGGCCAAACGCGCGATCAAGGCCGGCGAAGAGCTCACCTACAATTACGGCATCACGCTGGCCGAGCGGCATACGCCGCGTCTGAAGAAGATCTGGGCATGCCGCTGCGGGTCCAAGAACTGCACCGGCACCATGCTGCAGCCCAAGCGCTGAGCACGCGCGTGCGGCTGCCCACACTGACGCGGCGCACACATCGGTTCACCCACGTGCAACAGCTGCACGACTAGCGTGCGGGCTTCTTTTCAGCAAGGAGTCCCCCATGTCTTATTCGCTCTCCGGCAAGACCATCGCCGTGCTCGCCACCGACGGCTTCGAACAGTCCGAACTGACTGAGCCCAAGCGCCTGCTGGAATCCTGGGGTGCCAAGGTCGATGTGATCGCGCCCGGCGACGCCGCGCAGATTCGCGCCTGGGACAAGACCGACTGGGGCGATTCGGTGCCGGTGGACCAGCGGCTGGACCAGGCCAAGGTCGATACCTACGATGCGCTGGTGCTGCCGGGCGGTGTGCTCAACCCCGACACCTTGCGCGGCGACGCCAAGGCGATCGCATTCATCCAGGCCTTTGCCAGCGCAGACAAGCCGGTTGCCGCGATCTGCCACGGCCCGTGGCTGCTGGTGGAAAGCGATCTGGTGCGCGATCGCGACGTCACCTCGTGGTCGTCGGTCAAGACCGACCTGCGCAATGCCGGCGCACGCTGGCAGGATGCAGAGGTCGTTGTCGACGGGGCGCTGATCACCAGCCGCAAGCCAGACGATATCCCGGCCTTCACCGCCGCGGTGGCCAAGGCCCTGGTGACCTGATCGCGTCGTTGCAATGGTGACAGCATGAAAGCAAAGGCCCGGCGTGGTGGCGCCGGGCCTTTGTCTTGATCCAATCATGGTTCGCGCGACTTTGCGCAACGGCATGACGGCGTACGTCCATGCTGCGTCGCGACCGGTGCGAGGGCCTATTTCCCGGACAGTGCGGCTGCTGGCACCAGTTGCTCGATGTTCTGGTTGAAATTGACCGCGACGCGGCCGTTCTGGATGCCGACCGACTCCACCTGCACATTGCCCATCACCGCCGCGATGGCCGGGTCGATGCGATAGATCGGCTCCTTGCGCGCGTAATCGGCCAGCCAGGCATTGAGCAGCTGGCGGGTGCTTTGGTCGAGTCGTGCGCCGGCGTTGGCCGGGCGGAAGTCATCGATGGTGGGCTGATCCAGGTAAAAGCCCTGCTTGGCGGTGTCGTAGCGCAGTGCGCTGGTCAAGGTCACATTGCCGACCGGTGCGGGCGCGCCGCCGGCGGTGGCCAGCGCCAGATCGAATGCCATCTTGAGCCGGTCGCCCGGCGGCAGCGACAGCGCCGGATTGCTGACCGTCATCTCGACCAGGCCGCCCAGCGCATCATGCGTCTGCGGGAAGCGGCCACCCAGGAACTGCTGCAGGTCGCTGCCCTGCACGCTGATCTGGTGCCCCTGGATCTGCGGCGTCGCCCACGCGCCGGTCGTCGGTAGCGCCAGAGCCAGGGCAAGCAGGGATCCGGCAAGCGAACGCAGTTTCATCGGGTGACTCCGGCAACAGGTGGAGATCACCTTAGTCGGTGCCGGTGAACCGTGGGTTAGCGCAATACCGGGTGCAGGGTGGCCGAATAGATCTCCCAGTCATCGCTGCCGCTGCGCGGCTGCAGCCGGTAGGCGCCGGCCAGGCGTTGGGTGCCGGCCTCGGTGCGCACGATCAGTCGCACCGGTACTTCGATCAGGCGCGGGGGCTGCGCGTGGTCCAGTGCGATGGGCGGGTCGTTGTCGATGCGCATCGACTGGATGTTGGTGATGCTGCGCAGCGCCGCATCGTCCGGTGCCGGCGCAGGGCGACCACCGCTCCACAGTGCATCGGCATCGCCACGTGCCGCGCCGGGCAAGGCGCCCAGATACCGCTGCACGGTTGCGCTTGCTTTGGCGAAGTTGGCGCGCGTGGCGGCTTCGTCAAGGTTGGCATCGGTTGCGGGTCGTGCGGGCGCATCGCCCTCGGTGGCGACCCCTGGCGTCTTGGTTGCCGCCATGACTTGCGAGGACGCTGCCGCGGCGGTTTCTTCGTCAGCGCTGCGATGACAACTGCAACCGGCGATGGCCGCTGCAAACATGACGATCCCCAACCCACGCATGGCGCATCTCCCGTCCCCGATGCGCGCAGTGTAGCGATCACCGCGGCGTCGGTCTCAGCTGCCGGGAGCCGGCTGCACGCGCTGCAGGCGCTCCAGCAGCAACTGCAGTTTTGGCCGCAAGGCCTCCAGCGCATCGCTTGGCTGCGCGCGCGGGCGGGCGGCCAGGTCTTCCAGCAACTGCGAACCGACGGTCAGTGCGGCACATTCGTCGCTGCTCAAATCGCGTCGCAGGTGCAGCTCCTCGAGCAGCCGCATCCAGTCGGCACGTGAGCGCTGTTCGAATTCGATGGTGCAGCGATCGCTGCAGGGGCGGCCATCGCTCTCGATGGGCGTGACCGTAATGCGATAGCGTTTTCGGGACATGGAAAGGGCGTCGTTCCTTGGGCTGACTCCACCATAGGCGCAGCCAGCAACGGCCTCGATAGCGCGGGCCATGACGCAGTGTTCCAGCATGCTCACTGTGCCGGCTGTGGCACGGGTTTGCGCAGCAGCGGCAGCGGATCGTACGCACCGTTGCGCCCATAGACACCATAGTGCAGATGCGGCGGCGTGCCGCGCGCGTTGCCGGTGGTGCCGACCATGCCGAGCCGTGTGCCGGGCTCGACGACATCGCCAACGGCCAGGCCGGCGGCCCAATCGTCCAGGTGCGCATAGTAATGGCGTTCCATCGCCGGCCCGAGCACCCAGACCTGTTTGCCGCCCAGGCCTTGATCGCGGATGGCACTGACCACCCCGCGCGTTGCGGACAGCACCGGCGTGCCGCGCGGCGCGAAGATATCCACGCCGGCATGGCGTCGGTCGCGACCGCGCGGTGCGCCGAAGGTATCGGCGATGCGGCGCGCCTGCACCCCTTCGACCGGTACCGATAACTGCGCCGGTGGCGGCATGCGCGACAGCTCCCAGCTGGTGCGCAGTTGTTCGGCAATCGGCAATTGCCATGCCCAGCGCGCCGCCACACCCAGGACGCACAGCAGTGCAATCGACACCAGCAGGCGGCGCAGGCGACGTGCAGGGCTGCGGGCTGCCGATGGCATCGGTGTGGATGGGCGGGGAGACGACGATGGATCGGTCACATGCACCTGCTGCGTTGCGAATCAGCGCGCAGGGTAGGCAAGTGCCGATGAGCGGCATGTGGGTAGTGAAGCGGGCGGTCACGTGCGCAAAAAAAGACGGCCCGCAGGCCGCCTTCGTGGCACCGGAGGCATGCTCGATTAGAGCGCGGCGTCCTTCAACTTCTTCAGCAGGCGCGCCTTGACCTTGAAGCTGGCCGGCTTCGCTGCAAAGGTCTGCTCTTCCTTGGTGAACGGGTTGATGCCCTTGCGCTTCGGCTTGGCCGGCACGTGGACGCTGGTCAGCTTCAGCATGCCCGGCAGGGTGAACGAGCCGGCGCCCTTCTTGTTCAGCGACGAATGGGCGGCCGTTTCCAGCGACGCCAGAACGGCGCGAACGTCCTTCGGAGCCAGCTGGGTGGATTCGGCAATGTGCGCGACCAGGCCGGTCTTGCTCAGCGCTTCCTTGATCGGCTTCGGCGCAGCGGACTTGGCAGCAGCGGCCTTGGCCGGCTTTGCGGTCTTGGTCGCGGCGACCTTTTTCACTGCCTTCTTGGGGGCAGCCTTCTTAGCGGCGGTTTTTGCCATGAGTTATGTGTTCCGTGATCGTTGGTGGTGTTGGGTCTGCCGACCCGGTCGGCAACGCGAAATGTAGGGCAACTGCTGCGCGCCGCCAATAGGCAAACGATGAAACAACCGAAAAAAAGCGTCTTTTGACGGGGATTCGTTCACCGCTGGCAGAAAACCCCCGCCAACGCGCTGTCGAAGCGGCTGCAATGCGCATGGCGATGCGGTGTCTGACGCACAGCAGCAGGTCGTTTGCGCGAAGGCATGTGTGCTTTTTTGCAGCGCGCTCGGTGCCGAGCGTTGCTCACGGTGTGCTGCCGGCGGTGGCGTTCGCTGCCGCGATCAGCGTTGCTGCGTGGCTATGCCTTGCAGGAGACGTCTGGCGTTTCCGGCTGTTGGTACGCGTACCCGAGGCCTTGCTCGATCCGTCGACCCGCTGCGTTCGCGCTGTTGCTGCCATGTGCGCCAGTCACGTGCGCCGGGTTTTTTCCTGCACCTGGCAGGCGCCGATGCGCGACGCGTCGTGACGGTTCCACCGCACAGTCGCCGTGGCACTCCCGCGCGCGGCACGGCCGGCCGCTGCGAGACATTCCTGCTTTGGATGATGTCCCGTCACCGGTCGACTAATCATTGGCCGCCGACAAGCTGCGGCCGCGTTCGGTCGCTGCGGCAATCGCCTGGGCGGTGAGCGCTTCGAACTGGCCGGCCTGAAAAGTCTCGATTGCCGCCTGCGTGGTGCCGTTGGGCGAGGTCACCCGGCGGCGGAGCAGCTCCGGTGCCTCGCCCGATTCGGTCAGCATGCGCGAGGCACCGAGCAGGGTCTGCAGCACCAGCGTGCGTGCGGTCTCGGCTGGCAGGCCTTGCGCACACGCGGCGGCTTCCATCGCTTCGGCCAGCAGGAACACATAGGCCGGACCGCTGCCGGAGACCGCGGTCACCGCGTCCATCTGCGCTTCGTCGTCGATCCAGACGGTGACACCGGCGCTCTCCAGCAAGCCGGTTGCCTGCGCGCGTTGCTCGTCGGACACGCGGGAATTGGCATACAGCCCGGTGACGCCGGCACCGAGCAGCGCGGGCGTATTGGGCATCGCGCGCACCACCGCAAGGTTGCCGCCGGACCAGCGCTCCAGCTGCGGCGCGGTGATGCCGGCGGCGATGGACAGCAGCAACGGCTGTTGCGCCTGCGCAAGATCGGCCAGCTGCGCGCATACCGCCGGCAGCACCTGCGGCTTGACCGCCAGCACCCAGACGGCTGCGCCCTCCACCGCGCTGCGCGCCTGCTCCACGGCATGCACGCCGAAATCGCGCGCCAGCGCATCGCGCAGTTCGGCCACCGGCTCGGCGACGCGGATGCTGGCAGCGGGGACGCCTTGCCGGATCAGCCCGGCAATCAGGCTGCGCGCCATGTTGCCGCCACCGACGAATGCGGTGAGCGCAGCGGCAGCAGGCGAGGGCGCGGGGGCGGAGGGCAGAGTCATTGCGACACCTTAAATAAGAGGGAGCAGGATAAGAGGGCGCAGCGACGCTGCGCGCGGCTGACCGGAAGGAATGCTCAGGACGCTGCGGCAGCCGATGAAGCGCGTTCGCCGAACAAGGCAGTTCCCACCCGCACCATGGTCGCGCCAGCTGCGATCGCTTCGGCAAAATCCGAACTCATGCCCATCGACAAGGTATCCACCTGCGGGTAACGGCGCTTGAGGTCTTCGAACAGGTTCTGCATGCGGGTAAACGCCGCCATGCGGCGCGCCTGCTCGGGAAACGGCGCGGGGATCGCCATCAGGCCGCGCAATTGCAGCTGCGGTTGCAGCGCGATGGCCGCGGCCAGGCCGTCGACCGCCTCCGGCGCGCAGCCGTGCTTGCTGTCCTCGTCGTCGATATTGACCTGGATCAGCACATTCAACGGTGCGCGATCGGCCGGGCGGTGCCTGGCCAGCGGTGCGATCAGCTTGGCGCGGTCCACGGTCTGCACCCAGTCGAACCACTGGCTGGCCAGTTCGGCCTTGTTGGATTGCAGGTGGCCGATCAGGTGCCACTCCAGTCCCAGCGTCTGCAGCCGGGCGATCTTGGTTTGCGCTTCCTGCACGTAGTTTTCGCCGAACGCCCGCTGGCCCTGCGCCGCCAGCGCGGCAACCGCATCCGCCGGCCGGGTCTTGGACACTGCCAGCAGGCGCACATCGGCGCGCGCGTGCCGAGCCGCGGCGGCGTGGATGGCATCGAGAATCTGCTGCAGCGACGAAGCCGGCACGTGGCAATCCAGGCGGGAAAGGAACGCTATAGTGCCGCCCCCGGCAGCGTCCTTCCAGCCGGGTTGCCGAATCGGGCCGGCCAAGGACGCTGCACTGGCGCGCGGCGGTGCCGGGACCGGCCGCAGGCGTGGCGAGCCGGCAGTCGATGCCCGAGCCGGACCAGGCAAGGAGCGTGCCCGCACCGCAGCCCCAAACCAACGCCTTCAGGCCCGCCCGATGGTGCCGGCCTGAACCGGCCGCGCGCCGCTTCCCGCCGGCAGCCAGAACGCTATACTGCCGCTTGGGGAGTAACTTCCAATCGCAGCCTAGGGGAAAAGCAGCGCATGGATATCGCTGAACTATTGGCGTTTTCTGTCAAGAACAAGGCATCGGACCTGCATCTGTCGGCTGGCTTGCCGCCGATGATCCGTGTCGATGGCGATGTCCGTCGCATCAATATTCCGGCCCTGGACCACAAGCAGGTGCACGCGCTGGTCTACGACATCATGTCGGACAAGCAGCGTCGCGATTACGAGGAATTCCTCGAGGTCGACTTCTCGTTCGAGATCACGTCGCTGGCGCGCTTCCGCGTCAATGCGTTCAACCAGAACCGCGGCGCCGGTGCGGTGTTCCGTACCATTCCGTCCGAAGTGCTGACGCTGGAGGACCTGGGCTGCCCGCCGATCTTCCGCCAGCTGATCGACCAGCCGCAGGGCCTGATCCTGGTCACCGGCCCGACCGGTTCGGGCAAGTCGACCACGCTCGCCGGCATGATCGACTACATCAACAAGAACGAATACGGCCACATCCTCACCGTCGAGGATCCGATCGAATTCGTGCATACCTCGCAGAAGTGCCTGATCAACCAGCGCGAAGTGCACCGCGACACGCACGGCTTCAACGAGGCGCTGCGCTCGGCGCTGCGCGAAGACCCGGACATCATCCTGGTCGGCGAATTGCGCGACCTGGAAACCATCCGCCTGGCGTTGACCGCCGCCGAAACCGGCCACCTGGTGTTCGGCACCCTGCACACCAGCTCGGCGGCCAAGACCATCGACCGCATCATCGACGTGTTCCCGGCCGGCGAAAAGCCGATGGTGCGCTCGATGCTGTCCGAATCGCTGCGTGCGGTGATTTCGCAGGCATTGCTCAAGAAAGTGGGCGGCGGGCGCACCGCCGCCTGGGAAATCATGGTCGGCACCCCGGCCATCCGTAACCTGATCCGCGAGGACAAGGTGGCGCAGATGTACTCCTCGATCCAGACCGGCCAGCAATACGGCATGCAGACGCTGGACCAGCATCTGCAGGACCTGGTCAAGCGCAGCCTGATCACGCGCAACCAGGCACGCGAATACGCCAAGGACAAGCGGATATTCGAGTAGCCGGGATTCGGGATTCGGGATTCGCAACGGCGGCTCCCGGACCGGACCCCGCTCTTGCGAATCCCGAATCTCCACTCCCGACTCCCTGCTCCCGAGGAGCACGCCATGAGCACCATCGACTTCACCTCCTTCCTCAAGCTGATGGCGCACCAGAAGGCGTCGGATCTGTTCATCACCTCGGGGATGCCGCCGGCGATCAAGGTGCACGGCAAGATCAGTCCGATCACCCAGACGCCGCTGACCGCGCAACAGAGTCGCGACCTGGTGCTGAACGTGATGACGCCGTCGCAGCGCGAAGAATTCGAAAAGACCCACGAGTGCAATTTCGCCATCGGCGTGTCCGGGGTCGGGCGCTTTCGCGTGAGCTGCTTCTACCAGCGCAACCAGGTCGGCATGGTGCTGCGCCGGATCGAAACGCGCATCCCCACGGTGGAGGAGTTGAGCCTGCCGCCGGTGATCAAGACGCTGGCGATGACCAAGCGCGGGATCATCATCTTCGTCGGCGCCACCGGTACCGGTAAATCGACCTCGCTGGCGGCGATGATCGGTTACCGCAACCAGAATTCCACCGGGCACATCATCACCATCGAAGACCCGATCGAATTCGTGCACAAGCACGAGGGCTGCATCATCACCCAGCGCGAAGTCGGCATCGATACCGACAGCTGGGAGAACGCGCTGAAAAACACCCTGCGCCAGGCGCCGGACGTGATCATGATCGGCGAGGTGCGCACCCGCGAGGGCATGGATCACGCCGTGGCCTTTGCCGAAACCGGCCACCTGGTGCTGTGCACCCTGCACGCCAACAACGCCAACCAGGCGATGGACCGCATCATCAACTTCTTCCCGGAAGACCGGCGCAACCAGCTGCTGATGGATCTGTCGCTCAATCTCAAGGGCGTTGTCGCGCAGCAGCTGATTCCGACCCCGGATGGTCGCGGCCGGCGTGTGGCGATGGAGATCATGCTGGGCACTCCGCTGGTGCAGGACTACATCCGCGACGGCGAGATCCACAAGCTCAAGGAGATCATGAAGGAGTCCACCAACCTGGGCATGCGCACCTTCGATCAGAGCCTGTTCGAGCTGTACCAGGCCGGCGAAATCAGCTACGAAGACGCGCTGCGCTACGCCGACTCGCAGAACGAGGTGCGCCTGCGCATCAAGCTCTCGCAGGGCGGCGACGCCAAGACCCTGGCCCAGGGACTGGATGGCGTGGAGATCGCCGAGGTTCGTTGAGCAATTGCAGGCGTGCTGCCGTGGCCGATGGCCGGGGCATGCGCGGAAGCAGGATGGCCTGCGCCGGGCGCGGCGTGTTGCTGACTGCAGCTGTCCGGTGCGCGATGCCAGCGGCGGATGGCGCCGCAGCGACACGGGCGCAGCGGAAGGCGCGGACGGTGTGATGTTTCAGATGTAACCAGGTGCGCCGATAGTGTCTAATATCCGCACCCCACCGCAGTGCCCAGACCCGTGAGCCTTCCCGATTCCGATCTCCGTCCGGAGCAAGAGCCGTTGCCCGACGACGGTGCCGTGTTCACCTCCGGCCCGCTGACGCCGCCGCCGGATTCGGCCGGTACCAGCGCCGATGACCACGCGTATCACCACTCGGTGGCCGAGGATGCGCAAGGCATGGTGCTGGCGACGTTGGTGGCATCGCTGGGGCTGGCGATCTTTGCCAAGGGCGGCCTGATGATCGGTGGCATGGCCGGGGTGGCGTTCCTGCTGCACTACGCGTTGCACTGGAATTTCGGCCTGGTGTTCGTGCTGGTCAATCTGCCGTTCTATTGGTTGAGCGTGCGCCGCATGGGCTGGGAATTCACCTTGAAGACCTTCGCTGCGGTGGGCGCCTGCGGGGCCTTGACCGACCTGCTGCCTCGTTGGGCCGACTATGCGCACATGAGCACATTGTTTGCCGCAGTGGTGGGCGGTGCGTTGGCCGGGCTGGGCATTCTGTTCTTCATTCGCCACCGCGGCAGCCTGGGCGGCATCGGCATCCTGGCGGTGTACCTGCAGCGCGAGCGTGGCTGGAGTGCGGGCAAGGTGCAGATGAGTTTCGATGCGATACTCATGCTAGTCGCGTTCTTCGTGCTGACGCCGGACAAGGTACTGTATTCGGCCATTGGCGCGCTGATGCTGAGCCTTGTGCTGATGTTCAACCACCGGCCGCACCGCTACATGGGCGTGTGAGCGCGCAGCGGAATTACACGACCTCCTCGCGCGCCGGGCAGTCTGTGGGCAGGTCCAGTCGCTGCATCAGGCCGCGCGCATCGAACGGTGCGTGCACCTTCATGTCGTTGTCGAAATAGCAGTACACGTCGCGCCGCGCGCGCTTGCTGGCACGCGGCCCGACACGCTGCGCATCGGAGGGCTCACCGCCTGCGGCCCAGGCCGCGATCCGCTCGCCCCAGCGGTCCAGAGCGTGGTCACTGTAGCCGCTGGCATACAGCTGCGCGTCGCCATGCAGCCGCAGGTAGACAAAGTCGGCAGTGACATCCTCCAGGTACGGAAACTTGCCTGCAGTGTCGGCCACCACCACGCCCACCTTGTGCTTGCGCAGCAGCTTCATGCAGGACGGGTCGCAGAAGCTGGAATGGCGCATTTCCAGCGCATGCCGTAGCGGGCGCTTGCGATCGACGCTCAAGGCCATGCGCCCATGCATCAAGGTGGTGTCGCGTTTGCGCGCCAGGGTGAGTGCCGCCTCGGTGTCGTGCGGCAGGTTGGAGAGAAATGCATCCAGCACCGCTGCGTCAAAGCGCAGGCTTGGCGGCAATTGCCACAGGATCGGCCCTAGCTTTGGCCCCAGCCGCAGTACGCCGGACGCAAAGAAGTTGGCCAGCGCCTGTTCGCAATCGCGCAGCCGCTTCATATGCGTGACAAACCGCGGTCCTTTGACCGCGAAGACGAAGTCGTCCGGCGTCTCGTCATGCCAGCTCTGGTAGCTCTCCGGCCGCTGCAGCGAATAGAACGAGCCATTGATTTCCACGCTGGGAAAACAGCGCCCGGCGTAGGCCAACTCGCGCCGCTGGGCCAGGCCAGTC
The DNA here is from genome assembly GCF_003993495.1 of Xanthomonas sp. BRIP62418. Lineage (NCBI taxonomy): Bacteria > Pseudomonadati > Pseudomonadota > Gammaproteobacteria > Lysobacterales > Lysobacteraceae > Xanthomonas > Xanthomonas sp. BRIP62418. The sequence goes on from NZ_QEZG01000040.1 coordinate 252,749, forward strand.
GGGTAGAACGTGCCGCGCCAGCGTGCATAACGCCAGCCTGAAATGCCGATGCGGATGCTCATGTGCCGACCATGCCGCAACGGGTGTGCAGTGATCGTGGATGCTGCGGCAAGGCCGCGTCATCTAGTGCGCCGCGTGCGTGCGAGTGGATAAGCGGGACGGCATTGTCGAAACGATCGCGCCGCTGCAAGGCGGGCGCGGCCGGTGCGCGGAGTAGGCATGGAGCGCGCCCCCGGTACCCGCCTGGTGCGCCATCACTGTCTGGCTGGCGGCGCGTTGCGTGCGGTCAGTCTTGTGAGGAATCCACAGGCGCTGCGGTGATCAATGTAATGCCGCTGCGCTCGCGCGTTGACAGCAGCGGCAGGTTCGCAAACTGGTTGCCGGGCGCGTCGTAGAGCCACAGCACGCAGCACTCGGTATTGGCGCTTTGGAAGCTACTGCGGAACGCCACCACGCTGGCGCCGTAGCAGTCGCTGCCGTGGCGCACGCCAAGATCGGCGACAAAGTCGAACGTGTAATGCCCGGCGTCATGCCATGGCCATTGCGCCTGCAGCTCGGGGTCGCTGCTCTCGGCGGGCGTCGGGCAGCGTGCATCTGGATCAGGCGAGCGTTGCCGGCCTTGCGCATCCAGGCGCAGGTGCTGCAACTGGGTGTCTACCGCGGCACGCATCGCCGGGTGTTGCGCCAGCCAGTCGTCCGCTTGGCGTTCCTCGGGCAAGCGCTCGGCAGCAGCCTTGCGCGGCGCCGCCAGCGTGTGCTGGTAGGGTAGCGGATCTGCAGTACCTGGGTTGGGTGGCGCTCGGCGGGCAGCGGCGACAACGGGCGCGACAGGGCCAACGTGTCCTGGAAATAATCGCCGTCGCGGTAGGCCGCATAGCTGCGTCCATCGATGCGTAGCCAGTACAGCGCTTGGTCGCCACCGCGGCCGCTGATGCTGAATCCAGCGTCCGCTCCTATATCCGCTGGTGTCCCTGTGGGCGTGGGGGCGGCTGCGCGGAAGCCATCGTTATGACCCGCAGCACTGTGATTTGGGTAAATAGACCGGTGCCGCCCACATAGGCGTCATCCAGCAGATCGCGTTGGCCGTCCTCGTCCAGGTCGATCAGGGTGTAGTGGTGGCTGCGGTTCTCGGAGAGATCGTCTGCTTCGCTGGTGGTGCGCGTGCGGTAGGCTTGCAGCGCGTGCCACTCGGCATCGGTGACGCCGGCCGGCTGCGTGGGTGGCACCGCCTCGGATGGGTCTTCCGCCGGATCCGGGCTCGCAATGTCGAAGCTTTGCCCGCTGGTAGCGGCGTAGCGTTTCATCACGGTGTCGATGGGCGTGGGGTCGCTGGCCGGCACGGCGGCAATGTCACGGCGCAACTGGTCCAGCACCTGCGTCAGCGAAAGCCCAGGCACCTTGTGCGCGTCTGCCTGCGGCACTGCCGCGGCGAAGGCAATCAGCAACCCGCCAATGCTCAGCGAGCAGCGCAGGCGAGAGGTGTGATGCGGTGTGGCCGCGGCACGAAGTGCTGGCGCCTCGCACGCGGCACGCAGGGTGTTGATCACGCGCTGCGCATCCAGGGCGGCGACAGTGCCTGAATGTCCGCAAATACCGGGCACTCGGGATGGTGCGCGCCGGGCAGGTAGCCCAGGCTCATCAGGAATTCGCCAGTGATCTCGCCGCCGGTGAAGCGGAAGGTCTTCTTGAACAGCTTGACCCAGGCGGCTTTGTCGAGCGGGTGCTGCGCGTCCAGCCATTGCGCGAAGCTGCCGTGCGTGGCGCGCAGCTGCTGGATGACCTGCGCGTTGTGGATGGCCGCCAGCACCTTCAAGCGGTTGCGGATGATGCCGGCATCGCCGAGCAGCCGTGCGATGTCGCTCTCGCCATAGGCCGCCACCGTGTCCACGTCGAAGCCGCCGTAGGCGCGCTGGAAGTTGCCGCGCTTGCGCAGGATGGTTTCCCAGCTCAGCCCGGCCTGATTGATCTCCAGCACCAGGCGCTCGAACAGCTCGGACTCCTCGCGTTGCGGAAAGCCGTACTCGTGATCGTGGTAATGGCCGTGGACCGGATGGCCTGGGGCGATGCTGCAGTAGCCGCTCATGAGATGCCTGTTGTTGATGGACCGGTTGTAGGTGGACCGGCTGTGAGTGGACCAAGGGCCGGCGCTGTGGCCGGGAATCCGATGCACGGCCACAGCGACCGAACAGCGACGCGTGGGTGGATAGATCGACTGCCGTACCGGAGCAGATCGATCGCGGTAAGGCACAGCCTGTAGGGCCGCTGCGCAGCCGCCAGCAATCTGAATGGGCCGGCCTTGCCTGCCGGACCATCGGTGGCGTCTGCAAGGTCCAAGTCCATCGGCCACATCGGCAGTCCAATGACGCCCGCGTGCAGCAAGTATGGCAGCGGCTCTGCGCGCGGCGAAGCGAACGGCTAGAATGCGGCCATGTCCGTTTTGCCCACGCCTCTGGCCAACCAACTGCTGATCGCGCTTCCGGCGCTGTCCGATCCCACCTTTTCGCGTAGCGTCGCGCTGATCTGCCAGCACGACGAGAACGGCGCCATGGGCGTGCTGGTCAACCGGCCGTCCGAGTACACCCTGGGCGAGGTCCTGTCGCAGATGGGCATCGACACCGTCGACGAGCACCTGCGTGAGCAGGTCGTGCTCAGCGGCGGGCCGGTGCACCCGGAGCGCGGTTTCGTCATTCACGACGATGCGCGCGACTGGGATTCCAGCCTGGAAGTGGGGCAGGGCGTGTACCTGACCACCTCGCGCGACATTCTCGAAGCCATGGCGGCCGGCGAAGGCCCGCGCAATGCGCTGGTGGCGCTGGGCTGTGCCGGCTGGGGCGCGGGGCAACTGGAATTCGAACTGGGCGAGAACAGCTGGCTGACCGCGCCGTCGGACGCCAACGTGCTGTTCGCCACCGCGCTGGAAGATCGCTGGCAGACCGCTGCCGGGCGCATCGGCGTGGATCTGTTCCGGCTGACGGATTATTCCGGGCATGCCTGAGGCGGGCGCGATCCGCCCCGATGGCACGGTGCTGGGCTTCGACGTGGGGTCGCGCCGGATCGGCGTGGCGGTCGGTACCGCATTGGGTGCCGGTGCGCGTGCAGTGGCGGTCATCCCTGTGCATGCGAATGGCCCGGACTGGGTCGCGCTGGACCGCGTGCACAAGGAATGGCGCCCCGACGGCCTGGTGGTCGGCGACCCGCTCACTCTGGACGACAAGGATCAACCGGCACGCAAGCGCGCACATGCCTTTGCCCGCCAACTGCGCGAGCGCTATGCGCTGCCGGTGGTACTGATCGACGAGCGCTCCAGTTCGGTCGAAGCTGCGCAGCGCTTCGCGCGCGAGCGCGCCGACGGGCGCAAGCGCCGCCGCGATGCCGAGGCGCTGGACGCGATGGCGGCCGCGGTGATCGTCGAACGCTGGTTGGCCGCGCCCGACCAAGCCACCCTTCTTCCCTGACACTCCCGACCTGCGATGACCACCATGCAACTCGATTCGGACGGACGCCTGCGCCACCTGCTTACCCTGGAAGGACTGCCGCGCACCACGCTGCTGCAACTGCTCGATCGTGCCGGCCAGATCCGCGACGCGGCGGTGGGGCGCGTAGGCAAGCGCAGCGTGCTCGCCGGCACCGCGGTGTGCACGCTGTTCTTTGAACCGTCCACGCGCACGCGCAGCTCGTTCCACCTGGCTGCGCAGCGGCTGGGCGCGGACGTGCTCAACTTCGATGCCTCGACCTCCTCGACCCGCAAGGGCGAGACCGCACGCGACACCTTGAAGAACCTCGAGGCGATGGGCGTGCGCGGCTTTGTGGTGCGCCATCCCGACGACGGTGCGGTGGAAGCGCTGGCCGCGGCCGCAGGCGAGGGCACCGCGCTGATCAATGCCGGTGACGGCCGCAGTGCGCATCCCACCCAGGGCCTGCTCGACATGCTGACCCTGCGCCAGGCCAAGGGCACCGATTTTTCCAAGCTCAAGGTGGTGATTGTCGGCGACGTGAAGCACTCGCGCGTGGCGCGCTCGGACCTGCATGCACTGCGCACGCTGGGTGCCGGCGAGATCCGCGTCTGCGGTCCGGCCAGCCTGCTGCCCGACGACGACATGCTGGACGGTTGCGTGGTCGGCCAGGACTTCGACGCCATGCTGGACGGTGCCGACGCCTTGATGATGCTGCGCCTGCAGCGCGAGCGCATGGAAGAAGGCCTGGTGCCGTCGCTGGAGCAGTATCACGCCGACTACGGACTCACCCGCGAGCGCCTGGCACGCGCCGGCCGTGACGCTGCCGTGCTGCATCCGGGCCCGATCAACCGCAGTGTGGAAATCACCGACGAAGTCGCCGACGGCGCGCAATCGTGCGTGCTGCGCCAGGTCGCCAACGGCGTGGCGGTGCGCATGGCCGTACTGGAAACCCTGCTCGGCTGAGCGAGCGCAGCAACGCGGCCGCGGACCCGCAATGCGGTCGCGGTCGCCGCCGGCCGAGCGTCTTCGCGCAGACGCTCGCAAAGCCGTTGCCATCAGAACGCGCACGCGGCCTGCTCTTACGATTCCCGATTCCCGATTCCCGATTCCCGATTCCAGCCACCACGCCATAACATCCACTCGCCTATCGTGACCGCTCCTTTCATCGCAGGAGATCGCAATGGGTATTTCACGTCACGCCACCGCTCACTGGGAAGGCGACCTCAAGACCGGCAAGGGCCAGCTCAGCACACCGCAGAGCGGGCTGATGGACAAGACCCGCTACGCCTTCAGCAGCCGCTTCGGCGACGAGAAGGGCACCAACCCGGAAGAACTGATCGCCGCCGCGCATGCCGGCTGCTTCACCATGGCGCTGTCCGCTCAGCTGAGCGAAGCCGGTTTTCCGCCGACCTCGCTGGACACGCGTGCAGACGTGGACCTGTCGATGGAAGGCGGCCCGCAGCTGTCGCAGATCCGCCTCAAGCTCACCGCCGTGGTGCCGGGGATCGACGAAGCCAAGTTCCGCGAGCTGGCCGACACCGCCAAGAAGAACTGCCCGGTGTCCAAGGCGCTGAGCGCGGTGCCGATCAGCCTGGAAAGCGAGTTTTCCAACCAGGCGTGATCCCTGTGCGTGCGCCGGCGATGGTGGCCGGCGTACGCAGCTGGCGGCGACCTGAATAGGGCTTTGCAGGGGCGGTTCGGTTCAGGGCGGTTTCACTGGCGCAGGCCGAGCATCGGCTGCGTGTCCTCCCTGTGAAGCTGCTGCAATGAAAACTCTCGTGCTTGGTGCTCTGGTGGTGGGTCTGGCCGTTGCAGGCAATGCAACCGCGCAGCGCTATGACGGCGGCTACAACGGACGTGGCAACTACGAGGATGGTCGCTACGAATATGCGCGGGTGGTGCGCGTGGACCCGATCATCGTCACCGATACGTACAACGAGCGCAGCAGCGAACGTTGCTACAACCGCCCGGCCGACGGCTACTACACCAGCAACGATGGCTATTACCGCGATGGCGGCAGCTACGGCCAGACCGGCGTGTCCAATCGTGGGGTGGCCAGCGTGATCGGCGGAATCGCCGGTGCGGTGCTCGGCAGCCAGGTCGGTGGCGGCAATGGCCGCCTGGTCGGTACCGCTGTCGGCACCATGGCCGGCGTCGCGGCAGGCCGCTCGATCTACGAAGCCAATAACCGCAACTACCAGGGCAATGTCAGCGTCTGCGAGCCGGTGTCCTACCGCCGCGAGCGCGATCGAGTCGATGGCTACGACGTGACGTACGAATACGCGGGCCGCACCTATCACACGCGTAGCGACTACAACCCGGGCGATCGCATCCGCGTACGCGTGGACGTGCGTCCCGACTGAGCGCCGCGGCATCGCGCCGTGCTCGGGCGATCTCCATCAGCCGCTTGAATGACGAAAACGCTGTGGGAGGCCACAGCGTTTTTCGTTTCGACCCAGGCGCGCGTCAGCCGCAGGATCAGGCGGCGATCACGCCCAATCCAGCGTGCCGCGAATCACCGTCTGCACCTGGCCGCCCGACCACACGTCACCATTGGCATCGATGCGCAATTCCAGCAGGGCGTCGAAGCCGATCTCGCGGCCCTGGCTGACCACATACCGGCGTTCCTTGCCGGGCAATGCGTTGCGACTGTCCAGCCAGGCGGCAAGCACCGCATTGGCCGCGCCGGAGGCGGCATCTTCGAAGCGCCGGCCATTGCCGACGAAGGCGCGCACCGCCAGATCGTAGGCGCCGGGCGCTGCGGCGCCGGCATAGGCGAACACGCCCATGCTGCCGGTAGATTCGGCCAGCGCGGCGATCGCCTCCCAATCCGGCTGCAGGCCGCGCAGTGCCGCTTCGCTGGCCAGTTCCACCACCCACCAGGTGCGGCCGCCGTCCATCAGCGCGGGCGGCAGCCCGCCGAGGGGCCAGCCGCGCAATGCATCGCGCAGGCGCGGGTCGTCGGCCTGCACCTGCTCGGCCACGCGTGCACGCGGGGTGCGGATGGCGATGCTGCGGTGGCCTGCGATCTGCTCCACGCGCAGCGGCAACTGGCCGGCGATGCCGTCCTGGATCAGCACGCCGTCGTCGGGCGCGGCCAGGCCGGCCTCCAGCACCGCATGTGCGGTGCCCACGCTGGGGTGGCCGGCAAACGGCACTTCCTTTTGTGGCGAAAACATCCGCAGCCGATAACTGCTGTGCGCGTCCGGCGCCGCAAACACGAAGGTGGTTTCCGGCAGCTTGGTCCAGCGTGCGATGGCCTGCATCGCGGCATCGTCCAGGCCTTCGGCGTCCAGCACCACTGCCAGCGGGTTGCCGCTGCCGGGGCGGGCGGAGAACACATCCAGTTGCAGGAAGCGGCGGGTGGTCATGGTGGCGGATCCGCGAACAGGGCGCGGCAGCTTACCAATCGATGCGGCCTTCGATCACTTGCCGGGTCGTTCCGCCGATCCAGACCTCGCCTTGGTGATCCACCTCCACGTGGACGCGGCCGTCGCGGCCGACCTCGCGGCCCTGGCTGGCGACATAGCGCGACGCCTCGCCCGGCACGCGGCCCTGGCCGTGCAGGCGCGCGGCAATGCAGGCGTTGGCACTGCCGGTGACAGGATCTTCCGCAATGCCGTCACCGGGGCAGAAGGCGCGTACCACCAGGTCCGCGTCGCCATTGGCCTGCGGCGCGTAGATGGCCAGGCCGGTGGCCGCGCTGGCCTGGGTCAGGCGGGTGATGGCAGACAAATCGGGCGTCGCCTGGCGTACCGCCTGCGCGTCGGCCAGTTCCAGCAGCCACCAGCCGGGGCCGTTGTTCCAGAGAGCGGCCGGGTGGTCGGCCACGCGCAGACCCGCGCAGGCATCGTGCAACGCCGCGGCATGGATCGCGCCGGTCTCGATCGCTTGCGCACGCGGTGCCTGCAGCCGCACCAGCAGGGCGCCATGCCGGTCGATCACCTGCACCGGCAGCACGCCCGCCGCACATTGCTGGCGCATCCGGCCGTCCGGCTTGAACGCCACCAGCCCGTGGGTTGTCGCCGCCCATGCAGCGCCGACGCTGGGGTGGCCGGCAAACGGCAACTCGGCGCGCGGGGTGAAGATGCGGATGTGGTAATCCGCATCGGGCGCGCTGACCGGCAGGAAAAAAATCGTCTCCGACAGGTTCAGCCACGCGGCGATCTGCTGCATCTGCGCGGACGACAACGCCTGCGCGTTGAGCACCACGCCCAACGGATTGCCGTTGCCGTGCTGGCCGCCGAAGACATCCAGTTGCAGGTAGCGGTGCTTGCTCATGGGGCATGGATCTCGATCGATGGAATGCGCGTGGATGGTTGCAGCGCAAACCGTTGCGGTGATGGAAGCGGCCGCCGGCAGGCTGTGACCGCACGCGGGGTCATGCGGGCGACATTGGCAGTAGAATCGGAGGTTCCGCCCGGCGTACCGGGCGTTTTCCCCCTCATCCTAAACGCCTATCTCCATGTCAGCTCCCCACTCTACCGATCGTTGGATCGTCCTCAAGTTCGGCGGCACCTCGGTGTCGCGTCGTCATCGCTGGGACACGATTGGAAAACTGGCGGGCAAACGGGCCGAGGAAACCGGTGGCCGTGTGCTGGTGGTGGTGTCTGCATTGTCGGGCGTGACCAACGAACTCACCGCGATCGCCGATGGCGCCGCCGACAGCGCCCAGCGCGTGGCCGCGCTGGAGCAGCGTCACCGCCAGTTCCTGGCCGAGCTGGAGCTGGATGCCGATGCGGTGCTGGGCGAGCGCCTGGCCGCCTTGCATGCCTTGGTCGGCGACGCGCGCGCGGCCGCGCGCACGCTGGACTGGCAGGCCGAGGTGCTGGGGCAGGGCGAGTTGCTGTCTTCCACCATCGGTGCGGCGTACCTGCATGCCAGCGGCCTGGACATGGGCTGGCTGGATGCGCGCCAGTGGCTGTCGGCGCTGCCGCCGCAGCCCAATCAGAGCGAATGGTCCAAGCGCCTGTCGGTGTCCTGCCAATGGCAGTCCGATGCCGACTGGCGCGCGCGTTTCGATGCGCAGCCCACCCGCCTGTTGATCACCCAGGGCTTCATTTCGCGGCACGCCGATGGCGGCACCGCGATCCTGGGGCGTGGCGGTTCGGATACCTCGGCGGCGTATTTCGGTGCGCTGCTCGGCGCCAGCCGCGTGGAAATCTGGACCGACGTGCCCGGCATGTTCAGCGCCAATCCCAAGGAAGTGCCGGACGCGCGGCTGCTGACCCGCCTGGACTATTACGAAGCGCAGGAAATCGCCACCACCGGCGCCAAGGTGCTGCACCCGCGCTCGATCAAGCCATGCCGCGATTCCGGTGTGCCGATGGCGATCCTGGATACCGAGCGCCCCGATCTGCCGGGCACCAGCATCGACGGCAATGCCGAGCCGGTGCCGGGCGTCAAGGCGATCAGCCGCCGCAACGGCATCGTGCTGGTGTCGATGGAAGGTATCGGCATGTGGCAGCAGGTCGGCTTCCTGGCCGATGTGTTTACGCTGTTCAAGAAGCACGGCCTGTCGGTGGACCTGATCGGTTCGGCCGAGACCAATGTCACCGTGTCGCTGGACCCGTCCGAGAACCTGGTCAACACCGACGTGCTGGCCGCTTTGTCGGCCGATCTGTCGCAGATCTGCAAGGTCAAGATCATCGTTCCCTGCGCGGCCATCACCCTGGTCGGGCGCGGCATGCGCTCGCTGCTGCACAAGCTTTCCGATGTGTGGGCCACGTTCGGGCAGGAACGCGTGCACATGATTTCGCAGTCGTCCAACGACCTGAATCTGACCTTCGTCATCGACGAAGCCGATGCCGATGGCCTGCTGCCGATCCTGCATGCGGAATTGATCGACAGCGGCGCGATGCCGGTGAGCGAAGGCGAGGTGTTCGGTCCGCGCTGGCGGCAGATCATCGGTTCGGTGCGCCCGCGGCCCACGCCGTGGTGGCATGCCGAGCGCGCGCATCTGCTGACGCTGTCCAGGGCCGGCACGCCGCGTTACGTCTATCACCTGCCCACCGTGCGCGCGCGTGCGCAGGCGCTGGCGCAGATCGCGGCGGTGGATCAGCGTTATTACGCAATCAAGGCCAATGCGCATCCGGCGATCCTGATGGCGCTGGAACAGGCCGGGTTCGGCCTGGAATGCGTCTCGCACGGCGAGCTGCGCCGCGTGTTCGACACCTTGCCCGAGCTGTCGCCGCGGCGCGTGCTGTTCACGCCGAGCTTCGCGCCCAAGGCCGAGTACGAAGCGGGATTTGCGCTGGGCGTGACCGTCACCGTGGACAACGTCGAAGCATTGCGGCGCTGGCCGGAGGTGTTCCGCGGCCGCAACGTGTGGCTGCGCATCGACCTGGGGCATGGCGACGGGCACCACGAGAAGGTCAACACCGGCGGCAAGGCGTCCAAGTTCGGGTTGTCGTCCACGCGGGTGGATGAGTTCGTGGAGGTGGCGCGCACGCTCGAGGTCACCATCACCGGCGTGCATGCGCACCTGGGCAGTGGCGTGGAGACCGGCGAACACTGGCGGATGATGTACGACGAACTGGCCGGCTTTGCGCGCCGCATCGGCACGGTGGAGACCATCGACATCGGTGGCGGCCTGCCGATTCCCTACAGCGCCGAGGACGAGCCGTTCGACCTGGAGGTGTGGGCCAAGGGCCTGGCCGAGGTCAAGGCGGTGCATCCGGGCTATCGCCTGGCGATCGAGCCGGGCCGCTACCTGGTGGCCGAAGCCGGCGTGCTACTGGCGCAGGTAACCCAGGTGATCGAAAAGGATGGCGTGCAGCGCGTGGGCCTGGATGCGGGCATGAACACACTGATCCGCCCCGCCTTGTACGACGCCTGGCACGATATCGAGAACCTCAGCCAGCTCGATGCGCCGGCCGATGGCAGCTTCGATATCGTCGGGCCGATCTGCGAATCCTCCGACGTGTTCGGCAAGCGCCGTCGTCTGCCTGCCGCCACCGCACCGGGCGATGTGATGCTGGTGGCCGATGCCGGTGCCTACGGCTACTCGATGGCCAGCACTTACAACCAGCGCGAATTGCCGCGCGAAGAGGTGATCGATGCGCCCGCAGGCTGAGTTCATTGCGCTCAGTACGCTGGCCGGTGGCGGTGCGATCGTGTTCGCCACCGCGCTCCAGCAACTGAGCCTGGGCATGCCGTGGAGCGACACCTTCAAATGGGCGCTGCCCGCGTTGGTCGCCGCCGGTATCGGCGCATGGCTGGCCGGGCGTTGGCAACGTCGACGCGATGCGCGGGCTCCGGCACGCCGCAGTGGCGGGATGGCGGTGCGCACGGTGCTGTTGAGCGCGCTGAGCTATGTGCCGGTGGTGGCGCTGTATCTCGCAGTCGCCTTCGCGGTGTCCGGCGATGCGACGGCCGCACGCCTGGATGTGCTGGTGCTGGCGGTGCTGTTCGGTTGCCTGCCGTTGCTGTGGGCCGTGGTGCCGTTTTCCATGATTGAATATGTCCTGTGCCGACGTTATCTGCGTCGCGTACGTGTTCCTGCAGGTAGTCCATGAGCGCTTTCGACAAACACCAGATCTCCACCTTCCGTTTCGTGCGTTGCGCACTCGACGCACAGACCGGCGTGGCGACGCTGGTGTATGCCTTCGACCAAGGGCCGGAACTGGTCGAGACCGTCGCGGTGCCGGGTGCACCCTTCGCGCTGGACGGCGCGCATGCCGCTGCGGTGCAACAGGCGCTGCGCCTGCTGCACCTCATCGCCGGCGTCAGCTATTTCAAGGCGGCGGTGCCGCCGACCATCCAGATCGACGATTACGCCATCGACGCGGACACCGCCGCGCTGGTGGAAAGCGTCTACCTGCACGGCCTGGGCGAGTTCGCCTACCGCAATGGCTTGAACCTGCACGGCAGGATCCGCTTCCCGGTGGCCGCACCGGCAACTGCCGATGCGCCGGCGCTGGGCCTGCGCGAGCATGCCTTGGTGGCGATCGGCGGCGGCAAGGATTCGCTGGTCAGCATCGAAGCCCTGCGGCACGCCGGCATCGACCAGACGGTGAGCTGGATCGGCGGCTCGCAGCTGATCCGTGCCTGCGCCGAGCGCACCGGTCTGCCGGTGCTCAATATCGGCCGCGTGCTGGCGTCGGAATTGTTCGAGCTCAATCGCCAGGGCGCGTGGAACGGGCATATCCCGGTTACCGCGGTGAACTCGGCCATCCTGGTGCTGTCCGCCTTGCTCAATGGCGTGGACCAGGTGGTGTTTTCCAACGAGCGTTCGGCCAGTTACGGCAGCCAGATTCCCGGCACCGGCGAGGTCAATCACCAGTGGTCCAAGGGCTGGGCGTTCGAGCAGGCGTTCGGCGACTACGTACAGCGGCATGTGGCGGCCGACCTGCGCTATTACTCGTTGCTGCGGCCGTTGTCGGAGCTGGCGGTGGCGCGCCAGTTCGCCAAGACCGACCACTACGACGCGCATTTTTCCAGCTGCAACCGCAACTTCCACATCATGGGCGAGCGCCCGGTGCACCGCTGGTGCGGGGTCTGCCCGAAGTGCCATTTCGTGTTCCTGGCGTTGGCACCGTTCATGCCCAAGACGCGCCTGGTCAACATCTTCGGGCGCAATCTGCTCGACGATGCAGGCCAGGCCGGCGGCTACGATGCGTTGCTGGAATTCCAGGACCACAAGCCGTTCGAATGCGTGGGTGAAGGCCGCGAATCGCGCGCGGCGATGGCGGTGCTGGCCGGCCGTGCCGAATGGAAGGAAGACGCGCTGGTGCTACGTTTCATCCGCGAGATCCAGCCGCAGCTGGACCAGCAGGAATTGCAGCTGGAGCCGTTGCTGGCCATCGACGGCGAGCACCGGATTCCGTCGGCGCTGTGGGAGCGCGTGCGTGCGAATTTCGCAGCTTGAGGGCAAGGCGCTTGCGTTATGGGGTTGGGGGCGCGAAGGACGCGCCGCGTATCGCGCCTTGCGCGCCGCGTTGCCGACGCAAACGCTGACGGTGTTCTGCAACGCCGACGAAGCGCGCGAGCTCGAGACGCTGGCCGATGCTGCGTTGCATGTGGAAACCGATGCCAGCGCGCAGGCGCTGGGCCGGTTCGAGGTGGTGGTGAAATCGCCCGGCATCAGCCCGTATCGCCCCGAGGCGCACACCGCGGCAACCGTGCACGGCACGCAATTCATCGGCGGCACCGCGTTGTGGTTTGCCGAACATGCGCAGCCAGATGGCGTGGTGCCGGGCGCCATCTGCGTCACCGGCACCAAGGGCAAGAGCACCACCACCGCGCTGCTGGCGCATCTGCTGCGTGCGGCCGGCCATCGCACCGCGCTGGTCGGCAACATCGGCCAGCCCTTGCTGGAAGTGCTGGCACCGCAACCGCCGCCGACATATTGGGCGATCGAGTTGTCCAGCTACCAGACCGGCGAGGTGGGGCGCAGCGGCGCGCGTCCGGAATTGGCGCTGGTGCTGAACCTGTTTCCCGAGCATCTGGACTGGCATGGCGATGAAGCGCGCTATGTGCGCGACAAGCTGGCGCTGGTCACCGAAGGCCGCCCGCGCATCGCCTTGCTCAACGCGGCCGACCCGCACCTGACCCAGCTGCAGTTGCCCGACAGCCAGGTGCGCTGGTTCAACCATCCCGATGGCTGGCACCTGCGCGGCGATGTGGTGTATCGCGCCGAGCAGCCCGTGTTCGATACCGCCAACGTGCCGCTGCCGGGCGAACACAATCGGCGCAACCTGTGCGCGGTGCTGGCCGCGGTGGAAGCCTTGGGGCTGGACGCTGCGGCACTGGCGCCGGCCGCAGCGAGCTTCCGCCCGTTGCCGAACCGCCTGCAGCTGCTTGGCAGCGTGGACGGCATCAGCTACGTCAACGACTCGATCAGCACCACGCCGCATGCGTCACTGGCGGCGCTGGCCTGCTTTGCGCAGCATCGTGTGGCCTTGCTGGTGGGTGGGCACGATCGTGGGCTGGACTGGCAGGAGTTTGCCGCGCAGATGGCGCAGAAAGCGCCGCTGGAAATCGTCACCATGGGAGCGAACGGGCCGCGGATCCATGCGTTGCTGGCCCCGCTGGCCGAGAGCGGCCGCTTCGGCCTGCATGCGGCCGCCGACCTGGAACATGCCGTGCGGCTGGCACGCGAGGCCCTGGGCGAGCAGGGCGGTGTGGTGCTGCTGTCGCCGGGGGCGCCCAGCTTCGGCGCGTACAGCGACTACGTCGCGCGCGGCCGCCATTTTGCGCAGCTGACCGGGTTCGACCCGGCGATGATCAGCGCGATTCCGGGCCTGGGCGTGCAGTAGCGCTGCAATGACCGCGCCGGTCGATGGCGGTCATTCGCCTCGAGTTTTCGATCGCGGCTGCAGGCCGCCGACGCAACGGCTCTGCCGTCGCCGGCGATGACCCGGCCTGCACGGCAACAGCGCCTACACTCGCCGGACCTTCCCGGGAGCAGGCACATGCACAAGCAATGGAGATGGCGTGGCGTTGGGGTGTTCGGTGTCCTGGCGTCGCTGGCATGGCCGGCCGCCGCTGCGATGCAGGCCAAGCCGCTGGAATGGACGATCGGCAAGGACACCTTCAGCGGCGTGCTGGTCTACGACGATGCCGGTGCCGCCAGGCGCCCAGGCCTGGTGATGGTGCCGAACTGGCGCGGGGTCAACGATTCGGCGGTCACCAAGGCCAGGCAACTGGCCGGCGACGACTACGTGGTGCTGGTTGCCGACGTCTACGGCAAGGGCAGGCGTCCGGCCAACGACAGCGAGGCCGGGCAGTTTGCCGGTGCGCTGAAGAAGGACCCGCAGACGCTGCGCGCCCGCGCGCTGAAAGCAGTGGACGTGCTCAAGGCGCAGGCCAGCAAGGCGCCGCTGGATGCATCGCGCATCGGTGCGGTGGGCTTCTGCTTCGGCGGCACCACGGTGCTGGAACTGGTGCGCGCGGGCGCCCAGCTGGCCGGTGTGGTCAGCCTGCACGGCGGTATCGCCACACCCAGCCCGGCGGCCGCCGGTTCGGCCAGGACACCGCTGCTGGTGCTCAACGGCGCCGACGACAAGAGCGTGACCAAGGCGGACATCGCCGCGTTCGAAACCGAGATGACTGCGGCCGGCGCGGACTGGCAGTTCGTCAACTTCAGTGGGGCCGTGCATTGCTTTGCCGAAGCCGATGCCAACAGCCCGCCGGGCTGCCTGTACAACCCGCGTGCGGCGACGCGCGCATACCGCATGCTGGGCGACTTCTTCGATGAGCGGTTTGGTCGATAGCAGGGAGTGGTGATTCGAGATTCGGGATTCGGGATTCGGGATTCGCAACAGCGTGGTCCCGTTCTTCGAATCTTCCTGTGAGCCAGTGCTCAGGGCTTTGGGCTGAGCGTCGTTGCGCCATCGCATGCCGGGAGTCGTGAAAGCACAAGCAGCCGCTTTTGCGAATCCCCAATCCCAAATGCCCACTTCCGTCCGGGGCGTCCAGCCCCGGATCAGTGCGTGCGTTGCACCGCGTAGCGAGCCAGGCCGCGCAATGCGGCGACCGCCGGGCTGGCGGGCAGGGTGTCCAGCGCCTGTTCGGCGGCGGCTGCGTATTCGGCGGCGCGCTGGCGGCTGTAGTCCAGTCCGCCGGTGGCGTGGATGGCGGCCAATACTTCCGGCATCGCGGCTGCATCGCCTTGTTCGACGATCTGGCGCAGCCGCTCCCGGGTGTCCGCATCCGAGTGCGCCATGGCGTGGATCAGCGGCAGGGTCGCCTTGCCTTCGGCCAGGTCGTCGCCCAGGTTCTTGCCCAAGTCGGCTGCGTCGGCAGCGTAATCGAGTACGTCATCGGCAATCTGGAAGGCAAAGCCCAACTGCATGCCGTAGTCGTACAGGCGCTGCTGCACCTGCGCGTCCGCGCCCGAGGCCAGCGCGCCCAGGCGGGTGCCGGCGGCGAACAGCACCGCAGTCTTGCGCTCGATCACGCGCAGGTAGGCGGCTTCGTCGGTGTCGGGGTTGTGCACGTGCAGCAGCTGCAGCACCTCGCCCTCGGCAATGCGGTTGGTGGTGTCGGCCAGGATCTGCATGACTTCCATGCGATCCAGCTCCACCATCAACTGAAAGCTGCGCGAATACAGGAAGTCGCCGACCAGCACGCTGGGTGCATTGCCCCACAGCGCATTGGCGGTGCTGCGCCCGCGGCGCAGGTCCGACTCGTCCACCACGTCGTCATGCAACAAGGTGGAGGTGTGAATGAACTCGATGATCGCCGCCAACTGGTGGTGCTCCGGGCCGGAGCCGCCTGCGGCATGACCGGCCAGCATCACCAGCATCGGACGCAGGCGCTTGCCGCCGGCGGAGATGATGTGATCGGCGATCTGGTTGATCAGCACGACGTCCGAGGCCAGGCGGCGGCGGATCAGCGCGTCGACCGCGGCCATGTCGGGCGCGGCGAGGGACTGGATCTGGGGCAGGCCCAGGACGGTGGGGAGGTCTTCGGCGATGGTCATGCGCAGGCGTTCGTGATGTGCGCCGATTATAGGTGTCTGGGCCAGATCCGTCCCGTCGGCCGTGTCCGGAGGTCCTCACGGCAGCCGCAAACCCTTGCGGCGTCAGCGCCGGGCAGGTTCGGGAGTGCCCGGATTCCGACCTGCCGGCGCGGCATTCCCCGGCCCGGCGCTGCGGGGACCTACAGGCACCGGGGCAGGGCAGGTGCGGTAACATTGGCACCAAGACATTCACCGCCGCGCCCCATTGGCGCCGGCGCACCATCTCGGAAGCATCTATGGCCCGCGGCATCAACAAAGTCATCCTCGTCGGCAACCTCGGCAACGATCCCGACACCAAGTACACCCAGGCCGGCATGGCGATCACGCGCGTGAGTCTGGCCACCACCAGCATGCGCAAGGACCGCGAGGGCAACAACCAGGAGCGCACCGAGTGGCACCGCGTGGTGTTCTTCGGCAAGCTGGGCGAGATCGCCGGCGAGTACCTGCGCAAGGGTTCGCAGGTGTACGTCGAAGGCGAGCTGCGCTACGACAAGTACACCGGCCAGGACGGCGTGGAGAAGTACAGCACCGACATCGTCGCCAACGAGATGCAGATGCTGGGCGGCCGTGGCGAAGGCGGTGGTGGTGGTGGCATGGGCGGCGATCGCCCGCAGCGCAGCCAGGCGCCGCGCCAGCAGCAAGGCGGCGGTGGTCAGGGCGGCGGTCAGGACTATGCCCCGCGTCGTCAGCAGCCGGCCCAGCAGCAGTCGGCACCACCGATGGACGATTTTGCCGACGACGATATCCCGTTCTGATCGGCAGCCAGCCTGTTTGTCATTCCGGAAGGCCCGCATTGTGCGGGCCTTCTGCGTGCTGGCCATTTGCGGCATCGCTGCACGCCGGTGGTTCCAAAGCGGCTGCACGCGCAGGCTGACCTGGCCGGTACGGCGGCGCCGCTGACCAGTCTCGACCAGGCATGGCTGGCACCCCCTCGCAAGCAATCGCCAGGCGGGTGCGAGCGCCGCGCAGCACGGGTGCGTGCGCCTGGCACCTGCCGATTCCGAGCGCGAGACGCGCCCACCCGGCGTAGCGCAATGGTGCTGTCCGCTGCGCTAGGCCGATGTGCGATTCCGGCCATTCTGCTTGGCGCGATACAGCGCCGAATCGGCGTCATGCACGAAGGCATCCGGGCTGAGTGGCACTTCGCCCGGTTCGAACGTCGCTGCGCCGACGCTGACGGTGACGTGCGCGCTGGTCGGGCTGGACATGTGCATCAGGCCGAGCGCGGCGACGGCGCTGCGGATTGCATCGGCCAGTCGCAACGCGCCGGCAGCATCTGTCTGCGGCAGGATCATGCCGAACTCTTCGCCGCCGTAACGCGCGGCAATGTCTTCGCTGCGCCGTGAGCAGCCGGCAATTGCGCCCGCGATCAGGCGCAGGCAGGCGTCGCCATTTACATGGCCGTAGGTGTCGTTATAGAGCTTGAAATGATCGACATCGATCATCAGCACCGACAATGGCGCTTGTCGATGCACCGCCTGCTGCAAGGCGCGCGAGAGCCGGTGATCGAATGCACGCCGGTTGGCAATGCCGGTGAGCGCATCTATCCAGGCTTCGGAGCTGAGCTTTTCCTCGTTGCGGTGCATGCGGCGCAATTGCAGATCCAGCCAGATGCCCACGCCCAGCAGCAGCACGCATCCCAAGGTGGCGATCATGATCCGCTGGCGCGCGGATTGGCGCCAATTGGCCAATGCGTCATCGACCGAGACGCCGGTCAAGACGGTCAGTGGATACGCCTGCGCCGGCGCGAAACTGGAAATACGCTCCACGCCGTCGATCGGCGAACGATAGGTCGCAGTGCCGTGCCTGCGTGCGCGCATAGTGACGTAGATCGAGGTGCCGGCGATCGAGGTGCCGATCACGCCAGGTTTGTCGGGCCGTCGTACCAGCACGATGCCATCGTCGTTGGTCATGCCGATGGTGCCATTCGGGCCGACCTCGAAGCTGCTGTAGTAGTTCTGGAAATACTTCAGTTGCAGGGTGACCAGGACAACGCCTGCAAATTCGCCGCCGGGCGTGTTGAGGCGCCGGCTCAACGTGAGCACCCAGCTACCATCGGAGCGGCTCTGGACCGGCGGCCCGACCAGCGACAGGGCGTCGCGATGGTCGCGGTGATATTTGAAATAGGCACGATCGGCGTTGTTGTGTGTCCTGGGCGTGCTGCTCAGTGACGAACTCATCCAGGTGCCATCGGCCGCATAGATGAAGATGCCGTGCAACCGGTCCGAGCGACGCGCCTCATGTACCAGAAAGTCATGCATGACCAGTCGCGCACTGGCCGAGCCCTGGTCATGCTCCACCCGCGACACCAACCCGGACAGCACGGCATCGGCGATGGTCATGGTGTCGCTGGCATGCTGCGCCAGCGAATTGGCGAGATTCAACGATTGTGCTTCGGCGGCATGCAGCGCGCTGGTGCGCTCGTCATGGATGGACCAGTACTCCGAACCAAGCAGCAGCAGGCACGAAATGCTCAGCACAAAGTGCAACGCGATGCGTTGTGCACGTTGCCGCCGTCGCTTGCTGGTCGATGTCACGGAAGGTACCTGTCTGGACAGCAGGAGGTTGCAATTGCCATGCCAGCCTAGCGGTTGGCGCCGCGGGGAATCGCTTGCACCGCGGCGTGCAATGCAGATCTGTGATTGATGCCTCATGCGCTGCGGGAACGCTCACCTAGCGTGCAACCGCGCCGCTGTCCAGCCTGCTGTTGTCACCGTGCTCGACGATGCGACGAACTACGGCAGCCGACAGCAGCGCCAAAAGCCAGCTCGACTGCATGCGGCTAACGCCCGGCGTGTTATCCCGAACGCCGATCACAACAGGGAGTGCCGTATGCGCGCCATTCGTTTAGCTCATCCTGCAGGTTTGAACGCATTACATGCCGTTGCGCTGCCAGACCCCGGGCAGCCGGCACGCGGTCAGATCAGAGTGCGGCTGCACGCAAGCTCGCTGAATTTCCACGACCTTGGCGTGGTGTCGGGGCAGGCACCGACCGCTGATGGCCGCATCCCCATGTCCGACGGCGCCGGTGTAGTCGAGGCCGTCGGGCCGGAGGTGGATGAGTTCGCCGTCGGCGACCATGTGGTATCCACCTTCTTTCCCGACTGGCTGGATGGCGAGCCGCTACGTGCCGGTTTTGCCACCACGCCTGGCGATGGCGTGGACGGGTATGCGCGTTCTGCAGTCGTGGCCGCGGCGCACGCGTTCACGCATGCGCCGGTCGGCTACAGCCATGCCGAAGCGGCCACCTTGACCACGGCCGGCGTCACGGCATGGCGTGCCCTGGTGGTCAATGGCGGACTCAAGGCCGGCGATAGCGTGCTGGTGCTCGGCACCGGCGGTGTGTCGATCTTTGCATTGCAGTTTGCCAAGGCGATGGGCGCCACCGTCATTGCGACATCGTCGTCCGACGAAAAGCTGGCCAAGGCGCGCGCGCTGGGTGCAGACCACGTGATCAACTACCGGCAGCATGCCGAGTGGTCGGCGCAGGTGCGGGAGATCACCAACGGACGCGGCGTGGATCACGTGGTCGAGGTCGGTGGGCCGGGCACGTTGGCGCAATCGATCCGTGCTGGACGGGTGGGCGGGCATATCGCCTTGATCGGCGTGTTGACCGGTGCCGCCGGTCCGGTGCCGACCGCGGAAATGATGGTCCGGCAGCAGCGCCTGCAAGGGCTGGTGGTCGGCAGCCGCACGCATCAGCAGCAACTGGTGCGTGCGCTGGACGCCTTGCCGCTGCGGCCGGTGATCGATCGCGCCTTCGCGCTGGACGAGATCGCCGACGCGTTTGCGTTGCAGCAGGCAGGCGGCCACCTGGGAAAGATCGTGCTGGAGTTCTAGGAGCAGTTGCAAACTGCCGCGCTTGCCACCGGGCGGGCGCGGCTGCTGCGCCGAGTCGGCATGTACCACGCCGAGACGCCAGGGCCTGCACGCTGTCCATGCGCGCCTGGCAACTGCGCGCTAGGCGTGGGTTGCCGCTGCAGTTGATCGTTCGCATCCGGATGTTCTCTACCTGGATGTTCTCTACACAGTGCGCCCGGCTGCGCCAGGCGCTCATGGTGAAGCGGAAAAATGACGGAGCGCGCGTCGCGTAGAGGCTCTGATCGTCGTCGCCCACGCAGCTGGCAGGGATGCGGGCATCCCTGCCAGCATGTCGAGAAAACATCTTGCATCACCGCAAGCGCTGCGACCCGCTGTCCACTCACACACGCGCTGCCGGTGCGTCTTGATCGATGCGCAGGCCGGCGCGCATCGCATGCCAACAATGATGAGCGCGTTTCATAGGCACATGCCGTCCATGCCGCCAATGCCTGCCTGCAGCGCCTCTAGAATCAAGGCATACCGCAGATTCACACCCGCACACACGCGCTGCATGCTCACGCGATTGTGACCAGCCGCGCTGCACATTATTTAAGAACTGTATAAGCCAGCATTGTTGGAGATGCCAGCCATGAGAGATATCAAGATGACCCGTCGCGAGGTACTGATCGCTGGCACGGCGTCGGCAGCCAGCGTTGCCGCAACCCAATCGATGGCTGCAACTGCCGCCACTGCGATGTCGCAGCGGCAGGCAGTCGAGCCTGCCAATGCATCGAGCCAGGTTGCGTTCGAAGTCAACGGCAAGCCGGTGACGCTGACCCTGGACAATCGCACCACCTTGCTGGATGCCCTGCGCGAACACCTGCAGCTGACCGGCACCAAGAAAGGCTGCGACCACGGCCAGTGCGGTGCCTGCACCGTGATCGTCGATGGGCAGCGGATGAATTCCTGCCTGTCGCTGGCGGTGATGCACCAGGGCGGCAAGATCACCACCATCGAAGGCCTTGGCACGCCGGACAAGCTGCATCCGATGCAGGCGGCCTTCGTCAAGCACGATGGATACCAGTGCGGCTATTGCACGCCCGGGCAGATCTGTTCGGCAGTGGCGGTGCTGGACGAGGTCAAGCGCGGCATTCCCAGCCACGTCACCGAAGATCTCACCGGCAAGACCCGGCTCACCACGCCGGAATTGCAGGAACGGATGAGTGGCAACATCTGCCGCTGCGGCGCGTATTCCAACATCGTCGATGCGATCAACGAAGTTGCCGGAGAGCGCGCATGAAGGCGTTTAGCTACGAGCGCGCGACCTCGCCCGCCGATGCAGCGGCCAAGGCGGCGCGTCAGCCGGGTGCCAAATTCATCGCAGGCGGCACCAACCTGCTCGATCTGATGAAACTGCAGATCGAAACGCCCTCGCACCTGATCGACGTCAACGGGCTGAGCCTGGACACCATCGAGGAAACGCCGGACGGCGGCCTGCGCATCGGTGCGCTGGTGCGCAATACTGGGCTGGCAGCCGACGCCCGCGTGCGTCGCGATTACGCCGTGCTGTCGCGCGCGTTGCTTGCAGGTGCCTCGGGGCAGTTGCGCAACCGCGCCACCACGGCGGGCAACCTGTTGCAACGTACGCGTTGCCCGTATTTCTACGACACCAATCAGCCGTGCAACAAGCGCCTGCCGGGCAGCGGGTGCGCGGCCATCGGCGGCTTCAACCGGCAGTTGGCGGTGATCGGCGTGAGCGAAGAATGCATTGCCACCCATCCCAGCGATATGGCCATTGCGATGCGCGTCCTCGATGCGGTTGTCGAGACCGTGCGTCCGGATGGACAGACGCGTGCGGTGCCGCTGTCCGAGTTTTATCGTGCGCCCGGCAAGACGCCGCACCTGGAAACCGTCCTGGAACGCGGCGAACTGATCACCGCGGTAAGCCTGCCCAAGCCGCTCGGCGGCACGCATGTCTACCGCAAGGTGCGCGACCGCGCCTCGTATGCATTTGCCCTGGTGTCGGTTGCGGCGGTCGTGCAACGCGATGGCAGCGTGCGTGTCGGCGTCGGCGGTGTCGCCCACAAGCCATGGCGCAGCGAGGCGGCCGAAGCGCAGTCGCGCCAGGGCGCGCGTGCGATTGCCTCCGTGCTGCTCGACGGCGCACAACCCACCGAACACAACGCCTTCAAGCTGCCGCTGGTTGAGCGCACCTTGACCGCGATCCTGGCCGACACGAGGGCCTGATATGAAATTCGACACTCCCGCCAGTACCAACCCCATCGACCAGCTCAAGGTCGTCGGCAAGCCGGTCGATCGTATCGACGGTCCGCTCAAGACCACCGGGCAGGCGCCGTATGCCTACGAGCATCACGACCTGCCTGGACGTGCCGCCTACGGCCATGTCGTCGGTGCCGGCATCTCCAAGGGCAGCATCCGCAGCATCGATCTGAGCGCTGCGCGCAATGCGCCAGGCGTGCTCGGCATCGTCACCGCGCAGAATGCAGGCAAGCTGCAGAAAGGCAAATACAACACCGCCAAGTTGCTGGGCGGCCCGGAGATCCAGCATTACCACCAGGCCATTGCGGTGGTGGTGGCCGAGACCTTCGAGCAGGCGCGCGCCGCAGGCCAGCTGATCAAGGTCGACTACGGCCGCCATGTCGGTGCCTACGATCTGGAGAAGGCACGCGATGGCGCCAAGGTCACCAAGGAGGGCGGGGCGCCGAACAGCGCAGTCGGCAATTTCGATAGCGCCTTCGCGGCAGCCCCGGTGCAACTGGATGCCGAATACACCACGCCGGACCATTCGCACGCGATGATGGAGCCGCACGCATCGATCGCCATGTGGGAGGGCGACAAGCTCAGCGTGTGGACCTCCAATCAGATGATCGACTGGAGCACGGGCGATCTGGCCAGGACGCTCGGTATCCCGCGCGAAAACGTGCGTCTGATGTCGCCGTATATCGGTGGCGGTTTCGGCGGCAAGCTCTTCCTGCGTGCCGATGCGGTGCTGGCCTCGCTGGCCGCACGCCAGGTCGGACGCCCGGTCAAGGTGATGTTGCCGCGGCCGCTGATCTTCAACAACACCACGCACCGCCCGGCCACCGTGCAGCGTATCCGTATCGGCGCACAGCGCGATGGCAAGATCACGGCGATTGCGCATGAGAGCTGGTCCGGCGACCTGCCCGAGGGCGGGCCTGAGATTGCGGCCGCGCAGACGCAGTTGCTGTATGCCGGTGCCAACCGCCTGATTGCCACACGCCTGGCCGTGCTCGATCTGCCCGAAGGCAATGCGATGCGTGCGCCTGGCGAAGCGCCGGGGTTGATGGCGCTGGAAGTGGCCATGGACGAAATGGCCGAGAAGCTGGACATGGATCCGGTCAAGTTCCGGATCGTCAACGATACCCAGGTGGATCCGGAAAACCCGCAGCGCCCGTTCTCGCAGCGTCAGTTGGTCAAGTGCCTGGAAGATGGCGCAAAGCGTTTCGACTGGTCCAAGCGCAAGGCCAAGCCGGCCAGCAACCGCGATGGGCGCTGGTTGGTCGGCATTGGCGTGGCCGCGGCGTTCCGCAATGCACCGGTGATGACCTCCGGCGCGCGCATGCGCCTGGAGCAGGGCGGTCGCGTGGTGGTGGAAACCGACATGACCGATATCGGCACCGGCTCCTACACCATCATTGCGCAGACCGCCGCAGAAATGATGGGCGTGCCGCTGGACTGGGTGGATGTGCGGCTGGGCGATTCCAGTTTTCCTGCCTCGGCTGGCTCCGGTGGACAGTGGGGTGCGAACAGCTCCACCGCCGGTGTCTACGCCGCAGCGGTGAAGCTGCGCGAGGCCGTCGCCAAGCAGCTGGGGCTGGACCCGGCCAAGGCCGAATTTGCCGACAGCCATGTGCGTGCCGGCGGCAAGCGCATCGCGCTGGGCGATGCGGCCGCCAATGGTGCCTTGGTGGTGGAGGACAAGATCGAGTTCGGCGACCTCTCCAAGACGCATCAGCTGTCGACCTTTGGCGCGCACTTCGTCGAAGTCGGCGTGGATATCGCCACTGCCGAGGTGCGCATCCGCCGCATGCTCGCGGTGTGTGCGGCTGGACGCATCCTCAATCCCAAGTCTGCACGTAGCCAGGTCATCGGCGGCATGACGATGGGCGCGGGCGCGGCCCTGATGGAAGAGTTGGCGGTCGACAAGCGGCTGGGCTTTTTCGTCAATCACGATCTGGCCGGTTACGAAGTGCCGGTGCATGCAGACATCCCGCACCAGGAAGTGATCTTTCTCGAAGAGAGCGACCCGATGTCGTCGCCGATGAAGGCCAAGGGTGTCGGCGAGCTGGGCATCTGCGGCGTGGCCGCGGCAATCGCCAATGCGGTCTACAACGCTACCGGTGTGCGCGTCCGTGAGTACCCGGTGACGCTGGACAAGCTGCTTCCGCATCTGCCCGAGCTGTTGCGCGCGTGAGTGCGATGGTGGCCCCGGTCACGCATGCGGCGCCGGCCGAGCCGGCGTGGCCGGCATGGCCAAGCTACGCGTTGCACGATGACCTGCTGCCGACGCTCAGCGCCTGGCATCGGGCGGGCCAGCGCGTGGCCATCGCCACGCTAATCGACGTGCAAGGCTCCTCGCCGCGCCCGTTGGGCAGCGAGATGGCCATCAGTGCCGATGGGCGGGTGGCCGGCTACGTCTCGGGCGGGTGCGTGGAGGCGGCAGTGGCGCACGAAGCCATCGCCGCCTTGCGTGACGGCACCCCGCGCTGGCTGGACTACGGCGAAGGCAGCCAGGTGTTGGATATCCAGCTCAGCTGCGGTGGCCGTATCGGCGTGCTGGTCTGGCCGGTACAGGATCTTGGCGAGCATCTGGCACGCTGGCGCAACGCGCGCCAGCATCGTCGCCCGTTTCATGTTGCGCTGGATCGGACCACCGGTGCGGTCCGTTACCCGGTGAGCACGCAGGATCTGCGTCCCGACGAATTCCTGCGCACGCATCGCCCGCCGCTGCGGCTGGTGCTGGTCGGTGCCGATCCTGCGCTGCTGGTGCTGGTGTCACTTGCCAGCCAGATGGGCATCGAGGTGCGCGTGCTGCGGCCGCATGGTCCCGGCGAACCGCCGCCCGGACTGGCTGCGGACCACTACGATCGCCGTGCCTTGGGCGAGGCTTTGCAAGATCTGCATCTGGATGCGGACACCGCGCTGTACAGCCTTGCGCACGATGGCGACAGCGATCTGCAGGTCGCCTGTCGTGGACTTGCCTCCGGGGTCGCCTGCATCGGCATCCTGGGCAGTCGCCAGAAGCGTGAGGCACGCCTGCAGGCACTGCGTGCGCTCGGGTATGACGATGCGGCCCTGGCCAGATTGCGGCTGCCGGCGGGCTGGCGCATGGGGCACTCCTCACCGCACACGATTGCATTGGGCATCATTGCCGAAGCCATCCAGGCGGTGGCCGATGGGCAGGCCGCCGCGCTGGCCGGCTGAGGCTGTTGCGGTCAGGCGAGCGGGCAGCAAGGCGCAATCGCGTATTTGCATTGATTTCGATCTGCGGTGGGCCATCGCGTTGGTCTGTTGCTCGTAGCCGAGGTTTTCTGCTGCGGTGCGGCGCCGTGGAAAGCTGATGGTTGATAGGCCCTTGGGTATGTATTTACTGCATGCTCCTCGCGGCCGCGATTAACTGCCTTATCCCGCGCTGACACTTACGCACTGCGATGTTTATCGTAGCGCTGCCGTGGCCTTGTCTCCCCAATCGTCGAGCTGACATCGCAATGCAATGCCCGCCACGCCATTGGTCGGGTGCAGGGGGCGCCATCCAGCGCGAGCCGGAGACTGCGCTGCATTTAGTCACTCCGCGCGCACAGTTGAATCTCTACGCTGGCGCATCTCCAAAACCACGCCACGTCGCCATGACCGAACTACGTGATCACGATGACGACGTCGCTTGCGACGCAGCTCGATTGCCGTCGCCCGTCATTGCCGGCCCTTTATCCGCGACTTTGCGCGATGCCGGTTTTGACTGGTCTCCAATGCCGCCGGCATCGCGCCATCGTTCGCCTCGTGCGATGGCAGTTGACGCATGAGCAGCGATCACGTCGCGCTGCTGCTCGCCGCAGGTGCAGGACGCCGGCTGGGGCGTTCCAAACAATTGTTGCTGCGCGACGGTGAACCGTTGTTGCGGCGTTTTGCACGCATCGCGTTGCAGACGGGGCCACGCCGCTGCGTGGTGGTGCTGGGCGCCGATGCCGACGCGCTGAGCGATGTCCTGCAGGGACTGGAGGTGGAGGTGTTGCGCCACGCCGACTGGGCCGCCGGCATGGGCTCCAGCCTGGCGGCGCTGCGCCAGCATGTGCAGGACGATACCTCGCTGCGGCGCAGCCTGATCCTGGGGTGCGATCAGCCCGCGCTGGATGCGCCGCATCTGCGCGCCTTGCTCGAAGAGGCCGACCGTGCCGCCTCCGGGTGCGCCACCAGCGGGTATGCCGGTGTGCGCGGCATTCCCGCAGTGGTCACGCACGCGGCTTGGGCCGACGTGCCGCTGCAGGGCGACAGCGGCCTGCGTGGCTTGTTCGCCGGCCTGGACGTGCAGACCTTGGGCTGCGTCAGCGCCCCGGCGCTTGCGCTGGACGTGGACACGCCCGCCGATCTGGTCGCAGCGCAACAGCGTGGCTGGGTGGATGCGGATTGAGACACCGTGACGGGTGCAGCTGCGCGCTATCCGGCAGCCTGGCGGCAGAGCTGCATCAGGACCAGAGCACGATCGCTTCCCTGATCACCAGGACATAGCCCACCACCATTGCGGTCTTGACCGGAAACTCGAACTTCCTGAGCAGATGCATGCGACTCCTCCCCCGAGGCATTTCCACGAGCGACCAATTCCCTCGCGCCGTCTGCGCCCGTTGACGGCCACTTGCGACGTCGGTTCGCCGCTCGAGCGCGAATCTAGCGCCCGCCCTGATCGGTGTCACGTAGGAATTTTCCTACCTTCATGCCAGTGTCCGCCCGACGGTATTGGCATAAGCGAAGAAGCATTCTTGCTATGCCGGACGCGGGGCCCCTGGCCACTCTCCCGCGGCCCCTTGAGTAAGGGCGCGCCGGCATCCCCGGCAGGCCCATGGCCCCCCAGCGCCGGTGCGCTGCGCCTCCCCGCGCTGCCCACCTCAATCGTTCGATCGCTGCATCTACCGGCCGGAGGCCCTGATGGACGAGTCCCGCTATGTTGTCCGTATTCATCCCGAACAGGGCGGTTGGTGGGTCACCCGGCCGCAATGGTCGCCGCTGCGTTATCTGCGCGAGCAGGGCGCACTGGAAAATGCCGAATTGATGGCCAAGCTGCACTGCCTGACCACCGGTCAGCCCAGCGGCGTGGTGTTGCATACCGCCGAAGGCGATCGCGTGGTGCGTCGCTACGGCTGACCGGGCCGGCACCCTGCAGCAGGGGAAAGGCGGCGCTGACCGTCCGCCCTGGCAGGGCGGGGGGTGATCGCGCGCACCCGGCAACCTGCGGTTGCTTAAAATCCGGCCACTTCGTAGGCACCCCCGTGGTTGCGAGGATGGCCAGTCGACTGGATGCAGGCGATCGGCCATTCTTGCTGGGATCCGCACGTTGGCGGCTCCCAGTCGAGAGTGTCGCCCCAGTGAACGTTGCCGGTTCTGCCTTGATCCAAAACGATATCGTCGTCTTCGGCCTGATCGCCGCCACCTTGGGCGCGGTGTTCTGGACTTCCTCGCGCGAGCAGGGGCCGTGGCGCCGCTTCTACGCCGTCGTCCCGGCGCTGCTGCTGTGTTACCTGCTCCCAGGCATCTACAACACCGTTGGCCTGATCGACGGTGCCAATACCCGCCTGTACAACCCGATCGCGCGCGACGTGCTGCTGCCGGCCGCGCTGGTCCTGCTCACCTTGAGCGTCGACCTGCGCGCCATCCTGGGACTGGGGCCCAAGCTGGTCGCCATGTACCTGGGCGCATCGCTGAGCATCATGCTCGGGGCGGTGGTGGCGTTCTGGGTGATGGGCTGGCTGCATCCGGCCACGGTGGCCGGCGATACCTGGGCCGGCATGGCCGCGCTGGCGGGCAGCTGGATCGGCGGCGGGGCCAACATGCTGGCGATGCGCGAGGTCTTCAACGTGGACGCCACCACGTTCGGGCAGTTTGCGGTGGTGGATGTGGGCGTCGGTTATGTGTGGATGGCGGCGCTGATCTTCCTGGCCGGGCGCGCACGCAGCATCGATGCGCGCAGCGGAGCCGATAGCCGCGCGCTGGATGCCCTGCAGGCGCGCATGGCGCAGTTTCAGGCCGAACACGCGCGCATTCCCAGCCTGGCCGATCTGATGGTGATCGTGGCGGTGGCGTTCGGCGGGGTCGGGCTGGCGCATGCGCTGGCCACGCCGCTGGCCGCCTGGTGCAAGGCCAACCTGCGCTGGTCCAGCCAGTTCAGCCTGGACACGCCGTTCGTCTGGGTGGTGGTGCTGGCGACCAGCATCGGCCTGCTGCTGAGCTTCACCCGCGCACGGACGCTGGAGGGCGCTGGCGCGTCCAGGATCGGCTCGCTGCTGCTGTACTTCCTGATCGCCTGTATCGGCATGCAGATGGATCTGCTGGCGTTGCTGGACCGGCCATGGCTGTTCCTGCTCGGGCTGATCTGGATCGCGGTGCATATCGGGTTGCTATGGGGCCTGGGCCGCCTGTTGCGGGTGCCGTTCTTTTATTTCGCGATCGGCTCGCAATCCAATATCGGTGGACCGGCCTCGGCGCCGGTGGTGGCCGCCGCGTTCCACCCGGCCCTGGCGCCGGTCGGCGTGCTGCTGGGCACGATGGGCTACGCCACCGGCACGTATCTGGCCTATCTGGTCGGTATCACCCTGCGGGCGATGGCAGGCGCGGGCTGACCGGGCCTGCCGCTGCCTGGCGCGCCGTCGGACCGTGTTGCCGGGCGCGCGCGGGCGTTGCCACGCCTCTGCCGCAGTGTCGGATGCACCCGCTGCCTCCATGCGACAACCGTTCGCCAAGGGGGGGCGGCCACATCGAGTCGGGCACCGGCAGCGCCGGTGCCCGACCACGATTACTGCTGAAGACCGCGGCGCTGCGCTTCCTGCTGCGTGCTCTGCTGCGACTGCTGCTGGTTGTGCTGCTGCAACTGATCGACATTGCCGTGCGCCGGCTCGCTGGCTGCCGAGGCGGTCTGCACATGGCTGCGCAGATGCGCCGGGTCGTCCATCCGGCCCTGCACCGCAATCAGGCTGTCGCCATCGCGGTTGGGCACCAGGTGGTCGATCCGCTGCAGACCGTCGCTGCTGGCACGCGCGGCCACGCTGGCGGCGGTATTGAGAAACGCGGTGTCGTCGCGCAGGCCCAGGCGCTCGCGCTGGCCGTCCAGCCGCACCACCGCATCGTTGAACAACTGGCTGCCGGTACCTTGCGCCTGCACGGGCGATTGCATGTCCTGCGCCTTCATCACCGAGTCCATGCCGTGCAGGTCCAGGCGGTGCTTCAGCATCATGCCCGGCACCAGGCGTTGCCCGAACGACAACGGGTCCGGTTCCGGCAGCTCGATCTGATGGCCGGCCGCATTGGGCATCGCCCATTTCAGCGGGATGCTGTCTTCCTGCAGATGGGTGAGGATCTCGTTGCGGACGTGGTAGCCGCGGATCAACTCGCTGCTGGCGTAGTCCTTGGCCGCCGAGGCATCCAGCCCCTGGCGTTCCAGCGTGCGGTCGTTGACGCCAGCGGCGTTGTAGGTCACGGCGGGGATGTCGTTGACCATCGCCGATGCCGCCGCCAGACCGCCACCGAGCGAGTGTCCGGAGATCACCACCTGGTCGCCGAACGCCTGCTTGGCCTGGCTGCCGAGCTGGATCGCAGACGCGTACTGCGCGTCGTCGAAGCCCAGGCCTTGGCCGAGGTTGTGCTTCCAGTCCTTGCCTTCGTCGGTGCCGCAGAAGCCGAGCACCACCTGGCCCTGGTCGTTGCGGTAGAACGCGGCATCGAAACCGCTCTTGG
The DNA here is from genome assembly GCF_003993495.1 of Xanthomonas sp. BRIP62418. Taxonomy (NCBI): domain Bacteria; kingdom Pseudomonadati; phylum Pseudomonadota; class Gammaproteobacteria; order Lysobacterales; family Lysobacteraceae; genus Xanthomonas; species Xanthomonas sp. BRIP62418. The sequence goes on from NZ_QEZG01000040.1 coordinate 282,449, forward strand.
CGTCGTGCAGCAGGCCGGGGTCGATACCGGCACGCTGCAGCGTGCTGTCGTCCATGCGCGTCCAGCCGTTGGGCAGGGGCGCGAAGGTTTCAGCGCTGCCTTCGCGTCGCTGCGAGGCAGTGGCGTAGAGGTCTTGCAGCACCGCCGGAAACTGGCGGTCTTCCGGCTGCGGTTGCTGTCCACGCATCGACTCTGCGAATGGCGTGGACGAGTGGGTGGAATCTGACGGGCTCATGCGCGGCTCCTTGCGTTCGTCGTGCGAAAAGCCCGCTTAGCGGCTGCTTTCCACGGGAATGTTGTGGGCGCTCAACCATGCGCGCACGTCCGCCCTGACCTGCTGGCCAGCGGCATTGAGCAGGCGATCGGGGGTGGTGAAGAAATACGCCTGAAAGGTTTTCTGTTGTGCGTTGCGCAGCGTCGGATCCACGCCGGCCTTGAGCAATTGCAGCACTGCCGGACTCGCCGCGCCGCTTTGGGCGGCCAGGTGCAGCACGCTGTTGCCGGTGTTGTCGACGCGCTGCAGATCGGCGCCGGCGTCGATCAACAGCGCGATCTGCGCATCGCGCTTGCTCTGCACGGCGCGGAACAACGGTGTCCAGCCGGCGCGCGCGCTGACCACGTCGATCGGCGCCTTGTGCTGCAGCAGGATCTTCAGGTACTCCGCGTCCTGCGCCATGGCGGCCATGTGCACGACCGTTTCCTGGTCCATGCCCGGCAACGACGGGTCTGCGCCTGCATCGAGCAATGCGGCCAGGGCGCGGGGTTGTTCATTCCAGATCGCCCACTCGAGCAGGGTGACGTTCTGATCGCCGTGTGCGGCGAGGTCGACTGTCGGTGCGAGTGCGCCGATTCGGGCGACGTCACCGTGCGCAATGGCGTTGGCGATATCGCTCAGGCCGGGGTCGCGGAAGGCGACGGTGTGATCGTGCAGCGTAGCTGACATGGTGGTTTGCTCCTTGGCACCGGGCGAGGCGGTGCATGAGACCGCGAAAAACGAGGTCGCAAGAACGAGCAGGGTGGGGAATCGCGGTTGCATCGAAATCTCCTTCTCCTGATCGCATTCCTGGTGGCACTGCGGTGTGTCCTTCCGCAGCCGGGCCGATCCTACCAGCTGCCCAACCGACGCGCGGTAAGATTTCGTGACATGCGCCGGCGCCTGGGTGCCGGCCGTTGAGGCCGCTCGCCGGGGTGGTGTCTGCATGGTGCCGATACACCCACGATGGGCTTCACACGCGGATGCACTCACAGCCAACGGTCACAACGCGGCCGGCATAATGGTGCTTTGCGAGCAGATGGGTGCAATGGTCTACGAATTACTGATCAGCGACTGCGATGGCGTGCTTGTCGACAGCGAGATACTGGCCGACCGGGTGATGCGCGAGGCGCTGGCGGCCTTCGTGCCGGCCGAGGCGTTGGAGCATTTGCTCGGGACAACGTTCGGGCAGACCACGCGTGAGGTATTGCTGCGCGTACAGGAACACTTCGCCGTGCAGCTGCCGGAGACCTTGCTGGCCCAGATCCAGGCGCGTAGCGAAGCCTTGATCAAGGCCGAGGTGCAGCCGATCGCCGGCGTGCGCGACGCATTGGAACAGATACCGTTGCCGCTGGCGGTGGCCTCCAACAGCCGCCGCCACAATGTGATCGCCTCGGTCGAACGGGTGGGGCTCACCGCACGTGCGGCGGGGAATGTCTTCGCTGCCGATATGGTGGAGCGTCCCAAGCCGGCGCCTGATGTCTATCTACTGGCTGCACGCACCCTGGGCGTTGCGCCGGAGCGCTGCCTGGTGATCGAAGACAGCCCCACCGGTGCGACTGCCGCATTGGCGGCCGGCATGCAGGTGCTGGGTTTTACCGGGGCCAGCCATATCCCGCAGGGGCATGCCGACACCTTGCGTCGGCTTGGCGTGCTGGCGGTGTTCGACGATATGCGCGATTTACCGGCGTTGTTCGAGCGGCTCACGCAAAAACGCGCTGGCTGAGCGCTGCTGACAAGAGTTGTTGAATGCGGTGTCGATGGCGGCGAAGTGGCAGCCAGCTCGTTCTTCAACCGCAGTCGGCCAGATCGTGCAATCGACTTGCGATAACAGAGCTGTTGAGCCGTAGCGTGGTTTGAGTGCAGTCAAACGCTCAGGTCAAAGTCCAGGTCAACAGCTCGGTGGGTCGAGGGCGCGGTGTCCTCACCGCTCGCGGGACACGCCGCAAGTACGTCCATGTAGGCGCGGTGGCGGCATCCATGCCGCCACACGGTCCCGCAACCGGCGAGGACACCGCACCAGACGCTTGGTCGGTGGTCGGTTGAAAACCTGCCTGTTGCCAGGCTTACCTCAAGACGCTGGGAAGTCTTGGGTTGCTCTACTGAAGTCTGGCTGTTGCTCGGCGTGCGCCTGAAAGCTGATCGGATGCCCCCTGATCCGACCAACGCACGTCATGTCCCGCTCGCAACCACGCACACCGACCCTCTTGACTGGTCCTTGCCCGCCCACCGTCGCGGGACCTTGAGCGGCATGGATGCCGCGCCAGAGCCTACAAGGACGTACTTGCGGCGTGTCCCGCGATGGTGGGCGGGCAAGGGCCCTGCAGCCAGGCCGCAGATCACCCGCCCTACAACTGTTCCTTCCGCAAGGCCGTCCATCGGCCGCCCCGCCTTGCGGCGTGTCCCGCAGCGGTGGGCGGGCAAGGGCCCTGCAGCGAGGCCGCAGATCACCCGCCCTACAACTGATCCATCGGCAAGGCCGTCCATCGGCCGCCCGTGCTTGCGGCGTGTCCCGCAGCGGCGGGCGGGCAAGGGCCTTGCAGCCAGGCCGCAGATCACCCGCCCTACAACTGATCCATCGGCAAGGCCGTCCATCGGCCGCCCGGCCTTGCGGCGTGTCCGCGGTGATGAGTGCGAGAGGACTCCCTGCGGCCAACCCCAAGCCATCGACGCAGCAGGGCGCGATTCGCATCGCGCCCTGCTGCATCCCGACTCGCCACCTGCCCGGTCATCCGGTCAGCAGCAGCGAAACCCGCTCTTGCCGCCGTAACGCGCGTCCTGGCGCTCGCGGAAGAAGGTGGGGTAGTCCATCACCGGCTTGTCGGGGTGTTTTTCCAGCATGTGACGCACATAGTTGTCGTAATCGGGAATGCCGCAGCACAGGCGGGCGGTCTGTATCAGGCGCCGCCAGATGCGGCGATGCACCTGGTACTGGCTGGCAAGAACGAGTTGGGTGCCCATTACAGGTCCGCCATCTGGTGTGGCTGCAAGGCCACGTACGGGGTTTCGCGATCACTGAGCTGCGGATTGCGGCGCGCAATCACGATCGTCCTGACCGCGTAGACCAGGATCGATCCCACCACGAACAGGAACAGCACCGTCAGCCCGGTGTTGACGTAGGCATTGGTGACGATCTGCTGCATCTGCGCCACCGTCTTGGCCGGCGCGGTGATGGTGTTGCCGGCGATGGCGTCCTGGTACTTGTGCGCCTGCGCCAGGAAGCCCTGCGCCGGGTTGCTGTCGAAGATCTTGATCAGCCCCGCATACGTGGTGCAGATCAGCAGCCACAACGCCGGCACCAGCGTGACCCAGGCGTAGCGGTCGCGCTTCATCTTGAACAGCACCACCGTGCCCAGCATCAGCGCGATCCCGGCCAGCATCTGGTTGGAGATGCCGAACAGCGGCCACAGGGTCTGGATGCCGCCGAACGGATCGATTACGCCGGTGTAGAGCAGATAGCCCCACAGCGCCACGCAGCCGGCCGTGGCGATGATGTTGGCGGTCCACGATTCGGTCTTCTTCAGTGCCGGGATGAAGTTGCCCAGCAGATCCTGCAGCATGAAGCGGCCCGCACGTGTGCCGGCATCCACTGCGGTCAGGATGAACAGCGCTTCGAACAGGATCGCGAAGTGGTACCAGAACGCCATGGTGTCTTCGCCCGGCAGCAGATGGTGCAGGATCTGCGCGATGCCCACCGCCAGGGTGGGCGCACCACCGGCGCGTGCCAGGATGCTGTGCTCGCCGATGTCGCGTGCCGTGGCTTCCAGCACCTCGGGCGTGATCGCAAAGCCCCACTCGGACACCTTGGCCGCAACGGCCACCGTGTCGCTGCCGACCAGCGAGGCCGGGCTGTTCATGGCGAAGTAGATGCCCGGCTCGATGATCGATGCGGCCACCAGCGCCATCACTGCCACGAACGATTCCATCAGCATGCCGCCGTAGCCGATGTAGCGCATGTGGCCTTCGTTGGCGAGCAGCTTGGGCGTGGTGCCCGAGGCGATCAACGCGTGGAAGCCGGAGACCGCACCGCAGGCGATGGTGATGAACAGGAACGGGAAGATGCCGCCTTTCCACACCGGGCCGTCGCCGGTGGACGCGAACTGGGTCAGCGCCGGCATCTTCAGGTCCGGCATGACCACCACAATGCCGATCGCCAGTGCCAGGATCGTGCCGATCTTGAGGAAGGTGGACAGGTAATCGCGCGGTGCCAGCAGCAGCCACACCGGCAACACCGAGGCGACGAAGCCGTAGCCGATCAGCATCCAGGTGATCTGCTTGGCGGTGAAGGTGAATGCCGGGCCCCAGCTCGGATCTGCCGCGACCTTGCCGCCCAGCCAGATCGCACCCAGCAACAGGATCAGGCCGACCACCGAAATCTCGCCGATCTTGCCGACCCGGATGTAGCGCATGTACACGCCCATCATCAGCGCGATCGGCATCGTGGCGATGACGGTGAACATGCCCCACGGGCTTTCGGCCAGCGCCTTGACCACCACCATCGCCAGTACCGCCAGGATGATGATCATGATCAGGAAGGCGCCGAACAGGGCGATGGTGCCGGGCACCTGGCCCATTTCCTCGCGCACCAGATCGCCCAGCGAGCGGCCGTTGCGGCGGCTGGACAGGAACAGCACCACGAAGTCCTGCACCGCGCCGGCAAACACCACGCCGACCACCAGCCACAGCAGGCCGGGCAGGTAGCCCATCTGTGCGGCGAGCACCGGGCCGACCAGGGGCCCGGCGCCGGCGATCGCGGCGAAATGGTGGCCGAACAGCACGTGCTTGTTGGTGGGCACGTAGTCCAGGCCGTCGTTGTTGGCCACCGCCGGCGTGGCGCGGGTCACGTCCAGCTGCATCACCTTGTCGGCGATGAACCGGCTGTAGAAGCGGTAGGCGATCAGATAGATCGACACCGCCGCCACCACGATCCATAGCGCATTGATGTGCTCGCCACGCCGCAGCGCCACGGTACCCAGACAGAACGCGGCCAGCAGCGCCAGCGCGCCCCAGGCCAGCTTCGAGAACCCTTTCATGCATGCCCCTCAGGAACGATTCGCCCAAGGGTCCCCCCGTGCCAGGCTGCGGTCAATGGCAGCGTTCCGCGGCAGGGTAAAACTTTGGTCGTAGAGTATTCGGGTACACGATGCGCTAGCGCCCGCCATAGGAGGCCGACGATTGGAACGATCGGTTGCAGCGGCCGTGGTTGGGCGTTGCAGCAGGCGCACCCATCATTGGTGCACCGACCCACTGCACAGGGACAACGCAATGAGCACCACCACCACGACAGCGGCGCATGTGCTGCGCACCATCCGCGGCATGCCGACCTCCGACGGCGCCGGGGTCAAGCTGACCCGCGTCATCGGCACCCAGCAGCTGCCGGATCTGGACCCGTTCCTGATGCTCGACGAGTTCGGCACCGAGAAGGCCGAGGACTACATCGGCGGTTTCCCAAGCCACCCGCACCGCGGCTTCGAGACGGTGACCTACATGCTGGACGGGCGCATGCGCCACAAGGACAACCACGGCAACGAAGGCCTGCTGACCCCGGGCAGCGTGCAGTGGATGACCGCCGGCCGCGGGCTGATCCATTCGGAAATGCCGGAGCAGGAATCCGGGCGCATGCGCGGCTTCCAGCTGTGGGTGAACCTGCCGGCGCGCGACAAGATGACCGACCCCAGGTATCAGGAGTACGCACCGGACAGCATCCCGGTCGCGCAGCCGGCGCCCGGTGTCACGGTCAAGGTGATCGCCGGAGCCGTGGGCCAGGTGCGCGGCCCGATCGTGCAACCGGCCACCGAGCCGGTGTACCTGGATATCGCACTGGCACCGGAGGCGTCCTGGGACTATGTGCTGCCCAGCGGCCACAACACGTTTGCCTACGCCTTTGAAGGTGCGGTGACGGTGGGCGAGGGCGATGCCGCGCGTGCGCTGCCTGCGCAGGAACTGGCGGTGCTGGGCGGCGGCGAGCGCCTGACGCTGCGGGCCGGTGCCGACGGCGCGCAGCTGATCCTGGTGGCGGGCCGCCCGCTCAACGAGCCGGTGATGCGACACGGCCCGTTCGTGATGAATACCAAGCAGGAATTGATGCAGGCCTTCGTCGACTTCCAGGAAGGCCGGTTTTAGCCGGTCGCTCGCGCCACGCGTAGGAGAGCGGCGTGAGTGCCCCCCTGCTGGAGGTGGCCGACATCTGCCCGCTCCATCGGCTGCGCACCGACGAGGTGCGCGCCGATACGGCAACTGCGGGGTGACGGCGACGCGTCGGGGGTTGCAGCAGGCATGTGCAAGCGCAGGCGCGCCCGCCGGGCCGCGCCAGGTCGGCATGACCTGGCGCTTCACTACCGGTTGCGTCAGCGCTGCAAGGCCAGGCTGGCGGGCTGCAGATCCATGTTCTGCACCAGCGATTGCATCGAGGCCAGCTCCTCGGTGCTGGCGCCGTCGATCCAGAGCTGTGCATAGCGTTTCTTGCCCAGCTCGACCACGGTGACGCGGCGCGATTCCATGCCCGGCAGCTCGCGGCCGCCCAGGTCGAGCTTGTACCAGTAAAAGTCTTCCTGCTGGATCTGGCCCTTCTCCGCGCGGCGGTCACGCGCCAGCGTCATCGCCGGGTCGCGCGTGGTCAGCATGACGCCCATCACCTGGCGACCGTCTGCAGTCAAGGCCTTGCAGAACAGATAGTCCGCACCTGAAAGCTCGCTCCACTGCAGCCCGGAGGCTGGCGGCAACGGTGGGCAGACCGGTGAGGTTTGGGCGTGAACGGTGGCGGCGGCCAACAGAAGGCTCAGGCCGACAAGGCAGGATGCGGACTTCATTCAAGTGTTCCCCGGCGTTGGATGTCTGCGCAGGGACAGCGTTGTTGACCGTGTCGCGGCATCAGCCCGTGCGCTCCCCGCCCGGCTGTGCCCGCACGCAACCTGTCCCCAACCTATGTCGACATGACTACCACAGGTTGGGCTGCAAGCTCAAGCGCAATTCGCAGGTTGGGCTGCAATCGGTCGTGCGCGCTGGCACTCCCGTTGCGAGACCTGGGTGGGCTGCGCGGCACTGCCGGGCTGCCGGCTGCGGTCAGGGGTAGTTGACCGGCTTGGGCGCCGGGGTTTCCGGCAGTGGAATGAATTCCTTGTCGTCGCCGGGAATGCGGCCGAAGCGGCCGGCCTGCCAATCGTCCTTGGCCTGCTCGATGCGCTCCTTTGAACTGGAGACGAAGTTCCACCACAGGTGGCGCGGCCCATCCAGCGGTTCGCCGCCGAGCAGCATCGCCTTGAGCGGCGTCCTGGCGCGCAGGCGCCCGCGGCTGCCGGGCGAGGGTACGATCAGGTGGCGCGCGGGCACGTCGGTGCCGTCCAGCTGCGCCTCGCCTTCCAGGATGTAGAGCGCACGTTCGGCGTGGCCGGTGTCCAGGTCGATCTCCGCCTCCGGCTGCAGATCCAGCGCGACGTTGAGCGTGCCGCTGAACACCTGCACCGGCGATTCCTCGCCGTACGCGCGGCCGGCGATCACGCGTAGCCAGACACCAGCGCGGCGTTGCTGCGGCAGGCTGGCGGCGGCGTGGTGATGGAAGGCCGGCGCGGTTTCTTCGGCCGAGCGCGGCAGTGCGATCCAGGTCTGCATGCCGTGCAGCGCATGCGTGCGGGCGCGCTCGGGGCCGGGCGTGCGCTCGGAGTGGGCGATACCGCGGCCGGCGGTCATCCAGTTGACGTCGCCGGGGCGGATCACCTGGTCCGAGCCCAAGGTGTCGCGGTGGCCGATCTCGCCGGACCACAGGAAGGTGACCGTGGCCAGGCCGATATGCGGATGCGGACGCACGTCGATGCCGTGTTCCGGCTCCAGCACCGCCGGGCCCATATGGTCGACGAACACGAACGGGCCGACGCTGCGCGCCTGCAGCGTGGGCACGGCGCGGCGCACTTCCAGCCCGCCGATGTCATGCACGCGGGGAGCGATCAAGGTGGTCATGGCGGCGGCTCTGATCAAGTCGAATGGACACCAGCTTTGCATGTGCGCGCGCGGCCTGCGAGCGCTTCACCAAGACGGATCGTCCCGGAGACAGTCGCTGCGCGGCGTGCTGGCGGCCAGAACGAACGTGCCGAGATGGGCGGTTGCAGACGACAGAGGCAGGCACGCGCACGGTTGATCGCGATTGACCGCCGCGCGCTAGAACAGCTGTCCGGAGGCGGCGCTGTGCAGGGCGATTTCGCCGCGCCGCGAGGCCAGCCGATCGGCCAGGCGCGTGGGCTCGGGCAGGCGATAGGCGCGCAACGTACGCAGCGTCCAGTCGAGCGCGCCCTGCATCGAGACGCGGTGGCCAGGCGAGACGATCAGCGGATTGCAGCGTGGCTTGCTGCGCAGCGCCCAGCCGATCTGCGTGCCCCCCAGCAGGATCGGGCTGTGGTCGCCGCGCTCGGGGCCCGGCGCGACGAAGCTGCCCGCCAGGCGTTGCTTGGCCACGCCGATGCTGGGCAGGCCGGTCACCACGCCAAAGTGCGCAGCGATGCCGAGCTTGCGCGGATGCGCGATGCCCTGGCCGTCGATGAAGACCAGATCCGGGGGGCGCGACAACAGTGCCAGCGCCTGCAGCAAGGCCGGCAGCTCACGAAAGCTGAGCAGGCCCGGCACGTACGGCATCGACGTGGGCACCCGCGCGACGTGCGTTTCCAGCGGCATCAGCGTGTCTGCATCCAGCAGCACCGCGGCCGCGCGCGTGGTCTGGCCGTCGTCTTCGAAGCCGACGTCGAAGCCGGCGAGCAGTTGCGGTGTTGCGCCGAGCTGGTCCTGCAGCACCACGCGGTGTGCCAGTTGCTGTTGCAACTGTCGCGCCTGGGTGACGCTGCCATCCCAACCGGCAAAGACGGGATCGATCGTTTGCATGGTCGCAGCATCGCGCGCTGGCCGTGGCGGTCTCGTGCACGCCTGCGATGCGCTGGCTGCCGTTACAATCGCAGGCTGATCGGCCCCAATCGGAGAACCGTAGTGACCCGCAAACTCGTACTGCTGCGCCATGGCCAGAGCCAATGGAACCTGGACAACCGTTTCACCGGCTGGGTGGATGTGGAACTCACCGAACAAGGCCGCCAGGAAGCCGCTGCGGCCGGCAAGCTGATGAAGGACGAAGGGCTGCAGTTCGATGTGGCGCACACCTCGGTGCTCAAGCGCGCCATCCATACGCTGCAGGGTGCGTTGAAGGAACTGGACCAGGACTGGTTGCCGGTTTCCAAGAGCTGGCGCCTCAACGAGCGCCACTACGGTGGCCTGCAGGGGCTGGACAAGGCCGAAACCGCGGCCAAGCACGGCGAAGAGCAGGTCAAGATCTGGCGCCGCTCCTACGACATCCCGCCGCCGGCGATGGACGTCAACGATCCGGGGCATCCGTGTCACGACCGTCGCTACGCCACGCTGGATCGCAATGCATTGCCGGGTACCGAGTCGCTGGCGACCACGCTGGTGCGCGTGCTGCCGTACTGGCACGACGCGATCGCACCGCAGTTGAAGGCTGGGCAGACCGTGCTGGTGACCGCGCACGGCAACTCGCTGCGTGCGCTGTACAAATACCTCAACGATGTCTCCAACGAGCAGATCCTGGAGCTCAACATCCCGACCGGCATCCCGTTGCTGTTCGAGCTGGACGACACCCTGCAGGTGCAAAGCTTCCGCTATCTGGGCGACCCGGAAGCGGCCAAGCGTGCCGCCGACGCGGTGGCCAATCAGGGCAAGGCGAAGTAATCGCCGCATCCGCTGGCCACGCTGCGTGCATGGCGCGCAGCGTGGCGTGGAGTTTGCGGGCGCGCGCTCGACTGACGCGTGCGGATTTGACACGCATGCGCGCCTGTTGGTGGATCGGGCAGGTGCGCATGCGCGGGTTCTTGCAGGGGAGACATGATGTCCAGCAAGCGGAAAAGGCAACAGATGAGTGCCACCTACTGCCGCGCGTATCTGGTGACGTTGGGGCTGCTGTTGGGCGGTGGCGGCGCTGCGTTCGCGTTGCTGGCCCGGGGCAGTGTGTCCGGTTCGGCGCTGGGCCTGGCGCTGCTGGTCGGCATCGTGGGTGTGGCGCTGCTGGCGTTCGGTTTCTGGGGGCCGTCGCGACGGATGGAGTCCTGGGCGGAGGCGGCGTCCGGGCATGAGGTCGCGCTGGTGCTGATGGTGCTGGCGTATCCGGTGTACCTGTTGATGGCACCGCTGTACGCGCGCAAATGACCGCAGTCGATGGCGCTGCTGCTGCGCCGGATTGCCGGGGCGGTTTCTGCGGCGGCAACAGCGGTGGCATGTGCCCAGGCCACACGTAGCGCGTTGTGGGACGTGTGCTCTTCGATAGGGCGCGGCAGCGGACGTCAGGACGTTGCGGTGCCGTTGCAATGATGACGTGGTTGGTGCGTCTGCGCTGATTGCCTACTTTTTTTGACTGCGCATGGCGCGGTCGCATGCCCTGGAGAATGGAAAGATGTTGAGCAAATTTGCGCCACTGTCGCTTGCAGTGGCCATCGCGGTGACGCTCTCGGCGTGTGGCCGCTCCGAGGACACCGCCAGGCCGGCACCGGCCGCACCGCCGGCCGCGCCGACCAGGGTCGATGTGTCCAAGCTCGATGCGCCGATCGTGGCCTTCGGCGTCAACGACCTGGATCCGGCCATCAACGCGTGCCAGGACCTCAACGGCTTCGTCAACGCCAAGTGGCTCAAGGCCAACCCGGTGCCGTCGGACCGCACCAGCTGGGGCAGTTTCGAGGTGCTGGCCGAGCGTTCGCTGACCATCCAGCACGCGTTGGTGGAGCAACTGGCGCGCGGCAACCTGTCGGCCGGCTCGGTGGACGCCAAGATCGCCGACCTGTGGCGCACCGGCTCGGACGAAGCGGCGATCGACAAGGCCGGCATCACGCCGCTGCAGCCGCAGCTCAAGGCGATCGATGCGCTGACCGATGCGCCGTCCATCGCCGCGTGGTTGCGCGACAGCTATGCCAAGGGCCAGGGCTTCCTGTTCTCGTTCGGCGCCAATGCCGACTACAAGCATTCCGAACAGATGATCGCCTACGCAGGCCAGGGCGGTCTGGGCTTGCCCGAAAAGGGTTATTACACCGATCCGGCGCAGGCCAGGATCCGTGAGCAGTACGTGGCCTACATCGCGCGCGTGCTGGAGTTGTCCGGCGTTCCCGCCGCGCAGGCGGCCACGCAGGCCAAGGCGGTGATGGCGTTCGAAACCCGCCTGGCCGCCGCCTCGCTGTCGCGCATCGAACTGCGCGACCCGGCCAAGCGCTACAACCCGGTCGATGTGGCCGGTGCCAACGCGGTGACACCGCATTTCGACTGGCAGGCGTTCTTCAGCGCACTCAAGGTGCCGGCAGGGACGTTCTCGCTGAGCCAGCCGGGTTACTTCACCGAACTCGATGCGATGCTGGCCGATACGCCGGTGGAAACCTGGAAGGCCTACCTGCGTTTCCACAGTGTGGACGAGGCGGCACCGTATCTGGCCAAGCCGTTCGAGCAGGCCAACTTCGATTTCTATGCCAAGACGCTGCGTGGCCAGCAGGACATGCTGCCGCGGTGGAAGCGCACCTTGAATGCGGTCAACGAGGCGATGGGCGAGGCACTGGGCCAGCTGTACGTGCAGTCCGCATTCCCGGCCGAGTCCAAGCAGCAGATGCAGCAGCTGGTGCAGAACCTCTCGGTGGCGCTCAAGGCACGGCTGGAACAGCTCGACTGGATGAGCGCGGAAACCAAGCAGCGCGCGCTGGAGAAGTGGGCCAGTTTCACGCCCAAGATCGGCTACCCGGATCAGTGGCGCGACTGGTCGGGCCTGGAGACCCGCGGTGACGGATTCCTGGCCAACATGCAGGCCGCGCAGGCATTCAACTATCGTTACATGCTGGACAAGATCGGCAAGCCGGTCGACAAGCGCGAGTGGCATATGACCCCGCAGACGGTCAATGCGTACTACAACGCCACCCGCAACGAGATCGTGTTCCCGGCGGCAATCCTGCAGCCGCCGTTCTTCGACCCCAAGGCCGACCCGGCATTGAATTACGGCGGGATCGGCGCGGTCATCGGGCACGAGATGATGCATGGCTACGACGACTCGGGCAGCCAGTTCGATGCCAAGGGCAACTTCGATACCTGGTGGACCGATGCGGACCGCAAGCTGTTCACCCAGCGCACCGACCAGCTGGTGGCGCAGTTCGACGGCTATGAGGCGATTCCTGGCGTCAACGTCAAAGGCAAGCTGACCCTGGGCGAGAACATCGGCGATCTCGGTGGCCTGACCGTGGCCTATGACGCGCTGCAGATGGCATTGAAGGAACAGCCCGGCGCCAACAAGGACATCGACGGTTATACGCAGGACCAGCGCTTCTTCATGAACTGGGCCACGGTGTGGCGCCGCAACTTCACCGACGGCGAATTGCGCGTGCGCCTGAACACCGACCCGCATGCGCCGGCCAATTTCCGCGCCAATGGTGCGCCGTCGAACATGCCGGCATTTGCGCAGGCGTTCCAGTGCAAGCCAGGCGATGCGATGGTGCGTGGCGACAAGGATCGCGTTGCGATCTGGTAAGCGGCATCGCATCCGGCGCGGACTGTTGCGACAGTCCGCGCCGGGAAACCCGCTGTTTTTGCGCGTTTGTCGAGCTCGCTTGTGCGCTTGCGTCTGCACATCGACATGCAGGTGCAGCATCTAGACTGCCGCGCTCTGCAACACGGGGGCGGCAGTGGCGAGGCGAAAAATCATCAAATGGGTGGGCATCGGTGCACTGGCGCTCCTGCTGGGCAGCGTGCTGTCGCTGTACGGCTACGGACGCTTTGCCGATCGTCAGCGTGGTGCGGTGAGCCACGCGCTGCCTGCCACGGCGATCGCCACGTCGATCGATCGGGTGGTCGCGCCGCTGCAGCAGGCACATGCCGGTCAGACCGGCATGGTGATCCTGCCCGACAATGTCGATGCGTTCGCGGTGCGTGCGCTCACCGCGCGTGCGGCCGGGCGCAGCCTGGATCTGCAGTACTACATCTGGCATGCCGACTTCACCGGCAACCTGCTGCACAACGAACTGCTGCATGCGGCCGATCGCGGCGTGCGCGTGCGCCTGCTGCTGGACGACATGAACATCCATGGCAGCGATTCGGTGCTGGCGGCGCTGGACAGCCACCCGATGATCGAGATCCGTTTGTTCAATCCCACCCGTGCGCGCGAAGGCACGCTGATGCGCGGGGTGGAGATGGTGCTGCGCATGTTCAGCATCAACCGGCGCATGCACAACAAGGCCTGGATTGCCGATGGTCGGATGGCGGTGGTGGGTGGCCGCAATGTGGGCGATGAATACTTCGATGCGGCGCGCGACACCAATTTCATGGACATGGACGCGGCACTGATGGGGCCAGCCGTGGGCCAGGCCGAGCAGGTCTTCGATGCGTACTGGAACAGCCCCAATGCCCTGCCGCTGGCTGCGCTGGTGACCGCCAAGCCGCAGGCGCTGGATGCCTTGCGCGGCAGCCTGGATGCGGGCCTGGAGTCGGCACGCGCGCATCCGTATGTGCAGCGGCTGCGCCAGTCGCCCAGCGTGCAGGCGTTGACGCAGGGCCAGCGCCAGGTGCAGTGGCTGGAGCAGGCGCGCATCGTTTCCGACCCGCCGGAAAAGGCCGAGGGCGCACCGCCGCAGGCAGACTGGATGACGCCGGTGTTGATCGGCGAGATGGCGCATGCGCAGCGCGAACTGAAGGTGATCTCGCCGTACTTCGTGCCGGGCGAGGACGGCATGCGCTGGATCGGCGCATTGCGTCGGCGCAACGTGCGCGTGAGCGTGTTGACCAACTCGCTGGCGGCAAACGATGTGGTTGCCGTGCACAGCGGCTATGCCGATTACCGGGTGCCCCTGCTCACGCAAGGCGTGCGCCTGCACGAGCTCAAGCCGATGGGCAAGCCGGACGGCAGCCTGTTCGGCTCCAGCGGGGCCAGCCTGCACACCAAGGCGTTCGTGGTGGACGACAGCAGCGGCTTCATCGGCTCGTTCAATCTGGATCCACGCTCGATGAACCTCAATACCGAGATGGGCCTGCTGTTCAACGACCGCGCAGTGGCCGCGCAGCTGGAGCAGGTCTACAACCGCAAGATCGGCGCGCCGGTGAGTTACCGCGTGACCCTGGAGCAGGGCGCGCTGCGCTGGCACGACGATGCGGCGCAACCGCCCGAGGTATGGTCGCAAGAGCCGGCCGCGAGCGTGTGGCGGCGTGGCGCGGCGGCGGTGATGGGCTGGTTGCCGTTGGAGTCGCAGTTGTAATTGCACCGTTTGCGCGTGCGGCGCGCTACTGCAGCTGCGTCACGATCTCGCGCGCCATCGCGCCCAGCGGCAGGATGCGGTCGGCGCCGCCGCGTTTGATCGCTTCCTTGGGCATGCCGAACACGATGCTGGTGTGTTCGTCCTGCGCCACCGTGCGCGCGCCGGCCTGGCGCATTTCCAGCAGCCCGGCGGCGCCGTCGTCGCCCATGCCGGTCATGATGATGCCCAGCGCATTGCTGCCGGCCGCGCGCGCGGCCGAGCGGAACAGCACATCCACCGACGGACGGTGCCGGTTGACCGGCGGGCCTTCCATCACTTCGACAAAATATTGCGCGCCACTGCGGCGCAGCAGCAGATGCTTGCCGCCGGGCGCGATCAGCGCGCGCCCCGGCATCACCCGGTCGTTGTTGGCGGCCTCTTTCACTGCGATCTGGCACAAGCCATTCAGGCGCGCGGCGAAGGCGGCGGTGAATTTCTCCGGCATGTGCTGCACGATCACGATGCCGGGGCAGACGCGCGGCAACGCGGTCAATACTTCTTCCAGCGCCTGGGTGCCCCCGGTGGAGGTGCCGATGGCGACGATGCGCTCGGTGGTCTGCGCCAGCGCGCGCCCGCTTTGCGCCGGCAGGATCACATCGGCGGTGTGCTTGACCTCCGCTTCCAGCGGCGCTGCGGCAACCCGCGCGGCCAGCCGTTTGACGTTGGCGCGTGCGGCGCTGCGCACGGTATTGACCAGTTCGTCGGCCGAGTCGGTGAGGAACTGCTTCAGCCCCAGGCGCGGTTTGGTCACCACGGCCACCGCACCGGCGGCCAGGGCATCCATGGTGACGCGTGCGCCTTTTTCGGTGAGCGTGGAACAGATCACCACCGGGGTGGGGCGTTCGCTCATGATCTTGCGCAGGAAGGTGATGCCGTCCATGCGCGGCATTTCCACATCCAGCACGATCACGTCCGGCCATTGCTTGCGCATCTTCTCGATCGCCAGCAGCGGGTCGGCCGCGGTGGCGATGACCTCAATGTCGGGCGCGTCGTTGAGCACGCCCACCAGCACCTGGCGCACCACCGCCGAGTCGTCGACGACCATGGCCTTGATGGCATCGGTGCGGGCAATGGGGCTGGCGGCAGGGCGGTTGAAGGCGGTCGACACGGCGGATCCTTGGCTCAGGCCTTGCGGAAGATCGAGGGTGCCACCTGGACCAGATCGATGTCGAGTTCGCTCAGGCTCTCCGAATGACCGATGCAGAAATAGCCGCCCGATTTGAGGTTGGACAGCACACGCAGGATGACCTCGCGCTTGGTCTGGCCATTGAAATAGATCATCACATTGCGCAGGAAGATCGCATCGAAGCTGCCCAGCATCGGCAAGGCCGTATTGAGGTTGGCATGCACGAACCTGACCCGGTCGCGCAGGCGGCGTTCCACCAGCAAGGTGCCCTCGTATTCGCCCTGGCCACGCAGGCAATAGCGCTTGAGATAGGGCTGCGGAATGCCGTCGATGCGCTGCAGTGCGTAATGCCCGTTGCGCGCCTTGGCCAGCACGCGGGTGCTGATGTCGCTGCCGACTACTTCGAACGGCCGTCCCTGCAAGGCGTCGTCCAGCACCATCGCCATGCTGTAGGCCTCTTCGCCGCTGGAGCTGGCCGCGCTCCAGCAGCGGAACGGCAGGCCGCCGCGATGTTCGCCGGCCAGCTTGCGCAGCAGCTCGAAGTGCTTGGGCTCGCGGAAGAAGTAGGTTTCGTTGGTGGTCAGCAGGTCGATCGCGGTCTGGATCTCGGCGCGGTCCTGGCGGCTTTCCAGCAACTGCAGGTACTGCGTGTAGGTGCTGAACTGGTGTTCGCGCAGGCGCTTGCCCAGCCTGCCGCACAACATGGCTTTCTTGCCGGTGGAAATGCTGATGCCCGCCGCTTCGAAGATGAAGCGCTGGAAGCGGCCGAACTCCTGTTCGGTGATGGCGGTGGCTGTGCTCATGGTCAGGCGACATCCGCATCGCTGGGCAGTGCGTTGCCGCACAGGCGTGCGATGCGCACGGCGTGCTCGCGCCACCATTCCGACAGCATCGGCCCGGGCATCGGCGAGCCCATCAGGTAGCCCTGTGCCAGATCGCAGCCCAGCTCGCGCAGCAGACGCCAGTCCTCCGGCGTTTCCACCCCTTCGGCCACGGCGGTGAGTTCGAGCCGGTGGGCCAGTTCCAGCGTGGATTCGAGCACGGTGCGCTGACTGCGGCTGCGATGTGCGGCATGCACGAAGCTGCGATCCAATTTGAGTTCGGTGAAGGGAATGCTGGCCAGGCGCTGCAGCGAGGAAAACCCCGTGCCGTAGTCGTCGATCGACAGGCCGAAGCCGTGCAGGCGCAGGCGCGCCAGCATGCTCAAGGCATTGGCCGGCTCCACGATGGCGCTTTCGGTGAGTTCCAGCACCAGATCGGCAGGGCTCAGGCCGTTGTCGCCCAGCTTGCCGCACAGCTGTTCGAGAAAGCCCTGCTCGCCGAGCAGGTTGGGCGACAGGTTCAGCGCCAGGCTCAGCTCCAGGCCTTCTGCGCGCCAGTCCACCAGTTGCGCGACCGCCATGTCGATCACCTGCTGGGTCAGGGCATGGATCAGGCCCTCGCGTTCGGCCAGCGGAATGAAGCGGTCCGGCCCGATCATGTCGCCTTGCGGGCGGCGCCAGCGGGCGAGCGCTTCCACGCCGCGCAGGCGACCGTCCTTGAGATCGAGCTTGGGCTGGTAGGCCACGCGGATTTCGCCGCGGCGCATGGCCCGGTCCAGCCGCGAGGCAGCCGCGCCACCGCTGGACATCAGCGGTGAGATCGCCGCCTGGGCAAACGCGGGCGCGTTCGTGGCCAGTCCCGGTTCGCACTCCAGCACGTTGGCCAGGTCCTGCAGATGCATCGGCTTTTCGATGCCGCCGAGCACGCGCACGCCGGCGCTGCGGCTGAGCTGCATCACCGCATCGATCAGGGCGCCGCCGCGCTGCGAGACCACCACCACCGGTACGCTGTACTTGCCGCGTGCCAGCGCATCCAGCAGCTGCACGCCATCCATGCCCGGCATTTCCAGGTCGATCAGCAGCAGCGATGGGGCCACTGCACTGCTCAGCCAGGCCAGCGCGGCGTGGCCATCGACTGCGCCGTCGACTGCGACGGCGCCGAGCTGGCGGCACAGCGCCATCGCGTGTTCGCGCTGGACCACGCTGTCGTCGACGACCAGTACCGGGCCGTCCAGCGCGCAGCTGCAGGAGAGAAGGGTGGGGCGCATGGGAGTCCTTGCGTGCAGGCTGGACATGTCAGGCTGCCAGGTCGGCGACAGGCAGCTGGGCGAGTGCGTCGTTGCCCAGCACCGCATCGGCGTCGAGCAGGATCACGAAGCGCTCGCCGATCCTGGCCATCGCATGGATGCATTCGCGTGCGATGCCGGCGCCAAAACTGGGCGCGTCGGCAATCGCGTCGGGCGCGATCTCCAGCACCTCGCTCACCGCATCCACCAACAGGCCGAGCACCTGATGCGTGTGGCCATGGGCGATCTCCACGATCACGATGCAGCTGCGCTTGGTGATCGTGCTGGCGTTGCGGCCGAAGCGCTGTTGCAGATCCACCACCGGCACCACCGCGCCGCGCAGGTTGATCACCCCGCGCAGGGCCGGCGGCATCATCGGCACGTCGGTCGGCATGCGGTATTCGATGATTTCCTTGATGCCGAGGATGCCCAGGCCGAACATCTCCGTGCCCAGCACAAAGGTCAGGTATTGCTGCGGCGCCGTCGATGGCGGCGCGACGGCGGTTGGCATGGTGCTGGCTGCGCTGTGCGGTTGCATCGTCGTGTCCTCAGAAGCTGGCGAACTGCGATTCGTCGATCGCATCGGCGGTGGCTGCCACCGCGCTGAACTGGCGCACGTTGCTGCGACGCGGCGGCGCGCTGATTGCGGTGCTGCTGCCGTGCGGTGCGATCCGGCGCGGGCCCGGCTTGTTGCTGGGCGATGCCGCCGCGCGCGCGCCATTGCCGAGCCGGAAGAAGCCCATCAACTGCTGCAGTTGTTCGGCCTGCGCGCTCATTTCTTCCGAGGTGGCGGCCAGTTCTTCGGCATTGGCGGCGGCCGACTGCGTGGTCTGGTTCAACTGGCCGACGGCGGTGTTGATCTGGCTGACGCCGGCGGTCTGTTCTTCGGAGGCGGCGGCGATTTCCTGCACCAGGTCGGAGGTGCGGCGGATCGAGGGCACCATCTCGCCGAGCACGCGGCCGGCGCTTTCGGCCAGGTCCACGCTGGAGCCGGCCACCTCGCCGATCTCCTGCGCGGCGATCTGGCTGCGCTCGGCCAGCTTGCGCACTTCCGCCGCCACCACCGCAAAGCCCTTGCCATGTTCGCCGGCACGCGCGGCCTCGATGGCGGCATTGAGCGCCAGCAGGTTGGTCTGGTAGGCGATGTCGTCGATGATGCCGATCTTCCTGGCGATGTCCTTCATCGCCACCACGGTGGCGCGCACGGTGTCGCCGCCATCGGCCGCCTCGCTGGCCGCCTTGGCGGCCATGCTGTCGGTGACGCGCGCGTTCTCGGTGTTCTGCGCGATGGAGGCGGTCATCTGTTCCAGCGAGGCGCTGGTCTCTTCCACCCCGGCCGCCTGTTCGCTGGCGGCCTGCGCCAGCGCCTGTGCGGTGGCGCTGACCTGTTCGGAGGCGCTGGCCAGGTTCTCGGCGTTGCGGTTGACCTCATCGACGATCTCGGTCAGCCGGCTCATGGTGGTGTTGACGTAGCGCTGCATGTCGGCGAAGGCGCCTTCGTAGCGGCCTTCCACGGTGTGGGTGAGGTCACCGTCGGCCATCGCGCCCATCACCTGGATCACCTCGGAAATGCTGCGCAGGTTGCCGCGCGCACGCTCCACGGTGTCGTTGATGAAGGCCTTCTTGCCCGGCAGCTGCGCCAGCGGTGCCTCGAAGTTGCCGCGGCCGAATTCGGCCACCACGCCCATTGCCAGCTTCTTGACCGCGATATGCGCGCCCACCATCTGGTTGATGCCGGTGGCCATGCTGCGGAAATCGCCGTCGAAACCGCTGCTGTCGATGACCACGTCGATATCGCCGGCTTCGTGTTCGGCCGACATGTGGTTGATCTCGCGGATCAGGCCGGTGAGGTTGCCGCGCACCTGTTCCAGGGTCTCGTTGATGAAGCGCTTCTTGCCCGGCAGCAACGGCAGCTGCGCGGTGAAGTTGCCGCGGCCGAACTCGGCCACGCAGGCGATGGCCTGTTTCTTGACCGTGATGTGGCTGGCCACCATTGCATTGATGCCTTCGGCCATGCGGCGGAAATCGCCGGCGAAGCGTTGCGTGTCGATGACCACGTCGATATCGCCGGCGTCGTGCTCGGCCGCCATGTGGTTGACCTCGGCGACCATGCCGGTGAGGTTGCCGCGGATCTGCTCGACGATCTCGTTGATGAGGGCCTTCTTGCCCGGCAGGCGTTCCAGCTCGGCGGAGAAGTTGCCGCGGCCGAACTCGGCCACGCAGGCCATGAGCTGCTTCTCGACCGCGATATGGTTGGTGACCAGGCGGTTGATGCCTTCGCCGGTGGTGCGGAAATCGCCATCGAAGCGTGCCACGTCGATGCGCGCGTCGATCTCGCCGGCGTCGTGTTCCTGCCAGACGCGGTTGATCTCCTGGTTGACCTGGGCGATGGTGCTCTGCACCTTGCGCAGCGCACGCAGCACCTCGCAGGCCTGCTCGTCGCGCAGCTGCGGCAGGGCGACGGCGAAGTTGCCACGCGCGAATGCATCCAGCGTGGTGGTGGCAAGCTCCAGCGAGCCGGTCGCGATGCGGATCGCATGGAGCAGCAACGCACCGCTGACGAGTGCGGCCAAGACGCTGGCGGCGAGCAGGGTGCCGTGCGACAGCGTCAGCGCAAAGCCGGCGACCACCACCACGACAGGCAAGGCAAGGGCGAGGGCGGCGGTGAACCACAACTGCGTGGCGATCGGGAGACGGTGTGACATGGCGGCAGCTTCCTGGGGTCAGGGAACAACGAACGAGGCGGTGATGTGGGGAGTGCTTGTGTGGTGACTCAGGCCGCCAGGGCGTCCTGGTTTGGATGCAATTGCTGCAGCAGGCTGGGCACGTCGAGAATCAGCGCGACATCGCCGCTGCCCAGGATGCTCGAACCGCTGATGCCCTTGACCTGTGCGAAGACCCTGGACAACGGCTTGATCACGGTCTGCCATTCGCCCAGCAAGGTGTCCACGACCAGGCCGAAGCGCTGGGTACCCTGGCGGATCACCACGATGCTCTCGCGCGCAGGCGTCTTGCCGCCGAGCGCGAACAGTGCGCGCAGGCGTACATACGGCAGCACGCTGCCACGCAGGTCGATGTAGTCGCTGCTGTAGTCGGGCGTGAATTCCACGCATTCCTCCACTACGTCCAGCGGCACCACGAACACCGATTTACCGACGCCGACCTGGAAGCCGTTGATGATGGCCAGCGTCAGCGGCAGCCGCACCGAAATGGTGGTGCCCAGGCCTGCGGTGCTGTCGATCTCCACGGTGCCGCGCAGCGCGGTGATGTTGCGCTTGACCACGTCCATGCCCACGCCGCGGCCGGACAGGTTGGTGACCTTTTCGGCGGTGGAAAACCCCGGCTCGAAGATCATCGCGAATACCTCGCGGTCGCTGAGCTGGCGGCCCGGCTCGATCAGGCCGCGTTCCAGCGCCTTGGCCAGGATGCGGTCGCGATTCAGGCCGCCACCGTCGTCGGTGATCTGGATGACGATGCTGCCGGAGTCGTGATAGGCATTCAGGCCCACGGTGCCGCGTGCGGGCTTGCCGCGTGCCACGCGCACCTCCGCCGGTTCGATGCCGTGATCCATGGCGTTGCGCACCAGATGGGTGAGCGGGTCGCCGATCTTTTCCACCACCGACTTGTCCAGTTCGGTGTCTTCGCCGGCCACGACCAGCGCGATGTCCTTGCCGAGTTCGCGCGCCACGTCGTGCACCACGCGCTGGAAGCGGCTGAAGGTGCCGCCGATCTTGACCATGCGCAGTTGCAGGGCGCTTTCGCGCACCTCTTCCACCAAGCCGGCCAGGATCGAGGCCGATTCCAGCAACTGTGCATCGCCGGTGCGCTGCGCGTTGGCATTGGTGCCGGCCACCGCGATGATGAGTTCGCCGACCAGGTCGATCATGCGATCGAGCTTGTCGGCGTCCACGCGGATCGAGCGCGCGTCGGCGTTGCGTGCGCCGGTGTCCTGCTGCGGGCGTGCCGGCGCTGTGGCCGGCACGCCCGCCAGCACGCCGCTAACCGGCGCGGCCGCAGCCATGACCGGCTCGTCTGCAAGCACGGCGCTGGCGTCCATCGGTGCCGGTACCGAGATGATCTCCAGGTCGCAGTCCTCGCGTACGAACTCGAACACGTCCTCGATCGCGGCACGGTCGGCATCGCTGCGCAGCAGGATCCGGAAGCCCAGGTAATTGGCTTCCGGATCCAGCGCTTCGAAGCTCGGCAGCCCGCTGACATCGGTATTGATCGACTCGACCGAGCCCAGCCCGCGCAGGTTGCGAATCAGCTTGAGTGGCGAGTTGCCGTAGCGCAGCGCATCGGCGAACAATTTCAGCGTGATGCGCCAGTAACCACTCTGTTTCTCCGGGGTGTTGTGCTGGACGGCCGTGGCAGTGACACCGCAGGCGCTGGCCTGCAGGTAGGTCTGCAGTTGCGCCAGCAGGGGCTCGGCCTCTGCAGTCAGGGCGTCGGCATCGGCGTGTGCCGGATCGGCCGCGGTTTCCACCAGGGCGTGGATGTGGTCGCAGCACACCAGCAGCAGCGCGATCAGTTCCGAGCTCAGCGTCAGCGCATCGTCGCGCACCAGGTCCAGCACGCTTTCCACGACGTGGGTGAAACCGACCAGCTGCGGCAGATCGAACAATCCACCCGAGCCCTTGATGGTGTGCGCCGCACGGAAGATCGCATTGACCGCATCCGGCGAGGATTCGCCACGCTCGGCTTCGAGCAGGTGACGTTCCATGTCTTCGAGCAGGTCCCGGCTTTCCGCCAGGAAGGTCTGCATCAGCTGGTTCATGTCCATGCGTGTCGCCGGTCCCTTAGTGAATGCGTTCGCCGAGACCCGCAACCGCATGCGGGTACAGCGCTTCGAGCAGGCCGAGCAGTTCGATCACATCGACCACCGCGCGGCTGGAATCGGTCAGCGAGAACGGCCGGCCATCGGCCTGGATCGCCTGCTTGGTCGCCAGCAGCAACTGCAGGCCGGTGGTGTCGATCTCGCTGACCGCCCCCAGGTCCAGATGCAGCCCGCCCGGATGCAGCAAGGCCGGCTGCAGCAGCGGCTTGAGTTCGGCAGCGCGACGGATGGTCATCTCGCCTTCCAGGGCAAGCGTCAGCGGCGCGGGTAGATCGGACAGTGGCGTGTTCATTGATGCCTCAAGCGATGCGATGGCGCACGGATGCGTGCCATGACGCGGAAGAAGGTCGCTCCGGCGTGGGCTTGCGTGGGCAGTGCTGCACACGGAGATCACGCCGGTCCATGCAGGTATCGGCGCGTGACAGGAATATTTAGGCCAAATTCAGTGCAGTGACGAATTTGAGAAAGCCATCACTGCCTGGGCATTAATTGCTCAGCTTTGTCGCAAGCAGGCTCAGGACACCAATGTCCTGGACAGTCCCGCAGGACAGATAGCCGCATTCCCGCCGACTTCTTGAGTGCCTGCGGCGTGAGCGGGTGCACGGCGGCTGCAGCAAAGACGCCCCAGACAGGTCGCCTGCCTCCTGCACCGGCAGCGCAAGGAGCATGGGCTTTAGCGGAACTGCAGCATTGGATCGGCGCCACTGTGCGCAGTGCCTGCAACGCGGTCGGCGCGTCCTGGCGTCTTCCAGGCCGGGCGCGGCGCCCATGGCAGGCGCAGCCGACCGCAGCGCGGTCTCATCTTGGCGCCAGCATCGTCAGCAGGCCGCGCGCGGCGTTGAAGCGGTCCGCGCCTTCCGGCAGCGGCAGCTTGATGCGCAGCTTGTCCGGGCCGTCCATCGTGTAGATCTTCGGCTGCTTCTGGATCATCTGGATCACCGCCATCGGGTCGATCGCCGGTTTTGCCTCGAAGACCAGCCGGCCACCGTTCTCGCCCAGGTCCAGCTTGCGCACGCCCAGCGCATTGGCCTGCAGCTTGAGCTCGGCAATGGCGAACAGGTGCTTGACCGGGTCCGGCAGCAGGCCGAAGCGGTCGATCATCTCCACCTGCAATTCGCGCAATGCATCGGCATCGCGTGCGCTGGAGATGCGCTTGTACAGCGTCAGCCGCGTATGCACGTCCGGCAGGTAATCCTCGGGAATCAGCGAGGCCACATGCAGCTCCACTTCGGCGCCGCGGACTTCCTCGCCGGCATCCAGATCCGGCAGCTTGCCCTGGCGGATGCTGCGTACCGCGCGTTCCAGCAGCTCGGTGTACAGGCTGAAGCCGACCTCGGCCATCTGCCCGCTCTGGTCCTCGCCCAGCAGCTCGCCGGCGCCGCGGATTTCCAGATCGTGCGTGGCCAGGGTGAAGCCGGCGCCGAGCTCGTCCATGGAGGCGATCGCTTCCAGGCGTTTGGCCGCATCGGAGGTCATCGAGCGCCGATCCGGCACCACCAGATACGCGTAGGCGCGGTGATGCGAGCGGCCGACGCGGCCGCGCAGCTGGTGCAGCTGGGCCAGGCCGAAGCGGTCGGCGCGGTTGATGATGATGGTGTTGGCGTTGGGAATGTCGATGCCCGACTCGATGATCGTGGTCGACAGCAACACGTTGAAGCGCTGCTTCTGGAAATCCAGCATCACCCGCTCCAGCTCGCGCTCGGGCATCTGCCCGTGGGCGATGCCGATGCGCGCTTCCGGCACCAGTTCGGACAGCTCGCGCTGCATGCGCACGATGCTTTCCACATCGTTGTGCAGGAAGTACAGCTGCCCGCCGCGACTGAGCTCGCGCTGGAAGGCCTCGCGCAGCAGCGCGTTGTCCCAGGCAGTGATGAAGGTCTGCACCGCCAGCCGGTTCGGCGGCGGGGTGGCGATGATCGACAGGTCGCGCAGCCCGGCCATGGCCATGTTGAGCGTGCGCGGGATGGGGGTTGCGGTGAGCGTGAGCAGATGCACGTTGGCGCGCATCGCCTTGAGTGCTTCCTTCTGCCGCACGCCGAAGCGTTGCTCTTCGTCGACCACGACCAGGCCCAGGTCCTTGAACTTGACGTCCGGCTGCAGCAGCCGGTGCGTGCCGATGATCACGTCGATCTCGCCGCTGGCCACCTTCTCCAGCTCGGCCTTGATTTCCTTGGTGCTCTTGAAGCGCGACAGCACTTCCACCTTCATCGGGTAGTCGGCGAAGCGGTCGCGGAAATTGCGGTAATGCTGCTCGGCCAGCAGCGTTGTCGGCACCAGCACGGCAACCTGCTTGCCGGCGCTGGCGGCGGCGAAGGCGGCGCGCACCGCGACCTCGGTCTTGCCGAAGCCGACATCGCCGCAGACCACGCGGTCCATCGGCTGGCTGCTGCCCAGGTCGCGCAGGGTCGCATCGATGGCGGCCAACTGGTCGCCGGTTTCCTCGAACGGAAAGCCGGCCGCGAACGGCTCGTACATCGCCCGGTCCACCTGCAAGGCCAGCCCGGCGCGGGCACGCCGGCGCGCCTGGATCTCCAGCAATTCGGCGGCCACGTCGCGGACCTTTTCGGCCGCCTTGCGCTTGGCCTTGGTCCATTGCTCGCCGCCCAGCGAATGCAGCGGCGCGGTCTCGGCCGAGGCGCCGGAATAGCGGCTGATCAGATGCAGCTGCGCCACCGGCACGTACAGGCGGTCGCCCTTGGCGTATTCGATCTCCAGGAACTCGCCGGGCATGCCACCGGCATCGAGCACGATCAGCCCGCGGTAGCGGCCTACACCGTGGTCTTCGTGCACGATCGGCGCGCCTTCGGACAGCTCGCCCAGGTCGCGGATGATCGCTTCCGGTTCGCGCCCGACCCTGCGGCTGCGCCGCGGCTGGTTGGCGCGCTCGGGAAACAGCTGGCGCTCGGTCAGGACCGCAATCTGCGGGGTGTCCAGCGCAAAGCCGTCTTCCAGCGGCGCCACGGTGATACCGAAGCGCAGCTTGGTGGCAGCCAGGAAGGCGGGCAGGTCGGCGACGACCTCCGGCTTCAGCTGCGCGGCGGCCAGCACTTCCATCAAGGCTTCGCGACGGCCGGCGGTATCGGCGGCCACCAGCACGCGGCCGGGATAATGGCCCAGGAACGAGGACAGCGCCTGGCCGGCCGGCGCGTCCTTTGCCGCCACCGGCAGCGGCGGCAAGGGCTGGTCGCCCAGCGCGGCGGCCTCGTCGATGCGCGGATGATCGCTGGCCCAGACTTCGATGCGCGCCAGCTTGTTGAGCCGCTCGCGCAAGGCGTCCGGCGATTGATACAGCTCGTCCGGCGTCAGCAGCGGGCGTTCCACGTCGTGGCGGCGCTGTTCGTAGCGGTCCTGTGCCTGCGCCCAGAACGTGTCGGCCGCATTGGAGACACCGGTGGCGACCAGCGGCAACACGCGCTTGTCCAGATAATCGAACAAGGTAGCGGTCTTGCTGAAGAACATCGGCAGGTAATACTCGACGCCCGAAGGCGCCAGACCCGATTTCAGGTCCTGGTACAGCGCGCTGCGCCGGGTGTCCACGTCGAAACGCTCGCGCAGGCAGGCCAGCACGCGCTCCACGCTGGCATCGTCCATCGGCACTTCGCGGCCGGGCAGCAGCTTGACGGCCTCGACCTTGTCCAGCGAGCGCTGCGATTCCGGGTCGAAGGCGCGGATGGAGTCGATATCCTCGTCCAGCAGCTCGATCCGCAATGGCGTGGCTTCGCCCATCGGAAACACGTCGAGCAAGCCGCCGCGCACCGCGAAATCGCCCGGGTCCATCACTTGCGGCACGTTACGGTAGCCGGCGCTTTCCAGCCGGCGTTTTTCCGCATCCAGATCCAGCCGCTGGCCGACCTTCAGATCGAAACTGCCGCCGACGATATAGCTCAGCGGTGCCAGCTGCTGCATCAGCGTCTGCACCGGCACGATCACCACCCCACGGGTCAGCGCGGGCAGCCGATGCAGCGCCGCCAGGCGCTGGCTGATGATTTCCGGGTGCGGGCTGAACTGGTCGTAGGGCAGGGTCTCCCAATCGGGAAACGGCACCACCGGCAACGCGGCGTGCTCGCCGAGCAAGGCATGCAGATCCGCCTCGATCTGATGCGCGCTCTGGTTGTCGCGTGCGATCACCAGCAGCGGGCCGGCATGCGCCTCGGCGGCGCGTGCGATCGACCAGGCCAGCGCAGTCGGCGAAGACGGAGCGCGCCAATAGGCGCGGAGCTGGCCGGACTTGGGCAGCGGCGGAGAGGGGAAGGTGGTTGGCGACGGCATCAGCCGGCAATTTTATCAGGTCACCCACCGCGCCCGGTCCATCCGGCGTGAAAGCCGGCCTCGGCCCGCCTGCGCAGAAGCGCGCTGCACGGTCCTGCCTTAGCTATCGACTTGCTCGTACCGGGCACCGCCTGGGCCAGCACGCCGGTGGACCAGTTGCAGTCGTAAGCGCAGTCAAAAGCCCAATCAAAAACCCAGTCGGTCGAGGGTGCGGTGCCCTCACCGCTTGCGGGACACGCCGTGAACCCATCCCTGGGGGCTCGGTGGCGGCATCCATGCCGCCACACGGTCCCGCAATCGGTGAGGGCACCGCACCAGACAGTTGGTCGGTTGTTTGAAAAGCTGGTCCGCTGCCCTGGCTTTCTTGCGGAACGAGCGGACACGTCCTTGCCCGAGCAGGGCACCGTGCCTGCTCGCAATGGGCACACCGACCATCCCGACAGGTCCTTGCCCGCTCACCGTCGCGGGACCTTACGCGGCATGGATGCCGCGTAAGAGCCTACAAGGACGTACTTGCGGCGTGTCCCGCGAGGGTGGGCGGGCAAGGGCCCTGCAACCAAGTGACAGATCAACAATCAAAGCCAGGTGAGTCGAGGGTGCGGCGTCCTCACCGCTTGCGGGACACGCCGTGAATCCGTCCATGGAGGCTCGGTGGCGGCATCCATGCCGCCACACGGTCCCGCAACCGGCGAGGGCACCGCACCAGACAGTTGGCTGGTTGGTTGCTTAAAAGGCGTATCCGTTGATCGGTCAGCGTTAGGGGGTCGCTTCCTTGTCGGAACAGCAGACCACGGTGCCTGCTCTTACCAAACACACCGGCCATCTCGACTGGTCCTTGCCCGCTCACCGTCGCGGGACCTTACGCGGCATGGATGCCGCGTAAGAGCTTACAAGGACGTACTTGCAGCGTGTCCCGCGATGGTGGGCGGGCAAGGGCCCTGCAACCAAGTCGCAGACCAACCGCCCAAGCCGCTTCACGAATCCCCAATCCCGAATCCCGAATCCCGAATCCCAGCCCCTCAGGCATCCAGCTCCAGCACCATGCGCACCAACTCCGGCGAATCCGGATGCGGCTGCGGCTTGAAGCCCAGCGATTCGGCCAACTGCAGCATCGGCACATTGCTTTGCAGCACGTCGCCGAACAGGCAATCCAGGTATTTGCGCCGCGCCCACTTGACCAGCTTGCGCATCAGCTGCCGTCCCAGTCCCTGGCCGGCGACGAAGCTGCTGACCAGGATGGTGTACTCGGCCTGGCGGGTGCCCGGCACCAGCGCCGCACGCGCCACCGCGCCCACCAGGGCTTCACCCGGCGGCAGCTGCTCGGCGGCCACCAGCACGATTTCGCTCTTGGGGTTGGGATGGGTCAGGCGCTGCACCATCTCCGGGGTGATTTCGGCGGAGGAACGCACGAACCGTGCGCGGATTTCCTCCGGTCCCAACAGGCTGAAAGCGCCCTGCAGCGGCGGGCCGTCCTCTGGACGGATCGGGCGGAGCAGAAGCGTGCGGCCATTGGGCAGACTGAAGTTTTCATGCCAGGGAGGCATGCGATTGCGAATGGCCATGACCGGTGTTCCTTAAAGATCGGAAGATTCTGGCACCCGCCCAGCGCACAACCGTGAATGAATCCGGTGCGCCGCTGGGGGCCGTCAGGGGGTGGCAGTGCTTCCCTCATCACTGTACCGAGCGATACCGTGATCCAGTCGTGAGTATGCAGCCGCGTTTGCCAGCGCCAGCAGGCGTCCGGGATCGGTGACTCAGGCGTCCTGGCGCAGCCACTCCAGCCGGGTCGAAGCACCGGCCTCGCCGAGATGCTGCTTCAGCACCGGCAGCGCGGGCGCCAGCATCTGGTCGAACTGCCACGGCGCATTGACGATCAACAGCCCGCTGCCGGTCAGGCGCAGCGGCGAGTCGTCCGGGCGCACCTGCAGCTCGGCTACCAGCACCGACTTGGCCGGCAGCGTGGCAGCCTTGCGCATGAAGGGCTGCAGGCTGCGGCGCAGCTTGATCGGGTACCACACCATGCAGATCGCCTGCGGCCAGCGCGCCAGGGTCTCGCGCACGCTGTGGATGACCTGCGGGTACTCGGCGTCCTGCGATTCGTACGGCGGGTCGATCAGCACCAGCCCGCGGCCGATCCTGGTCTCGCCCGCGCGTGGCGGCACGAAGGCGCGAATCGCCTCGTAGCCATCGCCGGCATGCACGCGCACGCGGCTGTCCCTGGCGAACAGGCGCTTGAGCGCCTCGGCCTCTTCCGGCTGCAATTCGCAGAACGCCATGCGGTCCTGCTCGCGCAGTGCCTGCGCCGCCAGCAGCGGCGAGCCGGGGTAGTGGTTGATCTGGATGCCGGCGGTGGCGCGCGCCGGCTTCTGGCCGGGCGTGGCCGGGCGGGCGATGGTCTGGTTGTCGGCCTGCACCGCGCGCAGATAGCGTTCCACCACCTCGGGCAGGGTCGACTCGGCCATCAGCCGCATCACCCCGGCATCGGCCTCGTTGGTCTTGCGGCTCTCTTCGCCGCCGAGCTGGTAGCGCCCGCGTCCGGCATGGGTATCGAGCACGAAGAACGGGGTGTCCTTGCGCTTGAGGGTGTCGATCAGCGCCAGCAAGGCGATGTGCTTGAGCACGTCGGCATGGTTGCCGGCATGGAAGGCGTGGCGATAGTTCATCGCGGCAGTGTACGGGCCGCGCCAGCATGCGGCTATGCTGCGCGCCATGTCCGAGTCCCCCGCCCGCGTGCTCGTCGTCGAAGACGAAGCCGCCATTGCCGATACCGTGCTGTACGCGCTGCGCAGCGAAGGCTATGCGCCCGAGCATTGCCTGCTGGGCCGCGACGCGTTGGCGCGGCTGCGTGCCGACCCGGCCGATGTGGTGGTGCTGGACGTGGGCCTGCCGGACATCAACGGCTTCGAGGTGTGCCGCACGCTGCGCGGTTTCAGCGATGTGCCGGTGATCTTCCTGACCGCGCGCAATGACGAGATCGACCGCGTGCTCGGCCTGGAACTGGGCGCCGACGACTACATGGCCAAGCCGTTCTCCCCGCGCGAGCTGGTGGCGCGGGTGCGCGCACGGCTGCGTCGTCGCAACCAGGCCGCCGTGGCGGAGCCGGGCTGGCAGCCGCATGGCGCGTTTGCGATCGATCGCGAGGGCAGCCGCATCCGCTACGGCGATGCGCTGCTGCCGCTGACCCGCTACGAGTACGCGCTGCTGTCGGCGCTGTTGCAGCGCCCCGGCGCGATCCTGAGCCGCGCGCAGCTGATGGATCGCGGCTGGGACGCCAGCGCCGACAGCGCCGACCGCACCGTCGATACCCACATCAAGACGCTGCGCGGCAAGCTGCGCCAGGCCGGCGTGCCGGCCGACCCGATCCGCACCCATCGTGGCCTCGGCTACGCGCTGGAGCTGTAGCCATGGGCGAGTGCAGGCGTGCTGTTATGCAGGCCGGGGCCTGAGATGCGGCTTGGTCTCAAGCTGTTCCTGGGCTTCTTTCTGATCGTCGGGCTGGCCGCGTTCTTCGTGATGCGGGTGTTCGTCAACGAGGTCAAGCCGGGCGTGCGCCAGGCGATGGAATCCACGCTGGTGGACGCGGCCAACGTACTGGCGGAAATGGCCAGCGGCGAGCTGGCTGCCGGCAGCATCGCCAGCGGCAGCTTTGCGCGCAACGTGGCGCAGGCGCAGCGGCGCGACCCCAAGGCCTGGGTGTGGCGGTTCCGCAAGAACGATGTGGCCTACCGCGTCACCGTGACCGACGCGCGCGGGGTGGTGGTATTCGACTCGCTGGGCCGTGACGTGGGCCGCGACAACTCGCGCTGGAACGATGTCTATCGCACCTTGCGCGGCGAGTACGGCGCGCGTTCCAGCCCCGAGGTCGATGGCGACCCGACCGCCACGGTGATGCATGTGGCCGCACCGATCTATGCGCCGAATGACCCGGGCACGTTGATCGGCGTGCTGACGCTGGCGCAGCCCAATCGCAGCATCGACCCGTTCATCGAGGCCAGCCAGCGCAACATCCTGCAGCGCGGGGCCTGGCTGATCGGCATTTCTGCGCTGATCGGCATCGGGATGACCTGGTGGCTGATGCGCGGGATCGGCCGGCTCAATCGCTACGCACAGGCGGTGAGCGCGGGCCTTCCGGTGCCGCCGCCAAAACCGCGCGGCGATGAAATCGGCGACCTGGGCCAGGCGCTGGAACGCATGCGGCGCAAGCTCGAAGGCAAGGCCTACGTGGAGCAGTACGTGCAGTCGCTGACACACGAGATGAAGAGCCCGCTGGCGGCGATCCGCGGTGCGTCCGAACTGTTGAGCGAGCCACTGCCGGAAGCCGATCGCCAGCACTTCGTCGCCAGCATCCGCGCCCAGGAGCTGCGCCTGACCGAAACCATCGACAAGCTGCTGGCGCTGGCCGAGGTGGAGCAGCACGGCTGGTTGCAGACGCGCGAGCGCGTCGCGGTGGCCGGCCTGCTGCAGGCGGCAATGGACGCCGTGCTGCCGCGCGCGGCAGCGGCCGGCGTGCGGCTGGACAGCGATGCCGGCTCCGACACGGCGCACGGGCAGTATGTGCTGGGCGATGGGTTCCTGCTGCGCCAGGCGCTGATCAACCTGCTGGAAAACGCCATCGCGTTTTCACCGCAGGGCAGCATCATCCAGTTGCGTGCGCAGGTGCTGAAGGGGCAGGTGCAGCTGGTGGTGCAGGACCGCGGCAGCGGCGTGCCGGACTACGCACTGGAACGGGTGTTCGAGCGGTTCTATTCGCTGGCCCGCCCGCAGACCGGACAACGCAGCTCCGGCCTCGGCCTGCCGTTCGTGCGCGAAGTCGCGCGCCTGCACGGCGGCGAGGCGACACTGGACAATCGGGACGGTGGCGGTGCGATCGCGACGCTGCGCCTGCCCATCGGCTAGGCGCGGCTGACAAACCGTAGCGAGCAGTCGTCAGGTGGGTGCGGACGGCGCGGAGCAACCGGAGTGGACCAGTGGTACGCGAAGATTCCGCGCGCCGTCCGCGCCCGCCTGGCGGCTGCGCAGTAGGCAGCTCTGGACCGCATTGCATGCCAGATGTGCACAGGCCGGAGCCGATGGCGCCCGCATCGCGATGCACTGAAGCGCGGCATGCGCCAGCGCACATGCCGCCTCCGTGTCGGCCGCGCATCACGGTGCGCAGCCGCTGTGTGCTAGTGCACCACGTCGGCCACCATGACGTCCTTGGCGACCACCGACCAGGACAGCTTGCCAAAGCCCTTGTTGCCCCATTCGGTGCCCCAGCTGTTTTCGACGATCAGCCCGTCGCTGTCGTACCCCAGCGCGACCACCGCGTGCCCGCCCAGGACCGGCGTCTTGATGTCGTAGTCGACCTGGTTCTTCGGCGTGAGGTCTTCAAACCCCTGGCGGACATAGAAGCCGATGACCACCGGCGTGGACGAGGCCAGCGCGAGTTTGATCTGTTCGATCAGGGCCCGCCCGCCATTGCCGTCGCCCGAGTACAGCACGGTGTACTTGCGGTACGGCGTGGGGTTCTTGGCAGCGTTGGCGCGGTCGGCTGCGGTGGGCGGATTCTTCCAGTTGTAGTTGCCCCACGAGTAATGCTGCTCGGTATCGATGCCCTGCGCCAGCGCGACGTCCAGCGGCGCTTCCAGCGTGGAGCCCTCATCGACGCCGTTGTTGACCTGGCTGTAGAGATACATCGGGGCGAAGCGGGTTTGCGCCTGCTTGCTGGCGTTGGCGTACCAACCGGTCAGGGTGTGGGCGGTTGCCCATGACGCACATGATCCCACCTGGCCCTGGTCGCCTGGCGCGATGGCCCAGGCAGTCAGGTCCACCGTGGCGGGCAGGGGTCTGGCGGCGCTGGCAATGCCGAACAAGGGCGTGACCGGCTGCATCAATGACGAGGGTTTCAGACCCATCCCGTGCATTGCCGCCTGTGCGGCGGCGGAGGACAGGCTCAGGGCAGCAAGCAGGCAGAGGCTGAGTGAACGTTGCTTGTTCATGGAAGGCAAACTCCAGGCGAAAGAGGAATGCAGTGGTGCGCACTTCTGGAACCACGGCCGGCAGGCGGGCATACGCGTGCGACACCGCCGATACGGCGTGCAAGTTGAAGGAGGACGCGACGAAACGACGGCACTGGAACGCCGTGATCAATACAGACTCGAAAAAAGCGATGGCCCCGTGATGCGCAACTGCACGCGCATCGTTGCGCCTGGCGGCCAGGCGCGCGCCGGTGATGCGAAACCTTGGCGATGCAACGGAAGCACGTCCTGGGCCTTGGTTGCAGTTTTGCAGGGCGAACACTGCATTTCCTAACTGGGTCACAGTGCCGGTCGCCGATCCTGCCGATCGCCCACTTCACATTCGCTTCAAATTCGCCTCAAACCCCCGACACCGGCGCATCGCACCCTGGCCACCTCCCCGAATGAGGATGGTCGATGAAATCCCTGAAACTGTTGTTGCGCTTCGCCACCATTGGCGGATTGATCCTGTTGCTGCTGATTCCGTTGCTGTTGATCCGCGGCACCGTGCAGGACCGTGCGCGTTACCGCGACGAGGCGGTGGAGCGGGTGGCGCAGAGCAAGGCCGGCGAGCAGCAGTTCATCGCGCCGGTGCGGGTGCTGCCGTTTACCGAGGATGTGCAGGTCACCGAGCCCGACGAGCAGGGCAATCCGCGCAAGGTCTGGCGCAAGCGCGACGGCCAGTTGCTGCAGACCCCGCGCACGCTCAGCCTGAGCGGCGAGTTGACCCCGTCCGAGCGGAGGATCGGCCTGTTCCGCGTGCAGGTGTATGCGTGGAAGGCCAGGCTCAAGGCCGAGTTCGAGCCTTTCGCCTATCCGGCCGTGGACGGTCGTCGCTATGGCCAGCCGCATCTGGCGGTGGGTATTTCCGATGTGCGTGGCCTGGTCGGCACGCCGAGCCTGCGCGTGGACGGGCGCACACTGCCGCTGGAGAGCGGGGCAGGCGGCCTGGCGGCGCGCTCGGCCGGTATCCACGCCGATCTGCAGCCGCTGGGCGATGCGCTGGCCGGCACACTGGGCGAGGGCAATCTGGTGGAGATGTCCTTCGTGCTGGACGGCACCCGCAGCCTGGCGATCGCGCCGATTGCCGACAACAACGACATCGCGCTGCGCTCGGCCTGGCCGCATCCGCTGTTCGGCGGGCGCTTCCTGCCCAATGCGCCGACCATCGGCGCGCGTGGTTTCGATGCGAGCTGGTCGTTGTCCTCGCTGGCCACCGGTGCGCAGACCCAGCTGCAGTCCAGCCAGTCGTCGCTGGATACGCTGCAAGTGCAGCTGGTCGACCCGGTGGACGTGTACACCCAGGCCGACCGGGCCAGCAAGTACGGCATCCTGTTCGTGGTGCTGACCTTCGTGGCGTTCGTGTTGTTCGAGCTGATCAAGCGTCTGCCGATCCATCCCCTGCAGTACCTGCTGGTGGGGCTGGCGCTGGCGATCTTCTTCCTGCTGCTGCTGAGCCTTTCCGAGCACATCGCGTTCTGGCAGGCGTACCTGGTGTCGGCCGCGGCATGTATCGGCCTGCAGTTCTTCTACCTGTCCGGGGTGTTGCGCAGCTGGGCGCGCGCAGCCGGGTTCTCGGTGATGCTCACTGCGTTGTACGGGGTGCTCTACAGCCTGTTGATCTCCGAAGACAACGCGCTGCTGATGGGATCGCTGCTGCTGTTCGGCATCCTGGCCAGCATCATGTGGGTGACGCGCAAGCTCGATTGGTACGAGCTTGGCAACAGCCTGCGCTGAGGCCGGCATGTTCGCTCACGCACGGCTGTACCGGCGGGCGCAGCGCTTGCTGCCCGCCGGGATCGACACGGTGGCGCTGCTTCCCGCAGCGCTGCCGCAGGCCTGGGAAGCTTCGCCGTTGTCGGCCTTGCCCTTGCACCGCGACGGACGCCGCGGGGTGATCGGCCTGCGCCTGCATCCAGGCACCGCGCAGGCACTGCGCCTGGATGGCAGCCGATTCCTGCAGGCGGCACAGCGGCAGGACGTGCCGGCAGACAGCGCGCTTCAGCGTTGCTACGGGCCATGGCAGCGGTTGAACAACGGCAGCTACTGGGCGCGCAGCACCGATGCACTGCGCGGCGTGCTGCTGGCCAGCGAGGAGGCGGCGGTGTGGTTGTTGTGGCAGCAGTCGGTGGCTCCGGCCGCGGTCAACGGCCGCTGGCTGCGCTGACCCACGGCAGCGCCGCGGCGCCAGGCTGGCTTACCATGGCCGGCATGAGCGGCTCCTCCCTGATCGTCGAAACGGTGCGCGGCACGCAGGTGCTGCCGCATTTGGCTGCGGTGGCGCAACTGCGCATCGCGGTGTTCCGCGCCTGGCCGTACCTGTATGACGGCGATGCCGATTACGAGCGCGGCTACCTGGCCGCGTATGCGGCCTCGCCGGACAGCGTGTTCGTGCTGGCACGCGATGGCGATGCGGTGATCGGCGCCTCCACCGGGCTGCCGCTGCTCGACGACAGCGACGCCTTCCATGCGCCGTTCCGCGCGGCCGGCATCGATCCGGCCAGCGTGTTCTATTTCGGCGAATCGGTGCTGCTGCCGGCGTATCGCGGCCAGGGGATCGGCCACGCCTTCTTCGACCGGCGCGAGGCGCATGCGCGTGCACTGGGGCGCTTCGCGCTCACTGCGTTCTGCTCGGTGGAACGTGCGCAAGACGATCCGCGCAAGCCTGCCGACTACCGACCCAACGATGTGTTCTGGCGCAAACGTGGCTATGCACCGCAAGCGGACATGCGCGTGCAGCTGGCGTGGGCGGAGTTGCAACACGGCGAGATCGACCACAGTCTGCGGGTGTGGACGCGGGCATTGCCGCCGTGACCGATTCGCTTCCTACGTCATCGATCCATCGCAACCAGGCCGCCAGATGAAAATTGCCGTCGCCAAATATCCGATCGGCAAACCCGCCGACTTCGCCGCCTTTGCCGCACGCCAGTCCGCGCTGGTGGGCGAGGCGGCCGCCGCCGGCGCGCGCCTGCTGGTGCTGCCGGAATACCTGTCGCTGGAGCTGGGCGCGACCTTCGATACGCAGATTTCTGCCGGCTTGCCCGAGTCGCTGGCGGCGATCCAGGCGCTGCGTGCGCCGTGGCTGGAGCTGTTTGCCGGCCTGGCGCGCCGGCATCAGCTGCATCTGGTTGCCGGCAGCTTCCTGCTGGATCTGGGCCAGGGCCGTTACCGCAACCGCAGCGACTGGTTCACGCCCGACGGCCGGCACGGCTGGCAGGACAAGCTGCAGCTGACCGGCTTCGAAAAGGCCACCGGGCTGATCGAGCCGGGCGATACGGTGAAGGTGTTCGAGCTGGATGGCGTGCGTGCAGCGATCGCGATCTGCTACGACAGCGAGTTCCCGCTGCCGGTGCGCGCGCAGTACGAGGCTGGCGCGCGACTGCTGATCGTGCCCAGCTGCACCGACACCGCCGCCGGCGCGATGCGGGTGCGCGTCGGCTGCCTGGCGCGCGCGCTGGAAAACCGCATATTCGTCGCGCAATCGGTCACGGCCGGGCAAGCGCCGTGGAGCCCGGCGCTAGACGTCAATACCGGCGAAGCGGCGGTGTTCGCCCCGATGGATGTCGGCTTCCCGGCCGATGGCGTGCTGGCGCAGACCCAGGGCAGTACCGTGTGGGCGTATGCGGAGCTGGATTTCGCCGCCTTCGAGGCCAGCCGCGCGCAGGCCCAGGTCGCCAACGACCGCGATTGGGTCGGTCAATCGGGCGCTCACCTCGCGCGTGCCACGCTGGCCTCCTTCGACTGACGCGCGCGGCCATCCAGCCACTGCGGCGTGCATCGCCGCGCGAGCGCCGCCGTTGCCCGTGACCGGCACGCGTACGCTTCGAGCGTTCTGCGCTGTTCCCTGATTCGTCACCCGCACCGCCCACCAGGTTCCCATGGCCAAGAAAACCCTGATTCCACACAGCGTCCGTCTCGAGTTCGCGCCCGGCGCGCTGGTGCACAGCAATCTGTCCGGCGCGGCGTTTACCGACGACTGGCTGTGGGTGGCCGGCGACGAAGCTTGCGCGGTGGATCGCCTGCGCAGGCTCGAGCCGGTGCAGCGCGAGACGCTGCGCTTCGGCCAGGGGCAGAGTTTTGCGCTGGCCGAGCTGCTGGACCTGCCGGGCGAGGCGGCCGAGGAGGCGGACCTGGAAGGCATGGCGCTGTCGGACGGCTACCTGTGGGTGGTCGGCTCGCATGGGCTCAAGCGCAAGAACGCCAAGCGCAGTCGCGACGATGCCGACAACGCCAA
Source organism: Xanthomonas sp. BRIP62418 (assembly GCF_003993495.1). NCBI lineage: Bacteria > Pseudomonadati > Pseudomonadota > Gammaproteobacteria > Lysobacterales > Lysobacteraceae > Xanthomonas > Xanthomonas sp. BRIP62418. The sequence goes on from NZ_QEZG01000040.1 coordinate 319,562, forward strand.
ACGCCTGACCAAGCTCAAGCTCGACGCCAACCGCCGCCTGCTGGCCTGCCTGCCGATCGAGCGCGATGCCGACGGCACCCCGCGCCTGGTGCGCCAAGCCGCCGACGGTCGCCGCGCGCTGCGGCTCAAGGGCGATGCCAAACACAACCAACTCACCGAGCTGCTCGCCGACGATCCGCATTTTGGCCCGTTCATGAAGATTCCCGGCAAGGACAACGGCTTCGACATCGAAGGCATCGTGGTGGACGGCGAGCGCCTGCTGCTGGGCCTGCGCGGGCCGGTGCTGCGCGGCTGGTCGGCGCTGCTGGAGATCCGCGTCCAGGCGCATGGCGACCACCTGCGGCTGGCGCCGCTGGACGAGGACGGCACGCTGCTGCGCAAGCACTTCCTGCAATTGGGCGGGCTGGGCATCCGCGACCTGCACTATTCCGGCGACGACCTGTACCTGCTGGCCGGCCCGACCATGGTGTTGAATGGCGAAATCCGCCTGTTCAAATGGCCGGACGCACGTACCGTGCTGGCCGCCAACCAGGCACCGGTGCGCTTTCAGCACGAGTTGCTGGAATCGGCGGTGTTGCCGCACGGCACCGACAGCGACCGCGCCGAGGCGATCTGCAATCTTCCCGGGCACCTGGCCGGCGACACGCCCAGCTGGCTGGTGCTGTACGACGCGCCCGGCCCGGCGCGCAGCGGCGGCGATGACGTGGTCTACGGCGATCTGTTGCGCAACCGCTGAGCCGCGCGCGGGCAGGTCCGTGCTGGTCAAGGTAAAATCGGCCGATCCCCGTTTCGCCGAGCGCTCCATGACCTGCCGCACCCGCTTTGCCCCCAGCCCCACCGGTTACCTGCACATCGGCGGCGCCCGCACCGCGCTGTATTGCTGGCTGGAGGCGCGCCGTCGCGGCGGGCAGTTCGTGCTGCGCATCGAGGACACCGACCGTGAGCGCAGCACCCAGGCCGCGATCGACGCCATCCTGGAGGCGATGGACTGGCTGGGCCTGGACTATGACGAAGGCCCGATCTACCAGACCCAGCGCGTGGCCCGCTACCAGGAGGTGGCCGAGCAACTGCTGGCGCAGGGCAAGGCCTATTACGCCTACGAAACCCGCGAAGAACTCGACGCCATGCGCGAGGCCGCCATGGCCCGGCAGGAAAAGCCGCGCTACAACGGCGCCGCCCGCGAGCAGAACCTGCCGTACCGCGACGACCCCAACCGGGTCATCCGCTTCAAGAACCCGGTCGGCGGCACGGTGGTGTTCGACGACCTGATCAAGGGCGTCATCGAGATCGCCAACAGCGAGCTCGACGACATGGTGATCTTCCGCCCGGACGGCTTCCCCACCTACAACTTCGCGGTGGTGGTGGACGATTGGGACATGGGCATCACCGAGGTGATCCGCGGCGATGACCACATCAACAACACCCCGCGCCAGATCAACATCTATGAGGCGCTGGGTGCACCGGTGCCGAAGTTCGCGCACATGCCGATGATCCTGGACGAGCAGGGCGCCAAGCTGTCCAAGCGCACCGGCGCGGCCGACGTGATGCAGTACAAGGACGCCGGCTACCTGCCGCATGCGCTGATCAACTACCTGGCACGTCTGGGCTGGTCGCACGGCGACCAGGAGTTGTTCAGCCGGCAGGAATTGCTCGACCTGTTCGACGTCAAGGACGTCAATTCCAAGGCCGCGCGCCTGGACATGGCCAAGCTGGGCTGGGTCAACCAGCATTACCTCAAGACCGACGACCCGGCCAGCATCGCCCCGCAGCTGGAATACCAGCTCGCCCGGCTCGGCATCGATGTGGCCGCCGGCCCGGCCGCCGCCGACGTGGTGGTGGCACTGCGCGAGCGCGTGCAGACCTTGAAGGACATGGCCGAAAAAGCCGTGGTCTGGTACCAGCCGCTGGAAACCTACGACGAGGCGGCGGTGATGAAGCACCTCAAGCTGGGCGCAGAAGTGCCGCTGGGCAAGGCGCGCGAACTGCTGGCGGCACAGAGCGAATGGAGCGTGGAGACCGTCTCGGCCGCGCTGCACGACGCGGCCGCCGCGCTGGAGCTGGGCATGGGCAAGGTGGCCCAGCCGCTGCGCGTGGCCATCACCGGCACCCAGGTCAGCCCGGACATTTCGCAGACCGTGTACCTGGCCGGACGCGAGGGCGCCTTGAAACGCATCGATGCCGCACTCATCAAGATAGGGGCGGGCTGACCGCCGGAGCCTGTATGACCAAGCATACGCACACCCAAACGCACGATCAGGAACATGCCTGCACAGCCCCGCATCACCATGTGGACGATGCCAATGGCTTCGTGCGCGCGGTGGAGCGTGCCTGCAGCGAGCGCGGCCTGCGGCTGACGCCGATCCGCGCCAATGTGCTGCGGCTGATTGCCGACGCCGGCAAGCCGGTCAAGGCCTACGAACTGTTGGACTGGGTGCGCGAAGGCAAGGGCGTCGGCGCCGACGCCCCGCCCACGGTGTACCGCGCGCTGGACTTCCTGATGGCCAACGGCTTCGTGCACAAGCTCGAATCGGTCAATGCCTTCGTCGCCTGCCACCACCCCAACAGCGCCCAGCACTCGGTGCCGTTCCTGATCTGCGACCGCTGCCACAGCGCGGTGGAGCTGGAAGACCGCGAGGTGGTGGCGCAACTGGAGGCGCGCGCCAAGGCGCTGGGTTTCCAGCCGCAGGCGCAGACCCTGGAAGTGCACGGCCTGTGCGCCAAGTGCGCGGTGGCCGAGTAAGGATCGCCAGCCAAAACGCAGGGCGGTTCACTTAGAGCGGCTGACAAAACCCAACGTGCGAGTGCCATGCACGCGCATCAGTGAGGTCGCTAGCGACGCATCGCTTAACTCAGGTATCAGACACCACCGCGCATCACGCCGCGGCGTCGGTCTTGCCGCCATAGCCCGCCAGAAACAGGGCGACCGCGCGCTGCGTCGCCTCGCGCAGATACGCGGGCGAGGGGTTCTTGAGTGCGCCGAACAGGCAGGGCATCAGGGTTTCCGCCTCCAGTAGCCCACCGAACTGCCTGGCCGCGATCAGGACATCGGCGCAGCGGATCACGCCGCGATCCATCTGCGTCTGCAGATAGTCGGCCATGCGCTGCACACCTTCTTCCGGGCCGGAATTGAAGAACAACGCGCCCACGTCCGACCGCCCCGACACGCCGATGATGGTCTGCCAGATGGTGATCGAGCTGGGCGCGCACAGGAAGCTGAGGATGTCCTCGCCGAAGCGCTGCAGGGTCTCGGCGACCGGGCCGTTGCTCTGCGAAAGCGCGTCCAGCAGCGGGTCGATGTAGCGGTCGGACATGTCCTTGGCAAACGCCACAAACAGCTCATCCTTGGACGGGAAATAGCCGTAGAGCGTGCGCTTGGAGCCGCCGACGCGGGCGGCGATCTGCGACATCGAGGCGCCTTCGAAGCCCAGTTCGAGGAACACCTCGCTGGCCGCCTGCACGATGGCGTCGCGTTTTCCTTCGGTTCTGACCCGCATCAACTGACTCCCTTGGGCAGTTAAGTATACCGACTGGGCAGTAATGCTTGACGTCCACGGATGCGCTCATTAGGATACCGAACCGTACCGTTTAGATTTAACCATCCTGCGTTCCGTCGGAGACCTCCCGTGCGTCCTCATGCTGCGTTTCGCCTGCCCCTGCTTGCTGCTGCCGTTGCAGCCACCCTCCTGCTCAGTGCCTGCGGCAGCCCGCCGGGTGGACCGCCGCCGGCGGAGGGCATGCCCGAAATGGGCGTGCTGACCGTCAGGCCGCAGCCGGTGACCCTGACCACCGAGCTCCCCGGGCGCACGGTTCCCTACCTGATCGCCGAAGTTCGCCCGCAGGTGGGCGGCATCGTGCAGTCGCGCCAGTTCACCGAGGGCGGCGACGTCAAGGCCGGGCAGACGCTGTACCAGATCGATCCGGCGACCTACCGTGCCAGCTATGCCAGCGCCCAGGCCACCCTGGCCAAGGCGCAGGCCAACCTGCGCACCGCCAGGCTCAAGGCCGAGCGCTACACCGAACTGGTGCAGATCAAGGCGATCAGCCAACAGGACGGCGACGACACCGCCGCTGCACTGGGCCAGGCCGAGGCCGACGTGGCGGCCGGCAAGGCCAGCGTGGAAACCGCGCGCATCAACCTGGCCTTCGCGCGCCTGGACGCGCCGATCTCCGGCCGCATCGGCCGCTCCAGCGTCACCCCGGGTGCCTTGGTGACCGCCAACCAGGCCACCGCGCTGACCACCATCCAGCAGCTGGACCCGATCTACATCGACGTCACCCAGCCCAGCGCGGCCTTGCTACGCCTGAAGCAGGCGATGGCGCGCGGCGAGCTGGAGAAGGCCGGCGACGATGCGGCCAAGGTGTCGCTGTTGCTGGAAGACGGCAGCACCTATCCGCTGCAGGGCCACCTGGCGTTTTCCGATGTCACCGTCGACCAGAACACCGGCTCGATCACCCTGCGCGCGGTGTTCCCGAACCCGAAGGCGGAGTTGTTGCCGGGCATGTATGTGCGCGCGGTGCTGCAGGAGGGCATCAAGGAGCAGGGCGTGCTGGTGCCGCAGCAGGCGGTCTCGCGCAATGGCGCCGGCAAGCCGACCGCGTTCGTGGTCGGTGCCGATCACAAGCTGCAACTGCGCGTACTGGAAACCGACCGCGAAGTCGGCGACCAGTGGCTGGTGCGCAGCGGCCTGAAGGCCGGCGAGCAACTGGTGGTCGAGGGCGTCTCGCGCGCCCGCGACGGCATCGAGGTCAAGACCGTGCCGTGGCAGCCCAAGGGCAAGCCTGCCGCCGGTGCTGGCAATGCTGTCGGCACGCCTTCCGCCCCGACCGCACCGCGTGCGGCCAACTGAGGCGGGATCACACGTCATGGCACGCTTCTTCATCGATCGTCCGATCTTCGCCTGGGTGCTGGCCATCATCGTGATGCTGGCCGGCATCCTGTCCATCGCCACCTTGCCGATTGCGCAATACCCCAGCATCGCGCCGCCCGCCGTCGCCATCACCGCCAACTATCCGGGCGCCTCGGCGCAGACCCTGGAAGACACCGTCACCCAGGTCATCGAGCAGAAGATGAAGGGGCTGGACCACCTCAGCTACATGGCCTCCACCAGCGAATCCAGCGGTGCGGTGACCATCACGCTGACCTTCGACAACGGCACCGACCCGGACACCGCGCAGGTGCAGGTGCAGAACAAGTTGTCGCTGGCCACGCCGTTGTTGCCGCAGGAAGTGCAGCAGCAGGGCGTGACGGTGACCAAGTCGGCCACCAACTTCCTCAACGTGCTGGCCTTCACTTCCGAAGACGGCAGCATGAGCGATTCGGACCTGTCCGATTACGTGGCTGCCAACGTGCAGGAAACCATCAGCCGCGTCGAAGGCGTGGGCGACACCACCTTGTTCGGCTCGCAGTACGCGATGCGGGTATGGATGGACCCGAACAAGTTGAACAACTTCAGCCTGACCCCGGTGGATGTGCGCACCGCGATCCAGGCGCAGAACGCGCAGGTGTCGGCCGGCCAGCTGGGCGCGTTGCCGGCGGTGCCCAACCAGCAGCTCAATGCCACCATCACCGCGCAGACCCGGCTGAAGACCGCCGGGGAGTTCGAGAACATCCTGCTGCGCACGCAGTCCGATGGCTCGCAGGTGCGCCTGCGCGATGTGGCGCGCATCGAACTGGGCAGCGAGAGCTACAACACGGTGGGCCGCTACAACGGCAAGCCGGCCGCCGGTCTGGCGATCAAGCTGGCCACCGGCGCCAATGCGCTGGATACGGTGCGCGCGATCGACAAGAGCCTGGAGGAGCAGGAGAAATTCTTCCCGCCCGGCATGAAGGTGCAAAAGCCGTACGACACCACGCCGTTCGTGCGCATCTCCATCGAGCAGGTGGTGCATACGCTGATCGAAGCGGTGGTGCTGGTGTTTCTGGTGATGTACCTGTTCCTGCAGAATTTCCGCGCGACCCTGATACCGACCATCGCGGTGCCGGTGGTGTTGCTCGGCACCTTCGGCGTGCTGGCGGCGTTCGGTTTCACCATCAACACGCTGACCATGTTCGCGATGGTGCTGGCGATCGGCCTGCTGGTGGACGATGCCATCGTGGTGGTGGAAAACGTCGAACGCGTGATGGGCGAGGAGCAGTTGTCGCCCAGGGACGCCACGCGCAAGTCGATGGACCAGATCTCCGGCGCGCTGGTCGGCGTGGCTCTGGTACTGGCTGCGGTGTTCGTGCCGATGGCGTTCTTCGGCGGTTCCACCGGTGTGATCTACCGGCAGTTCTCGATCACGATTGTTTCTGCCATGACCTTGTCGGTGCTGGTGGCGATGATCCTGACCCCGGCCCTGTGCGCCACCTTGCTCAAGCCGGTGGAGAAGGGCCATGGTCTGGCGACCACCGGGTTCTTCGGCTGGTTCAACCGCCTGTTCGATCGCGGCAACACCGGCTACCAGGGCGTGGTGCGGCACATGCTGGGCAAGGGCTGGCGCTACATGCTGGCCTATGCGGTGTTGCTGGCGCTGGTGGTGTTCGGCTTCATGAAGCTGCCGGTGGGCTTCCTGCCGGACGAGGACCAGGGCACGCTGTTCGTGCTGGTGCAGTTGCCGCCCGGTGCCACCGATGCGCGCACCGGCGAGGTGCTCAAGCAGGTGGAGCATCACTTCCTGGTCGATCAGAAGGACTCGGTCGCCGGCATCTTTGCGGTCTCCGGTTTCAGCTTTGCCGGTACCGGCCAGAACGTGGGCTTTGCCTTCGTCAAGTTGCGGCCGTGGGACGAGCGCACCGGCAAGGGCCAGAGCGTCACCGACGTGGCGGGCAAGGCAGGTGCGTTCTTCAGCACCATTCGCGATGCCAAGGTGTTTGCGTTCGCACCGCCGGCGGTGTCGGAGCTGGGCAATGCGACCGGCTTCGACCTGATGCTGCAGGACCGCGCCAACCTCGGCCACGCCGCCTTGATGCAGGCACGCGATCAACTGCTGGCCGAGCTGTCGCAGGACAAGCGGCTGGTGGCGGTGCGCCCGAACGGGCAGGAAGACACGCCCGAGTTCAAGCTGGAGATCGATTCGCACAAGGCGCAGGCCATGGGCGTGTCGATCGCCGATATCAACAACACCTTCTCCAGCGCATGGGGCAGTACCTACGTCAACGACTTCATCGACAAGGGCCGCGTCAAGAAGGTGATGCTGCAGGCCGATGCGGCGTACCGCATGAATCCGCAGGACATCGACCGCTGGTTCGTGCGCAACAGCGCCGGCACGATGGTGCCGTTCAACGCCTTCGCCACCGCCAGCTGGCAATCGGGCTCGCCGCGGTTGGAGCGTTACAACAGCGTGCCGTCGGTGGAGATCCTGGGCATGGCGATGCCCGGTACGGCCTCCAGCGGCGAGGCGATGCAGATCGTGGAAGCGGCGGCGGCCAAGTTGCCGCCGGGCATCGGCTACGAGTGGACCGGGTTGTCGCGGCAGGAAAAATCCTCGACCGGCCAGACCGGGCTGTTGTACGGGCTGTCCATCCTGATCGTGTTCCTGTGTCTGGCCGCGTTGTACGAAAGCTGGGCAATTCCGTTCTCGGTGATCCTGGTGGTGCCGCTGGGCGTATTCGGCACGCTGCTGGGCGCACTGCTGACCTGGAAAATGAACGATGTGTACTTCCAGGTAGGCCTGCTCACCACGATTGGCCTGGCATCGAAAAACGCGATCCTGATCGTGGAATTTGCCAAGGAACTGCACGAAAGCGGCAAGAGCCTGGTCGCAGCGGCACTGGAAGCGGCGCGCATGCGCCTGCGGCCGATCCTGATGACATCGCTGGCCTTCATCCTGGGCGTGGTGCCGCTGGTGCTCGGCAGTGGTGCCGGTGCAGGCGCACAGCACGCCTTGGGCACCGCCGTGATCGGCGGCATGTTGTCCGGCACGATCCTGGCGATCTTCTTCGTGCCGCTGTTCTTCGTGCTGATCAGCGGCTTGTTCAAGCGCCGCGCACAGCCCACTTCGCCCGCACCGCAACCGGCAGGACACTGAGATGACACCGATCCGCATGACATTGACCGCGATCGCGGTGGCCGGCGTGCTGTCCGGATGCACCCTGATGCCGCGCTATGCACGGCCCGACGTACCGGTGCCCGCGCGTTTTGCCGGCACCGAGCTCTCGACGGCATCCAATACCACCGCTGCCGCCAGCCCCGAGCCGGCGGTCGATATCGCCAGCATCGGCTGGCGGCAGGTGTTCACCGACCCGGCGCTACAGCAGGTGATCGCGCTGGCATTGGAGAACAATCGCGACCTGCGCGTGGCCGCGCTCAACATCGAGGTGGCACGTGCGCAGTACCGGGTGGAGCGCGCTGCGCTGCTGCCCGCCGTGCAGGGCACCGGCACCGCCAATAACGCGCGCACGCCGGCGGAGCTGGCCATTCCAGGCCAGCCGCAGGTGTTCCGGACCTACAGCGCCAACATCGGCGTCAGTGCGTACGAGCTGGATCTGTTCGGGCGTGTGCGCAGCCTCAAGGAACAGGCGCTGCAACAGTTCCTGTCCACCGCCGAGGCACGCCGCAGCGCCCATATCAGCCTGGTGGCCGAAGTGGCCACCGCCTATCTGACGCTGGCGGCCGATCAGCAGTTGCTGCAGCTGGCGCAGTCCACCTTGAGCAGCCAGGGCGACAGTTATCGCCTGCAGCAACGCAGTTTCGAGCTGGGTGTGGCTTCGCAGCTCACCTTGCGCCAGGCGCAGACCACGGTGGAAACCGCACGCGTGGACGTGGAGCGCTACACCGCGCAGGTGGCGCAGGACCGCAACGCCCTGGTGCTGCTGGTCGGCACGCAGCTGCCGGCGGAGCTGTTGCCGCGGGCCTTGCCCGATGGCGCCAGCGTGGACGGCAACGTGCTGGCCAGCGTGCCGGCCGGCTTGCCGTCGCAGTTGCTGCAGCGTCGCCCGGATATCCTCGAGGCCGAGCGCAACCTGCGTGCGGCCAATGCCAACATCGGTGCGGCGCGCGCGGCGTTCTTCCCCAGCATCAGCCTGACCGCATCGACCGGCTCGTCCAGCAGTAGCCTGTCCAACCTGTTCGATTCCGGCACCCGCGCCTGGAGCTTCGTGCCCACGCTGACGCTGCCGATCTTCAACGCCGGGCGTAACCGCGCCAACCTGGACATGGCCAAGGCCAACCGCGACATCGAGGTGGCGCAATACGAAAAGGCGATCCAGAGCGCATTCCGCGAGGTTTCCGATGCGCTCGCGCAACGCGAGACCCTGGGCCGGCAATTGCAGGCGCAACAGGCCCTGGTCGACGCCACCGCTGACAGCTACCGGCTGTCGCAGGCGCGCTTCGAACGCGGCGTGGACAGCTACCTGCAGGCGCTGGATGCGCAGCGCTCGCTGTACAGCGCGCAGCAGAGCTTGATCACCACGCAGCTGTCGCGCTTCACCAATCTGGCGACGTTCTACAAGGCGATGGGCGGTGGTTGGCTGCAATCGGCCGAGCCGGCGGTGGCAACGACTGCGACGGGGCAGCCACGTGGATGACGCCGCTGCCGAACCGCCAGCACCCAGGCATGCACCGCACGACAAACGTGGTGCGATTCTGCGCGCGGCAGGCGAGCTGTTTCCACGCCAGGGCTTCGACAGGACCAGCATGGACAGCATCGCCGAGCGCGCGATGGTGTCCAAGGCCACGGTGTATGCGCATTTCGCCTCCAAGGAGGTGCTGTTCCGCACCACCCTGGAGGCGCTGGCGCACCAATCGCCCAATCCCTGGGAGGCGCTGTTGAACATGCGCGGGCCATTGCCCGTGCGTCTGCTCGCCATCGCCGATGCGGTGGTGCGCATGGCGGCCAGCAATGCACTGGGCGATGCCGCGTATGGACTGGTGCGGCCGCCGGCACTGCCCGGCCAGATGCGCGAGGAGATGTGGACGCTGGGCTTCGAACGCTACGACACCACGATGCGTGCGGTGCTGGCGCGCGAAGTGGAGCAGGGCAGCCTGGTCATCGACAATCTGCCGGATGCCTCGGTGCATTTCTTCGGATTGATGACCGGGATGCCGGCCAATGCGGCGCTGCGTGGCGACCCATTGCAGGCACCGGCCGCCACGCCGCACGCGTATGTCGCCAGTGCGGTGGCGCTGTTCCTGCGCGCGTATCGGCCGCAATCGCCAGCGGTGACGACGGCAGGCAAGCGCGAGGTGCCGAGCGGGTTCTAGCGGCGGCAGGCAGCGTGATGGATGGGAGGGCGGTGGTGTCCGCGCTGGGCCTGGGCTGCATGGGCCTGAGCTATGGTTAGGGCCGGCGACCGCGCGCAAGGTGTTCGCTCTGCACTTTCCCGGCACCACCAAGCGGCATCGCCTGGAAGAAAATCTGGGCGGCGCCGCATTGACCTTGAACAGCGAGGATCTTGCGCGCATCCAGCAGGCACTGGATGCGGTGGCGATTGTCGGCGAGCGTTACCGCCCGGAGCGGCAGAAGCTGGTCGGTAAATAACCCCGGCGATCCTGACCGCCAACCGACGTAGTTGTAGCAGCGTGCCCGCGCGCGATGGGGCTTTATCGAGAAAGCCCCCGTCGCGCGCAGGCACGCTCCTACACACGCATGTCAGCGCACCAGAGCTTGCCGCAGTACGTCGGTCACCAGCCTCAAACCTGCCGCCAACCGACGCTGTTGTAGGAGCGTGCCCGCGCGCGACGGGGCCTTACCGATAAAGCCCCGTCGCGCGCAGGCACGCTCCTACACAGACGCGTCAGCGCGCCGGATCGTGCCGCAATGCGTCGATCACGACCTTGAGTGCGCTGGAGGATTGGCGGCGGCTGGGGTAATAGGCGTAATAGCCGTCGAATGGGGCGCACCAGTCCTCCAGCACGCGGCGTAGCCGGCCGGCGGCGAGGTGCTCCAGCACCATGGTTTCCGGCAAGAACGCGAGTCCGCCGCCGGCCAGTGCGGCACGCAGCACCGCGCTGCTGCCGTTGAAGGTCCATTGCCCGTCCACGCGGACCTTGACCTCGTGCCCGTCCTTTTCGAAGTCCCAGACCAGCAAGCCGCCGTGGGTGGGCAGGCGCAGGCCGATGCAGTTGTGCCTGGCCAGGTCGGCCGGGGCAGCAGGGATGGTGTGGTGCACGAAGTAGCCCGGCACCGCCACCACCGCCATGCGCTGCATCGGGCTGATCGGCACCGCGATCATGTCCTTGGCGACCTGATCGCCCAGCCGGATGCCGATGTCGTAGCGCTGGGCAACGATATCGGCCAGCCCGTAATCGACGGTGATCTCGATCCTGAGGTCAGGATAGTCGGGCAGCACCTGCGACAACGCTGGCCAGATGTAGGCGTCGGCGGCGTGGCCGGTAGTGGTGATACGGATGGTGCCGGCCGGCGTGTCGCGGAATTCGGTGAGCGCGGACAGTTCGTGGTCGATCTCCTGCAGCCGCGGAGCCAGGGTGTCGAACAGGCGTGCGCCGGCTTCGGTCATCGACACGCTGCGCGTGGTGCGGGTCAACAGGCGGATGCCCAGACGTGCTTCCAGTGCGCGCACGGTATGGCTCAGCGCCGATTGCGAGACGCCAAGCTGCGCGGCGGCGCGGGTGAAGCTGCCTTCGCGCGCCACGGCGACGAAGGCCTGCAGATCGTTGAGGTTTTCCCGCGCCATTGGTTGCGAATGCCGACTCCACCGCATGCCATTCATGCGGCTGCATCATGCGCGATGGTGCGTGATGGCTCCACACCCGGCGGGTCATGGCCGCATTAATGCACTGTGTTTCTAGGTGCATGCGCTGCTGCCTGGGTAATGCCGGTGCGCCTGCACGCTACAGTGCAAGGCTATTGGATCGAGGAGCACGGCCATGAATCTGTTTGCAACTGCGATGTCGCTGTCGATGATGGCTGCCGTCACGCCCGCAGGTGAAGAGCGACACGCGATCAGGGTGAGCAAGGCCGGCGGCGCCGCATCTGCAGCCGGCCAGGCCGACTATTTCACCGGCACCGTGCGCATCGATGCGCCTTTCCAGGCCGATGCGCCGGCGCGGGTGGGCGGTGCCACCGTCACCTTCGAGCCGGGCGCGCGCACCGCCTGGCACACCCATCCGTTGGGGCAGACGCTGATCGTCACCGCCGGCGCCGGGCGTGTGCAGGAATGGGGCAAGCCGGCGCAGCAGATCCGCCCGGGCGACATCGTGTGGATTCCGCCGGGCGTCAAGCACTGGCACGGCGCTAACGCGACCGTGGCGATGTCGCACATCGCCATCGCCGAAGCGCAGGATGGCTCGCCGGTGACCTGGCTGGAGCAGGTCAGCGAGGCGCAGTACGCGGCCGAGTGAACGGTGCTCCACGATGACCTGGTGCGGTCTGCCGCGTCATCGTCGATGATACATGTCGCTTAGTGCGGGCGCGTGACTGCGCTCCACTACGCGCGGACAGGCTTACGCCGCTTGTATCGCAGCCTGTGCCCCTGCACGCAACCGTTGTGCGTCACGTGCGGGCGGCGCGCCGAGAATGCGCGCGTAGTCGCGACTGAATTGCGAGGCGCTCTCGTAGCCGACGCGGAAGCCGGCATCAGCGGCATTCAGCGCTTCGGCCAGCATCAGCCGGCGCGCTTCGTGCACGCGCAGATGCGAGCGATATTCCAGCGGCGTCATCGAGGTGACCGCCTTGAAATGCGCATGAAAGGTGGAGCGGCTCATTGCCGACAGATCGGCAATCTGCTCGATGCGGAAGCGCTGTGCGTAATGCTCGCGCAGCCAGACAATGGCTTTGGAAATCTGGTTGAGTCGGCTGTCGGCGATGGCCATCTGGCGCACCACCGCATTGGCCGGATCGGCCATCAGGCGATAGAGCACTTCGCGCAGCACCAGCGGTGCCAGCGCGGCGATCTCCTGGGGTTGATCGAGCAGACGCGCCAGCCGCACCGCAGCGTCCTGCAATGGCGGCGTGCTGTGGTTGAGCAACAAGCCGGCCTGCGCCGCATCGCGCTGCGGCTCGACCAGCTCCGGGTGGCTGACGGCCAGGTCGCTCAGCACGGCAGTGTCCAGATCCAGGCAGAAACACAGATACGGCTGCGCGGCGCTGGCCTCGATCACTGAACCGACGATCGGCAGATCCACCGACGCCACCAGATACATCTGCGGGTGATAGAGATACGCCGCCGCACCCAGCATCGCCTGCTTGCGGCCTTGCGCCACCAGGCACAGCATCGGCGTATAGACCGTGGGCACCGACACCGTCGGCGAGGCGCTGCGCATGATCTGCAGCCCGGCAATCCGGGTGGCGTGCATGCCATCGCCAGGGGCGTGGCGCAGCAGGATGTCGGTCATCTCGGTCAAGGCGGACATGCAGGACTCGGCAGTGGCACCAGGCGGCCTGGCCGCGATGCCGTCGATCGTACAAGACCGGATGTCATGGAGCCGGCAGGTCCGCAGCAGCGGCAGGCCACGACAGCGCCGGTTGGCGCCGACACGTGCGTTCAGGCGCTTGCGCGCCCAGCGCCTCAACACGACAGGCCTGCCATGATCTGATAGGGCGCTCACGCGCGCGCCGTATCATGGGCGTCTGTTTCCGTGATCGCCTCGCCCATGCCCGCAGACCGTTCGACCATCCCCACGCCGACGAGCCCCGCCGACTGGAAGGCGCTCGAGGTCGCCGCCACGGCCGAACTTGCGCGTCGCACAGCGCAAGCGCATCAGCAGATCCTGGGATTGTTGAACACGCATGGGCATCTGCTCAGCGAGGCGCAGCGGCGCGGCTTGCACAAGCGCTTGGTGCGTGCGGGGGGCTAGGAGCGGCGACAAAACTCTATATCGGCAGCGGCGACGTGTTGGTCACGCGCGCCTTGTTGAGCGGTGAGTCGAATGCGCGGTGCCCTCGCCACCTGCGGGACACGCCGTGAATCCGTCCCTGGAGGCTCCTCGGCGGCATCCATGCCGCCGAGGGTCCCGCAAGCGGCGAGGGCACCGCACCAGAAAGTTGGTCGGTTATCGCATCAAAGGCCGCTTGTCGTCGGATGTGCAGCAAATGTTGCGATGCTGAGCCGGCGCATCAGTATCGGACAACCTGATTTTCGAACAACGCGCATCGTGCATTGCTTGCACATGCACACCGACCATCCCGACAGGTCCTTGCCCGCCTACCGTCGCGGGACCTTGAGCGGCATGGATGCCGCGCCAGAACCTATACGGACGTACTTGCGGCGTGTCCTGCGATGGTGGGCGGGCGAGGGGCATGCAGTAAAGCCGCAGATCACCCGCTCTACAGCTGATCCATCCGCAAAGCCGTAGATTGGCTGCTCTCCAAGACGTCACGTCGCAGCCACGCATCGCTCCGCGTCCAGCCAGCACTGGCCGACGCAAGCACCAAACTTGCGTTCAACCGACACGCTCCCAGGGCGGCACTTCGCCCAGGCGTTCCAGCAGAAACTCCACGAATGCGCGCACGCGCGGTGGCTGCAGCTGGCGCGCCGGCATCACCGCGTTGATCTGCGTGGTCGGTGGCGGGTAGTCGGGGAGGACCTCGACCAACCGGCCGTCGCGCAGTTCCTCGGCAATGTGCCAGTACGAATGCAACGCGATGCCCTGGCCGGCGACGGCCGCGTCGCGGATCAACTCACCGAAATTGCTTTCGAAGCGGCTTTGCATGCGCACGCGTACCAGGCCGCCCTCCGGCGTTTGCAACCGCCACACGTCCTGGCGGCCGTCGCGGCCCATCAGCAGCACGCCGGCGTGCCCGGCCAGATCGTCCGGCGTGCGTGGGGTGCCGTGGCGCTGCAGATACTCGGGCGAGGCGGCGAGGGTGCGGCGGTTGTCGGCGATGCGCCGCGCCACCAGCCCGGAGTCGTCCAGCGGGCCGATGCGGATCGCCAGATCGAAGCCTTGCCTGACCAGGTCCACCAGGTCGTCGCTCAGATGCGCGCTGATGTGCACGCGCGGATGCCGGGCTTGGAATTCCGGCAGCAGCGGCGACACGTATTGCCGCCCGAACGAGGCCGACAGGGTCATGCGCAGGATGCCGCCGACCGCGTGTGCGCTCTCGCGCAGGTCGTCGGCCAGCGCGTCCAGATCCTGCACCAGCACGCGGCCGCGCTCGGCCAGGCGCTGGCCCTCGGGTGTGGGGTGCAGCCGGCGCGTGGTCCGGTGCAGCAGGCGCACGCCCAGGTCGCGTTCCAGCCGCTTCAGGCGCTGGCTGGCGACCGCCAGCGACAGGTCCAGGCTGCGCGCACCGGCGGTGATCGAGCCGGAATCGAGCACGCGCAGGAACAGCGCGATGTCGCCGAGGCGGTCCATGTGATTCTCAATGATTGGTTGATAGTGAATCAGGATAGCAGGGGTTTTTGCTTAGGACGCCGGAGCGCAGGCTGTGGGTCGTCTTCCCTGGTCCCTGCCCATGTCCGCTTCCACGCGTTCTTCCCGCTTTCCGCCAGCGCTGCTGGCGCTGACCATCGGTGCCTTCGGCATCGGCACCACCGAGTTCGTGATCATGGGCCTGCTGCAGCAGGTGGCCACCGACCTGGGCGTGTCGCTCAGCGCCGCCGGCCTGCTGATCAGCGGCTATGCGCTGGGTGTGTTCGTCGGGGCGCCGGTGCTGACGCTGGCCAGTGCGCGCTTGCCGCGCAAGGCGGTGCTGGTCGGGTTGATGGCGATCTTCACCCTGGGCAACGTGGCCTGCGCGCTGGCGCCGGACTACACCAGCCTGATGGTTGCGCGCGTGCTGACCTCGCTGGCGCACGGCACCTTCTTCGGCGTGGGCGCGGTGGTGGCGACCTCGCTGGTCCCGGCCGAGCGCCGCGCCTCGGCAATCTCGCTGATGTTTGCCGGGCTGACCGTGGCCACCCTGCTGGGGGTGCCGGCGGGCGCCTGGCTGGGCCTGCAGCTGGGCTGGCGGGCGACGTTCTGGGCGGTTGCGAGCGTCGGCGTGCTGGCCACGGCCGCGGTGGCGCTGTGGGTACCGGCGAACGCAGGCGCGGCCGCAGCGGTGTCATGGCGGCAGGAAGTGGCCGTGCTGGGGCGCGGGCAGGTGGTGCTGGCGCTGGCGATGACGGTGGTGGGCTATGCCGGCGTGTTCGCGGTGTTCACCTATATCCAGCCGTTGCTGGTGGAGGTGACCGGTTTTGCGCAGACCGCGGTGTCGCCGGTGTTGCTGGTCTTCGGCGTCGGCATGATCGTGGGCAATCTGCTCGGCGGGCGTCTGGCCGACCGGCGTCCCACCGCCGCCTTGCTGGGCAGCCTGGGGGCATTGGTGGTGGTGCTCGCTGCGATGGGCCTGGTCCTGCACAACAAGACCGCGATGGTGGTGTTCGTCGGGCTGCTGGGCGTGGCCGCCTTCGCCACCGTGGCGCCGCTGCAACTGCGCGTGCTCGAGCATGCGCGTGGTGCCGGCCAGAACCTGGCCTCCAGTCTCAATATCGCCGCGTTCAATCTGGGCAATGCCGTGGGCGCCTGGCTGGGCGGTGTGGTGATCGCCACCCATGCCGGCCTGGTTGCCACGCCGTGGGTCGCCGCGTTGTTGAGCGCGATGGGCCTGGGGATCGCGTTGTGGAGCGTGCAGCTGCAACGCCGGCGTGCCGCTGCGCCGGGCGTCTGCGTGCAGGCGGGTTGATTCGGTCCTGCGGGCGCAGCGCGCAGTACTTGCGCAACCGGCAGACCTGCGATCGGCGCCATCGGCGTAGGTCGCCGGCGAGCGGACCGTCGCGGCTGGCGTCGCGCAGTGGCCGATCCTCCGGCACTGCGCGTGGATTTTCTTTCGATTTCAGGGAGTAGTGCGATGGACACACGTTTTCTCGGCCGGTCCGGTTTCAAGGTGCCGGTGCTCGGCCTGGGTGCCGGTACCTTTGGCGGCAAGGGGCCGCTGTTTTCTGCCTGGGGCGATACCGATGTGGCGCAGGCGCAGCGCATGATCGATCTGTGCCTGGAGGCGGGCCTGAACTTGTTCGACACCGCCGATGTGTATTCGGACGGTGCCTCCGAAGAGATTCTCGGCCAGGCGCTGCAGGGGCGCCGCGATCAGGTGATCCTGTCGACCAAGACCGGCCTGCGCCTGGGCGATGGGCCCAACGATGCTGGTGCCTCGCGCTTCCGCCTGTTGCGTGCGGTGGATGCCTCGTTGCGGCGCCTGCGCACCGACCATATCGATCTGCTGCAGCTGCATGCCTTCGATGCGATGACGCCGATGGAGGAAACCCTGTCCACGCTGGATGAGCTGGTGCGTGCAGGAAAGGTGCGCTATCTGGGCGCGTCGAACTACGCCGGCTGGCAGTTGATGAAGTCGTTATCTGTGGCGGACGCGCATGGCTGGAGCCGCTTCGTGGCCAACCAGACCTACTATTCGCTGGCCGGGCGCGACTACGAATGGGAGCTGATGCCGCTGGGCATCGACCAGGGCGTGGGCGCAGTGGTGTGGAGTCCGCTGGGGTGGGGCCGCCTGACCGGCAAGCTGCGCCGCGGCCAACCGCTGCCGGACACCAGCCGCCTGCATACGACGGCCGCTGCGGGCCCTGCGATCAGCGATGAGCGCCTGTTCGACATTGTCGATGTGCTGGACGCCATTGCCGAGGAGACCGGGCGCAGCGTGCCGCAGATCGCCATCAACTGGCTGCTGCAGCGGCCCACCGTCAGCACGGTGCTGATCGGCGCGCGCGACGAAACCCAGCTGCGCCAGAACCTGGGTGCGGTGGGCTGGTCGCTGACGGCCGAGCAGCGCACGCGCCTGGAGGCGGTGAGCGCAGTGGAGCCGCCGTATCCGTACTACCCGTATTGGCGCGGGCATTTTGCAGAGCGCAGCCCGCTGCCGGTATAGGCATGGTGGCCGCCCGCGTGCCACCGGCAGACGCCAGCACCACGCGCGGGCTGGTGGGCGCACGCTGCGGCGTGGGCAGCGACAGGTGCATGCCTTCTGCGCGGATCACCAGCGATACGCCACCGACATCTGGTATTGCCGCCCGGCGATCGGCCGGCCCATGAACACGCCGCCGGTGGCCGCACCGGGCACGCGCACATTGCCTTCGGTCAGCCCCAGCGTATCGGTGACGTTGCTGCCGCTGGCGGTCACTTCCCAATGCTCGCCCACATGCAGGTTGGCGCCGATATCCACCATGTCGTAGGACGGCAGGCGCTGGCTGTTGGCCAGGTCGGCGAAGCGATCGCCGATGTAGGAGTAGGTGGCGAACAGCTTGAGGTCGCCGAACGGCAGCATCCAGTAGTAGCTGGGCGTCACGCGGAACTGCCGCTTGGGCTGGCGCATCACCTGGTTGCCGGTGAACTCGCGGTAGTTGCGGTATTTCGCATCCAGCCACACGCCGGTGCCGGCCAGCTCGAAGCCGCCGAACGGGCGGATGGCGCCTTCCACCTCCAGGCCGCGCGCGCGCGAATCCCCAACGGTGGTGAAGTTCTCGCCATTGGCCAGAAACGCCTGGAATGGCGAGTTCTTGAAGGTGTTGTAGAACGCAGTGAGATACAGGTCGTAGCTGCTGGCGCCGGATTTGAGCCCGAGTTCGTACTGATCCACGTCCTGCACGCGATTCTGGCCATCGCGCAGATTGTCGAAGCCGGGAAACTTCACCCCCGAGTTGACGCGGGCGAACAGGCTGTTGCTGTCGTTGAGCTTGAAGTTCAGGCCCGCCGTCCACGAGAACGCCTCGTCGTCCTGGTCGATGCGGCGCGTGCTGGCCAGCGCCAGCGAGGTGGCGTTGTCGTACAGCGTGGCCGGGTTGCCGTCCAGGTCCACCGTGGCGGTGTCGTGCACGTCACCGGTGACGCTCTGGCGCTCGTAGCGTGCGCCCAGGTCCAGACGCAGCTGGTCGTTGATTTCCCATTCGTCGGCGACGAAGGCGGCGATGTTCTCGCCGTCGTAGTTGGCGCGCAGGTTGAAGAACGCAGTGCTGGTGAAGCCCTGCCGCGTGGCCTGGCGCCCGTCAGCCAGATCCACGTCGATGCGGCGCGCGTTGTTCTGCGCTGTGAGCAACATGGTGTTGCCCAGGTACCAGGTATCTGCGGAGGAATACCTGGCGTAGTACGTGCCTACGGTGAGCGTATTGCCGGCAAACAGTTCGCGGCTCAGGCGCAGGTCGTTGGTGACCGAGTTCAGGCGCTTGTCCACCGACCACCAGCCGGCTTCCAGCACCTGCTGGTTCGGATCCACCGCGCCGCCGCCGTTGGTGAAGCGGCCGCTGCCAGCGCTGCCATAGCCGGCGATGAAGTCGCCCAGCCGCTGCGGTGCATCCCCGGTGAACAGGGCATAGGTCGGCGCGCTGCCGCTCATCACGTTGAAGCGGTCGGCGATGGTCCAGTCGCCGCGCTCCCAGTTCAATTCGCCGCCGAACACATCGATGTTGACGCCGCGCCCATCGGCCAGATCGCGCTGGATGGTCTGCCCGTTCGGCCCGACCAGCAGATCGACATTGCGGAAATCGCGGCCGAGCAGGGTGCCGGTCTGCGCATTCAAGCCGGGGAAACTGGACAGGTCGTTGCCGTTGTTGCGCGACAGCAGCGGAATGGCGGTGTAGAAGGCGTTGTTGTCGTCGGTATGCCGCGCGTAGAACGACACCTCGCCGCTGTCCCAGCGCTTGCTCAGCGTGGCGCTGAACTGGCCGCCCTTGTCGGCGGCGAACTGCGGGTCGCGCACCCCATCGGTTTCGCGGAAGAACCCTCCCACGCTGTAGTACCAGCCATTGCCCATCGGCCCGCTGTTGAACACATCGATGCGGCGCAGGGCGTTGTTGCCGCCGGTCAGGCGCACGCTGCCTTCCGGTTCGTCCTGGCCTTTTTTCTGGATGAAATTGACCGTCAGCCCCGGCTGCCCGTTGGAGAAGATCGGGCTGGAACCGCCACGCAACACCTCCATGCGCTCGACCGTGTCGTCGACACGGAACAGCGTGGAATTTTCCAGAAACGACAGGCTTGGCGGCGGAAACAGCGGCGAGCCGTCCAGTTGCATGGTCACGAACGGCGCATCGCCTTCGGACGGCATGCCGCGCACGAAGATGTTGGCACCGGTGCCGCCACCGCTGGGCTCGGCCCATACGCCCGGCACGATCTTCAACAGGTCCGCGGTGCTCTGCGGGACGGCCTGCTGAATCTGCTCCGGGCTGGCGGTGGTGATCGAAAAGCTGGCATCGCGCTTGGCCAGGCCCTTGAAGCGCGCGGTGCCGCTGACGATCACCGCATCCAGCGTGGTGGCGTCCTGTTGCGGCGGTGCCGCAGGGGCGGTTTGCGCGTAGGCGACAGGGCTGAGCAGGGCGATGATGGTCAATGACAGGGCGTGGCGGGACAGGGACGAGGTCATGCGTGCTCTCCTTCAATCGCAGCGATCGACGCAAGCCCCGCAAAACACGGGCGGGCGCCGGAAAGGTGATGTGCCGCACAGGAGCGCGCCGGAACGGCAACGCGCGCATGCAGTGCGTGTTGCCGTTCTAATGGAAGCCGTGGCAAAAGCTGTTGTGCGCCGCATCAGCGGCAGACCGCGATGGCGGGCTGGTCGGCAGCCAGGCAACGCAGGTGCCGGCCCTCCGCAGCGGTGCACGGACCAGGAACGAAGGCGTCCTGCCCGATCGCAACCGGTGCCAAGCGCATCACGTACCGTCTGCACATGCAGCTGTTTTCTGCCGTGCGACCACCAGCCGGCTGCGCAAGCTGACACATGACGAGGCCGCCCGAAGGCGGCCTCGCTTATGACGGCGGGAGAGAGGTACCGTCAGAAGAACATGCGCACGCCGAACGAGGCGCTGCGGCCGGGAAGCATCACATCGTCCTTGAGGAAGGAGGTGTGCACGCGTGCGTCCTGGTTGGTCAGGTTGTTGCCGTCCAGGAACACTTCCCACGCATTGCTGCCGCGGTCCACGTGGTAGGCCAGATGCGCATCGACGAACGTGTAGCCGTCGGTCGGGGTTTCGTTCACTGCCACCTTGTCCTGCTTCATGGTGCGGGTGGCACCGAGCGAGGCGCGCCATGCATCGGCATTCCAGCGCATCTGCGCGCCGACACGGCCCGGGGCGATGCGCGGCAGGTTGCCGCCATCCTTCAGGCGCGCACGCACGGTGTCGCCGAACACGCGCAGGTCCCACGCGCCAGTGTCGTTGTCGGCCAGATGGAAGGTGGCCTCGCCCTCGAAACCGTGGAAGACCGCATCGTTCTGCGTCCACTGGCGGATCGGCAGGAAGTCGTTGTCCTCTTCGTTGAACCACTGGCCGCCGGTATCGACGATGTAGACGAAGTCGTTGTAGCGGTTGTAGTACGCAGCGATCTTGGCATCGACCCAGGTGTTCTGGAAGTTCAGCCCCAGCTCGGCCTGGTTGGCCTTCTCGGTCTTCAGGTCCGCATCGCCGATCTCGTAGGCGAGGGTGGCGATATGCGGGCCGTTGGCGAACAGCTCCTCCTCGGCCGGCGCGCGCTCGGCATGGTCGAGGTTGGCGGTCAGGCGCCACTGTTCGTTGAAGCGGAAACCGCCGCTAGCCGAGAAGCTGGTCGGGGTGAAGTCGCGGTCCACGCCGATGTCGGTGGTGTACTTGACCTTGTCCACGCGCGCGCCGATTTCGGCGGTGACGCGGTCCCAGCTGTTGCGCGCAACGCCGAACACGCCCAGCGAGCGGGTGTCGGTCTTGGGGACGAAGGATTCTTCGCCCACTGCCTGGAAGGTGGTGTCGCTGCCCTGCAGGCCGAATGCGGTCTGCCAGCCGCCGCCGAAGGTGAAGGAGGCCTCCACGCGGCCTTCGTTGGCGCGCTTGGTGAACACGGTGCCCACTTCTTCGCCTTCGAATTCGGTATGCGCGTAATCGGTGTGGCCGAAGCTGTAGCGCAATGCACTGCCTTCGCCCCAGGGATCGGTCAGCCCGCCCTTGAGGTCGTAGCGGTCCTGCTGCAGCTTCAACGACACCCCGCGCTCGCCGATCGACAGATCGCCCGGCTCGCCGGGGTTGCCGTAGTTGTCGCGGAAGCGCGAGGCCGACAGGCCGACGAAGCCCCAGTCGCCGGACAGCGAGGCGCCGACCGAGCCGACCTTGGAGTCGATCCAGGAATTGGCCTGGCGTCCTTGCGGGGTGTCGTAATCGTTCTGGTTGCGGTACACGCCGTCGGCATGGATCGACAGGCCGCTGCCGTTGCCGGCATCGACGCGGAACATGTCGGTGTTGCCGTCCTTGTCGCCGCCGTCGAAGCGCACTTCGGCGCGGCCGCTGAAGCCGTCCACCGGGGTTTCGGCAATGCGTCCGTCGACCACGTTGACCACGCCGCCGATCGCGCCGGAGCCGTACAGCAGCGTGGACGGACCCTTGAGCACTTCGATCTGGTTGGCCAGGAACGGCTCGATCGCCGGCGAGTGATCCTGGCTGACCGTGGACACGTCCTGGGTGGACAGGCCGTCGCGCAGCACCGCCACGCGCGGGCCGTCCAGGCCACGGATGATCGGCCGGCCGACGCCGGGGCCGAAGTTGGAACTCTGCACGCCGGGCAGGCTGGCCACGGTTTCGCCCAGGCTGGAACTGCGCACTTCGTCCAGGCGTTCGCCGGCCAGCACTTCGACCGGGCGGCTCAGCTCGCCGGCCGCATCGCGCAGCGGGCTGGCGGTGACGACGACCTTGTCCAGGTCCTTGATGTGGCGGCCACTGGAAGCGGTGGCGTCGTGGCGCGTGTCCGAGCTGGGCGGGGTCTGCGGGTCAGCAACCGCCGGTGCGTCCGCGGCCATGGCCAGGGCGGGCGTCAGCAGGCTGGTCAGGGCCAGCGAAAGGGTGGAGCGACGAAACGAGAAAACGGGGCGAGGGTGCATGGCGGGCCGGACTCTGTGGTTGTTACTTTATATCAACGATAAGGCGCAGCTTGGCCACTGCGCCGACGGCGGGACCCGCTCAGCTGCGCGATGCAGTGATGCGGGCCTGGAACAAGGAAGATGTTATATTATTCCACATCGCCGCGAGCCCCTGCTGGAAGTCATGCCTCTACCGTCTCTTCGCCATGTGCTCGACCGCTTCGGTGCGACCGGTTCGCTGCTGTGCGCCGTGCATTGCGCGGTGCTGCCGCTGGTGCTGGCCCTGGCCCCGTCCCTGGGCCTGTCGTTCTGGCTGGGCGACGGGGTCGAACGGGTCATCGTGGTGTTCGTGACGCTGCTGGGCCTGTTCAGCCTGGTGCTGGGCTATCGCCGGCACAAGGCGCTGCATGCGCTGGCGCTGCTGCTGCCGGGCCTGTTGTTGCTGTGGGCCGGCCTGCTGTACGACCCGCTGCATCACGCGGTGCTGCCGCATGCCGTGGTGATGACGCTCGGCGGCGCGCTGGTCGGCATCGCCCACCTGGTCAACCTGCGTCTGAATCACGGGCACGCCCACGTCCACGACGCCAGCTGCGTCCACTAGCCCGGGCTGCGCGGGCAGGGGCCTACGTGGTAGGCTTGCCGGCCTTGCGCGAGGGCGCCGCCGGCGTAAACCTCGCCAGACCCGTGTTCAGCGCGGGGATTTTGTATTCAGTATTCACATTCAGGAGTCGACGAACATGGGTAAGGGTGACCGCAAGACCGCCAAGGGCAAGCGCTACAATTCCAGCTACGGCAATTCGCGTTCGCACGCGGTGAGCAAGGTCGTCGTGGGTGCAGCTGCCCCGGTTGCCAAGAAGGGCGTGGTCAAGGCTCCGGCCAAGAAGGCTGTCGCCAAGAAGACCGTTGCCAAGGCCGGCTGATCCCTAGCCCGCTTCGCGACACCAGAACGCGGCGCTTGCGCCGCGTTTTTTATGTCCCGCATCGACGCCGCTGGTTTAGTGCGGCGCTGCCGCAGCCTGCGGTGGGCGTGTCGGCGTCGGTGCCAGCAGCTGTTCGGCCAGGCCGCGATAGATCGGCGTCCTGCACACCAGCGCGGACATGGCACGCGCAATCAGCACGGTGGCCAGGATCGGCAGCAGCATCTGGCTGGTGTCGGTCAGTTCCAGCGAGATCACCGCCGAGGTCAGTGGCGCCTGGGTCACGCCGGTCAGATACGCGCACATGCCCAGCAGCACGAAGGTGCGCGGGTCCACGCCCGGCATCAGCACCGACAGGTTGTGGCCGATGCCGGCACCCACCGCCAGCGCCGGCGAGAACAGCCCGCCCGGAATGCCGGCCAGGTACGAGACCAGGTTGGCCAGCAGCTTCATCAGCCCGAATTCGTGGCCGACCACTGCGTGGCCCTGCACCAGGCTGCGCGCCTGCTCGTAGCCGGTGCCGAACGCGCCCTGCCCGAACACCAGCGCCAGGCCAACCAGGGCCACGCCGCACAGCGCGGCCAGCAGCACCGGATGGCGCTGACGCAGCGTTGCCAGCCAGCGTGGCTTGCCGCCGACGCTGGCCAGCACCAGGCGCGCGAAGATGCCGCCGAGCAGGCCGGCCACGCAGCCGCAGAGCGCGATCGCCAGCCAGGCCTGGCCCAGCGGCAAGGCCACCGCCACCTTGCCGAAATAGGTGTAGTTGCCCAACAGGCCCAGCGACACCACGCCGCCGACGATCACCGCGGTCAGCAGGGTGCCTGAGAAGCGGTGTTCGAAGCGCCCGCTCAATTCCTCGATCGCAAACACCACCCCGGCCAGCGGCGTGTTGAACGCCGCGGCGATACCGGCAGCGCCGCCCGCCAGCAGGAAATGCGAGAGCTCGCGCGGATCATGGAACCCGAACCAGCGCCCGAACACATGCATCAGGCTGGCGCCGACATGCACGGTGGGGCCTTCGCGGCCGACCGAGGCGCCACCGAGCAGCGACAAGGTGGTCAGGGCAAGCTTGCCGATCGACACGCGCAGCGACAGATTGCTCTGGCGGAATGCCGCGTCGTCATGTTCCAGCGCCGCGATGACCTGCGGAATGCCGCTGCCACGCGTGGGCCGCATCGCGCCGGAGGTGAGCCAGGCCAGCAGGGCGAAGATGCCCGGCGTCAGCAGCAGCGCCCACCAGATCGAATGCGCGGTGATGCGCTGGAACACCTGGAAGGCGGCGTCGCTGGCCTTGGCGAACACGATCGCCACCAGTGCTACTGCAATTGCGCCACCCCACAGTGCAGCGCGGCGACGCCAGCCTTGGCTGGACAACAACGGCCGCAGCCGAAGCCGGCGCGGCGAGGGATCAGGAGCAGACATGGCGCCATTGTCGCATCCGCGCAGCGCGGCCGCGACGCGTCACTCAGCGCGTATCGGCCGGCGGCACGCGCAAGGCCGGCAGCAGCGTGGCGGGATTGCCATCGTTGGGCGCGGCAGGAATGCCCAGCAATCGTGTCATCAGCGCATACACATCGACGTTGTCGAAGCCCGGCAAGGTCTTGCCCTGCGCCAGATCCGGGCCCTGCGCCAGGAACACCGCGCGCATCGACGGCAGCGCCGGATCGAAGCCGTGCGAACCGCGCATCTGATCGCGCGGGCGCCTGGCCAGCTTGTCCGGGAACAGTGCATCCCAGCCTTCGTGCATCTGGCACACGATCGGCGGAATGCGCGGATGGGTGCCGTAGTGCCAGCGTGCGGGCAGCGCCGTCTTGCGCCAGCAGTCGTACTGCGCATGCGCGCCGAGCAGGCCGGCTTCGGCGCGGGCCTGCTGTCCCGGCAATGGCGCAAAGCCGATCACCTGCCCCTCGGTCACGGCGGTGGCGATATCTGGCCGCACCATGTCCTGCACGCTGATCGCCTGCCCGGGCGGCACCTCGGCCATGCCGTGGTCGGACACCACGACGATGTTGGTGCGCTCGCGCGTGCCGTCGCGCTGCATGCCGGCCAGCAGCCGGCCGATCGCGCCATCCACCGCACGCACGCTGTCGGCGTATTGGCGTGATTCCGGGCCGTGGTCGTGGCCGGCTTCGTCCACGTGTTCGAAGTACAGCGTGACCAGGCGGTTGCGGTCGGCGCCGGACGCGGCCAGCCACCCCAGCACCTCGTCCACGCGCGCGTCCAGGCTGGTGCCTTCTTCGTAGTGGCGCCACCGCGTGGGGCGCACACCGCCAATCGCCGCCTCGCTGCCGGGCCACGACCAGGTCGCGGCATGCAGGCCGTGCGTTTCGGCGCCGACCCACAGCGGCTCGCCGCCCCACCAGCGCGCATCGCCGACCGCGTCCTGCTTGCTCAACCAGAAGCCCCCCAGCGTCGCATCGCGCATGCTGTTGTGCACGATGCCGTGGTGGTCCGGTCGCAGGCCGGTGACCAGCGTGTAGTGATTGGGAAAGGTCAGCGACGGGTACGACGGCGTCATCCAGCGCGCACGCACGCCGTCGTGCGCCAGCTGCGACAGATGCGGTGTGATGCCGCGATCGAGCATGTCCGCGCGCAGGCCGTCGATGGAGATCAGCAGCACGCTGTGCGGCGCATCGTTGCGCGGTGCGTGCGCCGGGGCGGGCACCGCCGCGACGGGCGCTGGCGCGTGACGCGAAGGGGAGAGGGAGGTACAGGCCGCGAGCAGCGCAAGCGCGGCAAACACAGGACGTCGATCGATCATCGCCCCAGTTTACGGCGTCGCAATGACGTCGCGAAGTCAGCGCGTGCCAGCGATGGAGGTTGCGGCGAACAGATCGTCGGCCGCCGCGCCCTGGCGCGGTGACCAGCCCTCCAGCTGCAACAGCGCCTGCTTGGTCGGCAGGCCGCCGCCGAAGCCGGTCAGCGCACCATTGGCGCCGATCACGCGATGGCAGGGCAGCACGATCGGGAGTGGATTGCGTCCATTGGCGGCGCCGACCGCGCGGCTGGCGGCCGGGCGTCCCACCGCGTGCGCGAGTTGCGCATAGCTCCAGGTCTGCCCGAACGGAATCTGCGCCAGCGTGTGCCAGACCTGCAGCTGAAACGGCGTGCCGGTCGGTGCCAATGGCAGGTCGAAGCTGCGCCGCCCGCCATGCAGGTAATCGAGCAATTGTTCGCGCGCCTCGCGCACCAGCGGCGCATCCGGGGCATGCTGCCAGCGCGCGCGGCCGATCGCGTCGTAGCGGTTCTGCGCGAACAGGATGTGGTGCACGCCGGCAGCATCGGCGGCCACGCTGAGTGCCCCGATCGGCGAGGGAAAGGTGTCGTACTGCAGTGTGCTCATGAACGGGTGTCCTTGCGATCGACAGCGAGATGCCAAAGGTGCAACACGGCGTAGGCGCGCCAGGGTCGCCAGGCCTGCGAGCGCGCTTCGGTGGCACGCTCGCTCAGGCGCTCGGGGGTGCCGAGCACCTGCTGCAGGATCAGGTCGCCGGCCGGAAACGCATCCGGATGCGAGAGCGCACGCATGGCGATGTAGTGCGCAGTCCACGGCCCGATGCCGGGCAAGGCCGTGCAGGCGGCGACGAATTCGGGCAGGCGCTGGCCGGCGCCGAAATGCAGCCGCCCTTGCGCACACGCCGAGGCCAGCGCACGCAACGTGGCGGCGCGTGCACGCGGCAGGCCGAGCTGTTCCAGCGGCGCTTCGGCCAGCTGTGCCGGAGTCGGAAAGATGCGGTCCAGGCCGGGCGGCATCTCCACATGATGGCCGCCATGCCGATCGACCAGCCGCGCCGCCAGCGTCGCCGCGCCGGCCACGCTGATCTGCTGGCCCAGCACGGCGCGCACGGCCACTTCGAAGCCGTCCCAGCCACCCGGTACGCGCAGGCCGGGGCGGCGCGCGATCGCCTCGGCCAGCAGCGGCTCGGCCGCCAGCGTGGCGTGCACCGCCTGCAGGTCTGCATCCAGATCGAACAGCCGGCGCACCCGCCGTACGATCTGCGGGATCTGGCGTGGGTCGGTCGCGCCGATCCGCAGCAGCAACTCCGCACGCTGCGGCGCCGCGCTGACCTCGATCAGCGTCGCGTTGCCCGGGGTGCCGATCACGCGCCGGTAGCCGCTGGCGTCGACCTGCTCGATACCGGGAATCGCGCGGCGCTGCAGAAACGCCAGCATCGCCGGCAGGTCCAGCGGCGGGCGATAGCCCAGGCGCAGGGTCAACGCGCCACCCGGAACCTCGGCACGCTGCTTGCGCAGCGCCGATGGCGGCATCCCGCAGCCTTCCAGGAAGGCTGCATTGAAGCGACGCAGGCTGTTGAAGCCGGCCGCCAGTGCGACCTCGGTCACCGGCAATGCGGTCTCGGTCAGCAGCTGCTTGGCCAGCAGCAGCCGGCGCGTGCCGTGCACCTGGATCGGGGTGGCACCGAGCTGCTGCACGAACTGCCGCTGCAGCTGGCGCGCGCTCAGGCCCACCGCATCGGCCAGGGTCTGCACCGGCTGCTCCTGCAGGGCGCCGTCGGCAATCATCGCCAATGCGCGTTGCACACTCTCTTCGCCCAGGTGCTGCTGCGCCTGCGGCGACAGCTCGGGGCGGCAGCGCAGGCACGGCCGGTAGCCGGCGGCACTGGCTGCCGCCGCGCTGGGGTAATAGCTGATGTTGCCCGGCTTGGGCGGCGGTGCCGGGCACACCGGGCGGCAGTAGATGCCGGTGCTGCGCACCGCGGTGAAGAACAGCCCGTCGAAGCGCGCATCGCGCGCCAGGCGGGCGCGGTCGCATTGGAGTCGGTCGGGCGTGGCGGTCTGCATGGCGCCAGTCTATGCGCTCACTCCAGTTGCGGCTGGCCGTTTTCGGACAGGGTTGCACCGCGCCTGTGTGTTCATGGCAGGGTCAAACGGTGGGCTCGTTCAGCCATAGACTGAGGGTGATCTCCGTCGCGGTCCGTTGCCTGACATCATGCTGAAACTGCTCTGCCTGTCCCTTTCCTGCGTGCTGGCGCTGGTGGCCTGCGACCGCACCGGTACCTCGGCCGATGCCGCCGCCACGCAACAGGGCGGCGCGGGGCAGGGCGATGGCGACCACATGGTGTCGGTGGACACGCCCGAGCCGGCAGCGCCGCCGCCGCGGCCACGCGCGCAGGCGGGCGAGGCCGGCTGGCCGCAGGCGGAGCTGGACGCGGGCAAGGCCTGGATCAGTTGCGCCACCGATTACAGCAGCGACGCCGGCGACGGCACGCTGCTGCCGGCGCTGGACCGCGCCAGCGTGGAGGCGGCGCTGGCGCCATGTCGCGATACCGGCCTGCTGCGGGTGCGCTATGCCGGCAAGATCAACGCCGGCTTCGCAGCCTTGGTGTGGCGGCTGGCCACGGTGGCCGGGCAATTGCAGTTGCCGCATCGCATCCTGGACCTGGATTCCAGCGGCGGGCAGGTGGAAGCGGCGATCCGCGCCGGCGATGTGATCGGCGAATCCAACTGGACCATCTGGGTGCGCGAAGGCTCGATCTGCCACAGCGCCTGCGTGTTCGTGCTGGCCGCCGGCGACAACCGGCTGGTGGCCGGCAAGGTCGGCATCCACCGCATGATGCGGATCAGTTCCAAGGCCACCTCGCGCGCGGAACTCAATCGCGAGTTGCGCGAGGTCTACGGCAACGTCAAGGATTATCTGGAGCGCAACGGCGTGGCGGTGGCGGTGGCCGACCTGATGATGACCGTGCCCAATCGCAGCCTGCGCCTGCTGACGATGGACGAGCTGCGCGAGTACGGGCTGGATGGCACCAACGCGGTGCAGGACGACCTGGAGCGCATCCGCCAGATGCGCAAGTGCGGCGACGCCTTCGTGCGCCGCAAGGACGCGTTCCTGGTTGCCTTCGATCACAAGTGCAAGGGCGAGGGCGCCGATCTGGAGGCGGTCAACGCCTGCGGCCTGGCCTTGAAGCAGCGCTTCGGGTTTCCCGATGCGGCCTGCCCGGAAGAAAGCCCGCTGGCCGAAACCGATGCCGCCGCGCTGCCGGCAACCGCCGCACCGGAGGCCGCGGCGGCGGCCGACACAGCGCCGGCCGCGCCAACCGCCGCGCCAACCGAGGTACCGGACGCGGCGGCCGCCGCCGAGCCTGCGCCGGGCCCGGCCCAGGGCGACGGCTGAGCTTCACGCGCACCGCACTGCCGGCTGCCTATGGTCGCGGCATATCACGGAGCCGGGGGCGCCATGCTCGGAAAGACAAAAGGTGTTGCGCTGGCGTATCTGCCATCGGCGTTGCTGGTGCTGGCCGGATTCGGCGTGGCCGAGCTCCTGCAGGTGATTGCTGCGGCCAGCCGGGTGCAGTGGCCGGCCACGCTGGCAGTGTGGCTGAGCCTGGTGGCGCTGATCGCGGCCATCGCCCGCGCGCTGTGGATCAGCTGGCGGCTATGGCGGCCGCGCGGCGTCGCGGCGGTTCCGCCCGGCGGCGAAGTCTGATGTTGCCAGGGCTGGCGCGGATTGCCCGCACCCGGCTCCTGCGATCGTCGCGCACTCACCGCGGCAGGCAGCGCAGGTCTTAAACTGCCGCACCCGCCACGCACCCGTGTTGGCTCCCATTCGTTCGCTCCGTACAAGGTCAATCTGCCCCATGTTCCATCCTCGTCTGCTTGCCGCACTGCTGTTGGCTCCCTCGCTGGTCCTGGCCCAACAGCCGCAGACTGCTGCACGTCCGGCCGCCGCTCCCCAGGCGGCGCCCGCGGTCAACCCGGCGCAGCAGGCGCAGCTGGTCAAACAGAACACCGAGATGACCCAGGCGGCATTGCGGGTGGCGCAGATGGTCGATGCCAACCAGGTGGCCTCGCTGTGGGATGGCGCCTCCAGCGTCGCCAAGACCGCGGTCAAGCGCGATGCCTTCGTGAGCCAGATCGGTGCCGAACGTGCGCGCCTGGGGGCGGTGGTCGGACGCGGGCAGGGCTCGGTGACGCGGGTCAAATACGCCGCCGGCGCGCAGGTGCCCGAAGGCCTGTACGTCAACGTCAGCTTCCCGACCCGCTTTGCCAAGGCCCAGCAGCCGGTGCGCGAGCTGGTGTCGTTCCGCCTGGACGAGGACAAGACCTGGCGGCTCGCCGGTTACAGCCTGCGCGCGTCGATCAAGTGATCTTGCAGCGCATCGGGAGACCCGCGTGGAACTGACTATCGAACTACAGATGCTGGGCTGGGCCATGGTGCTAGGCCTGGTGCAACTGCTGGCCGCCTCGGCCAGCATGACCGCCCAGCGCGGGACCAAGTGGAATGCCAGCGCACGCGATGGCGACGCCAAGCCGTTGACCGGCATTGCGGCGCGGCTGGATCGTGCATTCCGCAACTATCTGGAGACCTTCCCGATCTTCGCGGCCGCCGTCCTGGCGGTGAGCGTTGCCGGCCGTACCAGTGCAGACACCGCGCTGGGCGTGCAGCTGTACCTGTGGGCGCGCGTGGCGTACGTGCCGGCGTATGCGGCGGGGATTCCCTACCTGCGCAGCGCAATCTGGGTGGTGTCGTTCTGGGGCATCGTCAAACTGGTGCGGGCGTTGCTGGGCTGGTGACGCAGGCCAGGTGGTGTGCGCGCAGCCGGTGGCACAGTGACCGAGAAAACGCAGCAATAAGTCGCGCGCCCGCGACTGTTCGGTTGCTGCTTGATCCTGATCAAGTCCGGCCAGCACCACTACCGTAAACTGAGAGCCGCTACCAAGACGGCTGCGCCCACCGCCAGGCGTGCGTGCTCAATGCTGCATGTGCCGCGCGTACATGCCGATTGCGCTGCACTGACCGCATCCACCTGACCACGGCACGCAAGGTTTTGTTAGCTCCTCTGGGTCTCGGTGGTAAAGGAGCGCGGCATGCAATCGGTGGATATCGCAGTCATTGGTGCCGGGCCGGTTGGCCTGAGTTTTGCGCGGTCGTTGGCCGGCAGTGGCCTGTCGGTGCTGGTAGTCGATCAGCAGCCACGCGCGCAGCTGGCCGAGCCGGCCTTCGACGGACGCGAGATCGCGCTGACCCATGCCTCGCGTGCACTGCTGGAGCAACTGGGCATCTGGCAGCAATTTCCCGCCGATGCGATCTCGCCGCTGCGCGACGCCCGCGTCATGGATGGACATTCGCACTTCGCACTGAGCTTCGCCGCCTCCGCGCTGGGTGCCGGCGATCTGGGCTGGCTGGTGCCCAATCATCTGATCCGTCGCGCGGCCTGGCAGGCGGTGCAGGCGCAAGCCGCGTTGGAGATGCGCTGCGCCTGCACGCTGCAGGCCGTGCAGCAGGAGCGCGACCGCGTGGTGCTGCAGTTGTCCGATGGGGAAACGGTGTCGGCGCGCCTGCTGGTGGCGGCCGACAGCCGATTTTCCAGTACCCGGCGCCTGCTCGGCATCGGCGCGCAGCTGCGTGATTTCGGCAAGACCATGCTGGTGTGCCGGATGCGCCATGCGCTGCCGCACCGGCATGCCGCCTGGGAGTGGTTTGGCTACGGCAAGACGCTGGCGTTGCTGCCGCTGCAGGGCAACCGCGCTGGCGCGGTGCTGACCCTGCCGCCGCGACAGGTGGAGGCCTTGCTGGCGATGGAGGCGGCGGACTTCAGTGCGGCAGTGACCGAGGCGTTCGAGCATCGGCTCGGGCCGATGCAGCAAGACGGCAGCCGGCATGCCTATCCACTGGTGGCCGCCTATGCACAACGCTTTATCGCCGAGCGTGCCGCGTTGATCGGCGACGCGGCGGTGGGCATGCACCCGGTCACCGCGCACGGCTTCAATTTTGGATTGCAGAGCCAGGCGCGCCTGGCCGAGCGTGTGCGTGCCGCTGCTGCAGCCGGGCGCGACATCGGGGCTGCGGCCTTGCTGCAGGGGTACGAGCGGGCGCACCGGCTGGCGACGCGGCCGCTGTATGAAGCGACCAATGCGCTGGCCGCGCTGTACACCGACGACCGTGCGCCGGCCCGCCTGCTGCGACGTGGTGCCTTGCGTGCGGCGCATGCGGTGGCGCCGTTCAAGCAGGCGATTGCGGCGCATCTGACCCAGCGCAGCGTCTGAGGTATCGACGTGGGAGCAGGCAGGCGCAGTGCGTGCAGCGCTGCGCTGTGGTCCTCATGCGCAGTGGCTTGTAATGGTGTTCGACATGCGGCGGGCAATGCGGTCAGCGGCCCGTTCGCGGATGCTGGTGCGGCAATCGTGCGGGCTCGGTCAGCTCGGCTGTCATCAGGGCTGTCATCAGGCGCGCCGCAGTCAGGACGCGGCCATCAGGACGCAGCCATCAGGCCGGCGCATGACCCGCGCAAGAATCGCATCGATCGCGGTGCGCGCATCGCCGCTGCGCAAGGCCTGTTCCAGCAGTGGAATCACCCAGGCGCAGCCGGCCTTGGTCACGTCTGCGCGCCAGCCGCCGGGCCAGGCTTCAAGCTCGTGCAAGGCCAGCATGCTGCAACCGCCGCGCTCGGCGTGACCGCCGCGGATCGACTGCTCGAACCAGAACGGCGTGGGTGAATCGACGTCGATCGAGAAAATATAGACATCGTGGTCCGGATCGTCCGCCGAGGGCGCGTTGTTGCGCCAGCTGACCTGCACCACGCTCATTCTGCAGGCTCCGCATCGGGGTCCAGCGCCAGCACGCGGATCTCCACATCGTCCAGTTGCACGCACTGGCCGGGGCGGATCTTGGCGGTCTTGCGCAGTTCCTGCACGCCATCGACGCTGACCGCGCCGCTGGCGACGATCGCCTTGCCCTGCCCACCGCTGTCGGCAATACCGGCCAGCTTGAGCAACTGGTTGAGTTCGATGTACTCGCCGTCCAGGTCGAATTCCAGAAATTGCATGGTGCGCTCGGTGACAGGAAGACGGCGATTATCCGCCTGTCGCAGCCGGCAACACCACCGTGCCGAATGCAGCGCCGGCAGGTGGAGTCGTGATGGCAGCGCGACGCCGGCACGCCAGCGGCGTGCACGGTGCAGCGTCGCGGTGCGGCGTCGGCAAGCTTATTCGCGTCGAAAGCGTGCAATCTCGTCCAGCATGCTTTCGGCGCGCACGATGCCGGGCCCGGCATGCGCGTTGTCGATGCGCTCCAGCCACGGATGGCGTTTGCGCTGCAGCCGTCGATAGCCGAGCCAGGTGCCGATGCCGCCGAGCATGCCCACCAGCAGATTGAGCAGCAGCCAGTCGTGCGGCAGGGTCAGGCCGGTCAGTGCGCGCCAGCCGGCGTCCGCCACGGCCACCCACAGCACCCAGAACGCCGCGCCCAGCCACGGGGCCACCCGCGTGCGCCAGCGCCGCAACTGCGCGAGCGCGCGCTGCGTCGGCAGCAGCGGTCCGGCAAAGTCCAGTTGCGCCAGCAGCTGCAGCTGCCGTAGTGCGGAGATCGCCAGTGCAATGCTCCACAGCTGCAGCAGCACGCCGCCGATGATCGCCGCAACCTGATCGGTATGGGCAAGCCAGCTGCGCGCGATCACGATGTGCAGCGCCACGGCGCACAGCAATTGCGCCGATTGGCTCAGCCACAGCGGGCGCAGGCTGGTGCGCGCCGCATGGCCACGCACCTGGCCGAGGATGTGGCTGATCTGCGTGCCGTGCTGGCCCAGGCGGTGTTCCATTGCGTGCCAGGCGCGTTGCATGTCGTCGAGTTCCATCGAATGTTCCTTGGGCGAAGTGGGTGGTCAGAGTTCGGCGCGGATGCGCGCCTTGAGGCGGCTGAGTTTCGTGGCGACATTGGTCTCGCTGATGCCGAGCACCTCGCCGATCTCGCGGTAGCTGTGCGCGTCCAGGTACAGCAGCATCAAGGCGCGTTCCAGCGGCGGCAGGTGGGCGATGAAGCCGTGGAGCGCGGCGACCTGCTGCGCGTGTGCCGGGTCGCGCGCCAGCGGGTCGGCGATGCTGTCGGCCACCGCCTCCAGCGGGAGCGGGTCCTGCGGCGCGCGGCTGCGACCGCGCAGATCGCTGATCGCCACGTTTAAGGCAATGCGGTACATCCAGGTGGAAAAGCGCCTGCCGGCGTCATAGCCGGGGAACGCGCGCCATAACTGCACGGTGATGTCTTGCGCCAGCTCGGCGCGGTCGTCCGGGTTCCAGCAATAGCTGGCCGCGACCTTCAGGACGATGCCGCGGTGCTGCTGCAGCAAGGCGTTGAAGCGGGTGTGCAGGTCTGTTTCCAGGGACATGGCTCCGGCCGGGTGGGGGAATGACAAGGGTCGAGGAGATGATTCGCCGCAGCGGGCAAATCCTCACAAGCTGAACGGACTGTCACGGAAATTTCGACAGCGGGGGGCCTGAGGGCGCACACTATGCTGCTTTGCGCCTGCCGGCTCCGTGCGGCGCCTCCGGAGTTACCCAATGACCCAAGAATCTCCCGCGCCGCTGCTGTTTGCAGACCTCGGCCTCTCAGACGCTGTGATGAAGGCGGTTGCCGCCGTCGGCTACGAGTCGCCGTCGCCGATCCAGGCCGCCACCATTCCCGCGCTGCTGGCCGGCCGCGACGTGCTTGGCCAGGCGCAGACCGGCACCGGCAAGACCGCCGCGTTCGCGCTGCCGGTGCTGTCCAACGCCGACCTCAACCAGCTCAAGCCGCAGGCGCTGGTGCTGGCCCCGACCCGCGAGCTTGCCATCCAGGTCGCCGAGGCGTTCCAGAAATATGCCGAAGCCATTCCCGGCTTCCGCGTGCTGCCGGTCTACGGTGGCCAGCCCTATGCGCAGCAGCTGAGCGCGCTCAAGCGCGGCGTGCATGTGGTGGTCGGCACTCCAGGCCGGGTGATCGATCACCTGGATCGCGGCACGCTGGACCTGTCCCAGCTCAAGACGCTGGTGCTGGACGAAGCCGACGAAATGCTGCGCATGGGCTTCATCGACGACGTCGAAGCGGTGCTGAAGAAGTTGCCGGAGAAGCGCCAGGTGGCGCTGTTCTCGGCGACCATGCCGCCGGCGATCCGCCGCATCGCGCAGACCTATCTGAAGGACCCGGCCGAAGTCACCATCGCGGCCAAGACCACCACCTCGGCCAATATCCGCCAGCGCTACTGGTGGGTGAGCGGCCTGCACAAGCTGGACGCGCTGACCCGCATCCTGGAGGTCGAGCCGTTCGACGGCATGATCATCTTCGCCCGCACCAAGGCCGCCACCGAAGAGCTGGCGCAGAAGCTGCAGGCACGTGGCATGGCCGCGGCGGCCATCAACGGCGACATGCAGCAGGCCGCCCGCGAGAAGACCATCGCCCAGCTCAAGGACGGCAAGCTCGACATCCTGGTCGCCACCGACGTGGCCGCGCGCGGCCTGGACGTGGAGCGCGTCAGCCATGTGCTGAACTACGACATCCCGTACGACACCGAAAGCTACGTGCACCGCATCGGCCGTACCGGCCGTGCCGGCCGCAACGGCGACGCGATCCTGTTCGTCACCCCGCGCGAGAAGGGCATGCTGCGTTCGATCGAGCGCGCCACCCGTCAGCCGATCGAAGAGATGCAGCTGCCGAGCGTGGATGCGGTCAACGACACCCGCGTGGCACGGTTCATGACCCGCATCACCGAGACCCTGGCCGGCGGCCAGATCGAGATGTATCGCGATCTGCTGCAGCGCTACGAGAGCGAGAACAACGTGCCGGCGATCGATATCGCCGCGGCGATGGCCAAGCTGCTGCAGGGCGATGCGCCGTTCCTGCTGACCCCGCCGGTGCGTGGCGCACGCGAGGAGTTCGCCCCGCGCGAGCGCAATGATCGCGGTGATCGCGGCGAGCGTCCGCGCTTCGAGCCGAAGTTCGAGCGTGGCCCGCGTGCCGATGGTGAGCGCGCGGCACGCCCGCCGCGTGCGGAACGTCCGGCCTTCGCCGATGATGGCGCCGGTGCCGAGCGTCCGCGTCGCGACCCGGTTGCCCCGCGTGGCGAGCCGGAGTTCGGCATGGAGAGCTACCGCATCGAAGTGGGCCACACCCACGGCGTGAAGCCGGCCAATATCGTCGGCGCGATCGCCAACGAAGCCGGCCTGGAAAGCCGCTACATCGGCCGTATCGACATCCAGGACGACTATTCGATCCTGGACCTGCCGGCCGACATGCCGCGCGAGCTGCTGACGCACCTGAAGAAGGTCTGGGTGTCCGGCCAGCAGCTCAACATGCGCAAGCTGGAAGACGGCGAGGCTGCTGCAGCGCCGTCCAGGCCGCGCTTCCCGCGCGGGGGCAAGCCGTCCGGCCGCCCGAATGGCCCGAACCGTCCGATGGACCGTGCCGGCGCGCCGCATCGCAAGGGCCCGCCCAAGCCCCGCGGCGAGTAAGCGCCGCTGAGGACCCGGCAGCGTGCGGCGGTCCTGCCGTCGCTGCGGGGCGCCGTGGTCGTTATGTTGGTTGATGCATATCGGACTGCAGGCGTCACGCGCTGACGTCTCGGGGATTGCCGGCAGCGTCCTGCCGGCCAGGCGAAGTGCCTGCGTCGACCGTGGTCAAGCAGGCGCTGCCATACAGACTGCGCCATTGCGGCCGCTACTGCCTTCAGGCGCCCACTGGGCGCCTGAATCGCATGGGGCGGCGGCAGGGTTCGAGGGTGACAATGGCGCAGATGGCGGGCGGTACCGGCGGTAGGCAGACCATGCATCTGATGCGCGGCTGGCTGACGCTTCCCTTGGCCTTGTTGATCGGCATGGCCATCAGCATGGCGGTGCTCTCTGCGCTGATGATCGAGATCCAGTCCGGAGCGACGGCCTGGATCGTCGGCCAGAGCCACTGGTCCAATGCCCAGCAGGAGTCGGTGTACTGGCTGGAGCGCTACCTGGGGAGCGGCGATCCGGCCGACCTGCAGGCCGCCTGCCGCGCGCTGGAAGTGCCGCTCGGCGACCGCGCGGCCCGCGAGGCAGTCGAGCAACCGGTGATCGACTGGAGCGCGGTCCATGCCGGGCTGGCGGCCGGCCGCAATGCCCCTGAGGACATGCCGCAAATGGTGCGGCTGTATCGCTACGGCCATGTCTTTCCGTATCTGGGCGACGCCATCGCGATGTGGAAACACACCGATGCCGACCTGTTGCAGCTGAGCGCGCTGGCCGACCGGGCCGCCTCGGTGCAGGCCGCCAGCCGCCCGGATCCGCGCGCGCTGCAGGCCCTGCGCGATGAGCTGCATCTGCTCGATGGCCGCATGCGCAGCGATACGGCGCAGTTCCAGGCGCTGCTGATCCGCTGCGCGCGGCTGCTGCACGACATGATGGTGATCTGCAGCTTGGCGACCTTGCTGCTGGTGCTGACCACCTGCGTGCTGGCGATGCGCCGCATCGGCGATTACCTGCTCTCGCACGAAGGCCGCTTTCGCACCGCGTTCCAACAGGCGGCGCTGGGCATGGTCAAGTTCGACCTGCGTGGCCGCGTGCTCGATGCCAATGCCTCGATGGCCAACATCCTGCGCTACCGGCCCGAAGAGCTGCAGGCCTGCACGCTGGCCGAGGTGATGCATCCGGACGACATCGCGCTGGACAGCCGCGGCATGGTCGACTGGCCGACCCTGCTGCAGTCCGGCGAGCGACGCTTCCTGCGCGCCGATGGCGGGGTGATGTGGGGGCGCTGGAGTGCCTCGCTGGTGGAACCCGGCCCGGAAGAGCCGACCCTGGTGCTGGCGGTGATCGAGGATGTCTCGCACGCGCACGAGCTTGCCGACGAAGTCGCCTTCCATGCGCGCCACGATGCCCTGACCGGCCTGATCAACCGCCGCGAGATCGAACGCCGGCTGCTGCGCCTGATCGAGCCGCCGCAATCGCCGCAGCTCCGCCATGCGCTGTGCTTCGTCGACCTGGATCACTTCAAGCTGGTCAACGACACCTTCGGGCATGCGGTGGGCGACAAGTTCCTGTGCCACTTCGCCGATGTGATCACCATGCAGCTGCGCCCCGGCGACTGGCTGGGGCGGCTGGGTGGCGACGAGTTCGCGATCCTGCTGGCCAATACCGACCTGGCGCAGGCGCAAACCGTGCTCGAGCGCATGCACGCGGTGCTGGGTCAGCCATGGAGCCACCAGGGCGGGCGGCCGCTGACGCCCGGTTGCAGCTTCGGTGTGGTGGAAATCCGCCAGGGCGCCAGCGACGTCAATGCCTTGATGACCGCCGCCGACCTGGCCTGTTACGCAGCCAAGGAAGAGGGGCGCAACCGGATTCGCTGTTTCGGCGAAAACGATCTGGCGCTGGCGCGGCGCCGCCACGACGGCGGCTGGATCAGCGCGGTGCAGCAGGCCATCGCCGAGGACCGCCTGCTGCTGTATGCGCAGAAGATCCAGGTGTTGCGCGATCCGGGACGCCTGCAGTACGAAGTGCTGGTGCGCATGCGCGCGGGTGACGGGCGGGTGCTGAGTCCGGGCGAATTCCTGCCTGCGGTGGAACGCTACGGCCTGGGGCGCATGGTCGACGTGCATGTGCTGGAAACGCTGTGCGCGCAGCTGGCGGCCAATCCGCTGCACCTGGCTAATCTGGATCTGTGCCACGTCAACCTATCTGCGCAGTCGATCGCGCAAGCGGATTTTCTCGATTTCGTGTGCGCCCTGTTCGAGCGCTATCCGAGCCTGGTGCCCAAGCTGTGCATGGAGATCACCGAGACCGCCGTCATTGGCGATCTGGAGCACGCGCGGCGCTTCGTGCAGAGCGTGCGTGCGCGCGGCTGCCATGTGGCGCTGGACGATTTCGGCAGCGGCCTGGCCTCGTTCGGCTATCTCAAGCAGTTCACCGTGGATGTCCTCAAGATCGATTGCGGCTTCGTACGCAACTACGCACACGACGCGGTGGACCGTGCGGCGGTGCATTCGATCGCGCAGGTGGGCCTGGCGCTGGGCATCGAAGTGGTGGCCGAGGGCGTGGAGTCGGAGGCGGACATTCCCGGCCTGCACGAGGCCGGAGTGGGCCAGGTGCAGGGTTTCAGCCTGCATCGTCCATGCCCGCTCGACGAGTTGCTGCACGCCGGGCAGCCGCTGCTGGCGTTGTCCTGATCGCACATGGGTGCACGCGTGGCGCTGCAAATCGCCGATAATCGGCCGATGACGACCCGACTCAACAAATACATCGCCGAAACCGGCTTCTGCTCCCGCCGCGAGGCCGATCGCCTGATCGGCGAACGCCGGGTCACCGTCAATGGCGTGGCCGCCGGCACCGGTGCGGTGGTGGGCGAGGACGACACCGTGCTGGTGGACGGCCAGCCACTGCGCACGCGCGCCGCCAGCAAGCCCGGTGGGCGCAAGCATGTCTACATCGCGCTCAACAAGCCGGTGGGCATCACCTGCACCACCGAAAGTTCGGTCAAGGGCAACATCGTCGAATTCGTCGGCCACGAGCAGCGCATCTTTCCGGTCGGCCGGCTCGACAAGGAGTCCGAGGGGCTGATCCTGATGACCAGCAACGGCAACATCGTCAACGAGATCCTGCGCGCGGAAAATCGCCACCAGAAGGAATATCTGGTGGCGGTCAACAAGCCGGTCACCGACGAATTCCTGCGTGGCATGGCGCGCGGCGTGCGCATCCACAACGAGACCACGTTGCCGTGCCGCACCGCGCGCATCGCCAAGTTCGGCTTCCGCATCGTGCTGGAGCAGGGCTTGAACCGGCAGATCCGCCTGATGTCTGCCGAATTCGGCTACCGCGTGACCCAGCTGCGCCGTGTGCGCATCGACAACATCAAGCTGGCCGCGCTCAAGCCCGGGCAGTGGCGCAACCTCAGTGATGCGGAATTGCGCGGATTGCTGCCGCAACGCACCGATTGGTGATGGGGCCCGGCGCGATCGGCCGCACATAGCGGCACGGTGCGCCGGCTGCGCATGTGCAGCCCGATGGCCGCGCATGACCGGCTCGGTCATACTTGCGCCGCTGACAGCCAGCTGGGGGAGCAGGCAGCGTGATCAAACCGACATTGCCGGACAACGAAGCCGAACGACTGGCCGCGCTGCGTCAGTACGAGGTGCTGGATTCGCCGCCCGAGCGTGCCTTCGACGACCTCACCATGATCGCGTCCACGTTGTGCCAGACGCAGATGGCGGCGGTGGTGCTGGTGGACGAGCAGCGGCAATGGTTCAAGTCCGCACATGGTGCGCCGCGTAGCGAAGCGTCGCGCGATATCTCGTTCTGCGCGCATGCGATCCTGCGCCCGGACGAAGTGATGATGGTCGACGACACCTTGCTCGACCCGCGCTTCCACGACAATCCGATGGTGACCGGCAGCTCTGCGGTGCGCTTCTATGCCGGCGCGCCGTTGGTGACCAGCGGCGGCATGGCGCTGGGCTCGCTGTGCGTGTTCGACCAGACCCCGGCGCATCTGCGCGAAGAGCAGCGGCAGGCGCTGCAGGCATTGTCGCGGCAGGCCGCGCATCTGCTGGAACTGCGCCTGG
This sequence comes from Xanthomonas sp. BRIP62418, assembly GCF_003993495.1. Classification (NCBI taxonomy): domain Bacteria; kingdom Pseudomonadati; phylum Pseudomonadota; class Gammaproteobacteria; order Lysobacterales; family Lysobacteraceae; genus Xanthomonas; species Xanthomonas sp. BRIP62418. The sequence goes on from NZ_QEZG01000040.1 coordinate 360,450, forward strand.
CCGGCAAGCGCCTGCGCCAGCAACTGCATGAGCGCCAATGGTACGAACAGCAGCTGGCCGGTTACTACGCGCAAATGGATGCCTTGAATGCCGATCTGGTCGAGCAGACCCGCACCGATCCGCTGACCGGCCTGCCCAATCGACGTGCGTTTGCGGCGGCCCTGGGCGTGGCCATGGAACAGACGCGTGCGGCGGGCCAGCCGTTATCGGTGGCGTTGCTGGACGTGGACCACTTCAAGACCGTCAACGACGTGCACGGGCACGATCAGGGCGATGTGGTGCTGCGCGAGCTGTCGGCGTTGCTGCGCGCGCATGTGGCCGGTGCCGGCACCATTGCGCGTTACGGCGGCGAGGAATTCGTGCTGCTGCTGCCCGATGTGGATCTGCGGCAGGCACGCGTGCAGTGCGAATACCTGCGCCAGAGCGTGGCGGTGATGACGATCGCGCTGCCGGTGACGGTGAGTATCGGCGTGGCCACGCTGCATCCGCAGGAAAGCGCGGACGCGGTGATCAAGCGCGCCGACCAGGCCCTGTATGCGGCCAAGCGGGGCGGGCGCGACCAGGTGGTAGCGTTGGGGTAGGTGTGGTTGTGATCGTGGTGATGTGCGGGCGTTGCTGCGTTATCGACAAGGCCGGTCGCGGCCTGGGCCGCTCCTACGACGACGGTTGTTGCTTGTGCGGTGCAGTCAGTCGACGATGTTCTTCGCTTCGGCGGTGCCGAGCAGTTCCGGATGCACGATCGTGCGTCGGCGTTCCAGCACCGGATGCAGGAACACCGCGCCGAGAATGATCGCCACGCCGAGATAGAACTGCACGGTCAACTCGCGTTGCTCGCCGAGCAGGGCGATCGCCAGCACGATGGCGTAGACCGGTTCGAGATTGGTCACCAGCTGCACCGAGTAGGCGCTGAGATGGCGCAGCGCCACCAGCGCCAGCGCAAACGGCAGCAGGGTGCAGGCCAGCGACAGCACCAGCAGCAGGATGCCGTCGTGCAGGCCGGGAACGATCAGCAGATCGCCATGCAGCGACGGCAGCACCAACGGCATGGCCGGTGCCAGCACGGTCAAGGTCAGCGTGCCGGCACCGAGTTCCAGTGCGGTGACGGTGAGCGGGTCGGCATGCGCGACCATGCGCTTGTTGAGCGAGCCGAACAGGCCCACGAACACCGCAGAAATCGCGCCGACCACCACCCCGGCACGCATGCCATCGGGTACCCCGCCGACCACCAGGGCCACCCCGGGCAGTACCGCCAGGCCGAACAGCAATTCGCGCGGGCGGAAGGGGCGCTGCGTCACCCATGGCTCGATCACTGCAGTGAACACCGGCGCCAGCGCGATGCAGGTCGCCGCCACCGAGGCATTGGCCAGCTTGATCGCGCCGTAGAAGGTCAGCCAGTGCAGGGCCACCAACGCGCCGATGCCGCAGTAGCCCAGCACCACGCGCGCGGACAGGCCGCGCAGCCCGCGCCATACCCGCGGCAACAGCGCCAGTGCCACCACCACGAGCAACATGCGCCACCACACCAACGGCAACGCCGGCAGCGTGATCAGCTTGCCCAGGATCGCGGTGATGCCCCAGAGCAGGACGCAGAAATGGATTTGCAGTTGCGCCTTGCGCAGGTCGGTCATGGCCATGCGCCATTGTCGCGCAAGACGCGCCGCAACGCCGCTGCCTAGCGCGTCCCCAACGCCTGCAGCAATGCCATTGCCGCCGCCGGATTGCGCTCCTTGGCGGCGCTGATGAAAAACACGAACACCTCGCGCGGGGCGGCGTCGACCTGCGTCGCCGCCGCGACATGCGGCAGGTCCTCCGGATCGTCGCCGCGCCGCCAGGCCTGGATGCGCTCGGCCCAGCGCGCCAGTGCCGGCGCCGGGTAGCCCGCATGCAGGCGCGCCTGGCTGCGCATCAGCCGCGCATAGACAAAGTCGGTGGACAGATCGGCAAAGGACGGATGCGCGTCCGAATCGGTGAACACCGTGGCCACCCCATGCCGGCGCACCAATGCCAGCAGCGCGGCATCCACTGCGTCGTGGTCGCGGATTTCCAGCACATGGCGCAGCACGCGCTTGCCGGCACGTTTGGGCAGCAACGACAGGAAGGCGTCCAGGTCGTCGGCCTGCAGCCGGTGCCCCTGTTCAAACTGCCACACCAGCGGACCCAGCGTGTCGCCGAGCTCGACAATGCCGCCGATGAAGTCGTCCACCTGCGCCTGGGTGCCGGCCAGTTTGCGCGACTGGGTGATGCGGCGCGGTGCCTTGGCCGAGAACACGAACCCGGGCGGCACCTGCTCGCGCCACTTCGCGTAGGTCGCCGGCTTCTGTGCCCCGTAGTAGGTGCCGTTGATCTCGATGGCGGTGAGGTGGCGGCTTGCGTATTCCAGCTCGCGGCGTTGTACCAGCCCTTCTGGATAGAACATCCCCGCCCGCCACGGCGCATACACCCAGCCGCCGATACCGACGTGGATGCCATCGAGCGCGGGCGGGGTGGCGGCGAACAGATCGGTCATGAGGGATTCCACGTTGGCGTGAGCGCGTGCCTGGCATGTCGGGTGCACGCACCTGTTGCAGGCCGCTCCGATGATAGCCCCGCTGGCTTCGCCGTGACGCCCCGCGGTTACCGCAGCGTCCGCGCGCACGCCCAGGCAGGCGCGGCCGTTGCCCGGGACCATCTGCAGGCAAGGGATGTACAGCGATCCAGGCGCAGCCCGGCCAAGCGGCGCGGCGATCGGCGGCCTCCTCGGCGGCTTACGCGGACGCGGCCATGCCGCTACCATCGCAGCTCGCCACTTCCGGACCGCAGCGATGACCTGGACCACGCCGGATCTGTGTGACCGCTTTCCCGAGGTGAGCATCGCCGAACCGGTGTTCCGCTCCTATGGCGCACGTGCGGCATTCTCCGGGCCGATCGTCACCGTGCGCTGTTTCGAGGACAACTCGCGCGTGCGCGAACTGGCCGCCACGCCCGGCGACGGACGGGTGCTGGTGGTGGACGGACAGGGCTCGTTGAAGCACGCACTGCTGGGCGACCAGATCGCCGCACAGGCGCTCGCCAATAGCTGGGCCGGCGTGTTGATCCACGGCTGCGTGCGCGATGTGGAGATCCTGGCCACGCTGCCGCTGGGCGTGCTGGCGCTGGGCGCCTGCCCGCGCCGCACCGAGCGGCGCGATCTGGGCGATGTGGATGTGCCGGTGAATTTTGCCGGCGTGGCCTTCGTGCCCGGCCATTGGCTGTATGCCGATGGCAACGGCGTGTTGGTGGCACCGCTGCCGCTGTCGCTGGACAGTGCGGGCGGATCGATCTGAGCGACATGCGAGGACCTGGGATAGTGACCGTGAACCGATGGCTGAGTGGAGGCGTGCTGATGCTGGCAAGCGTGGTGGCGACGACGCAGGCGGCCGAGCTTCCCGCCGGCATGCAGCAGTTCGACGCGCAGATGGAGCGCGTGCGCGAGCAGTTCGATGTGCCCGGCATTGCGGTGGCCATCGTCAAGGATGGGCAGGTGGTGCTGGAGCGCGGCTACGGCGTGCGCGAGATCGGCAAGCCTGCGCCGGTGCAGGCCGATACGCTGTTCGCAATCGCCTCCAACACCAAGGCCTTCACTGCCGCGTCGCTGTCGATCCTGGCCGACGAGGGCAAGCTCTCGCTCGATGACAAGGTCATCGATCACCTGCCGTGGTTCCGCATGTCCGACCCGTACGTCAGCGGCGAGATGCGCCTGCGCGATCTGCTCGCGCACCGCAGCGGCTTGAGCCTGGGCGCGGGCGACCTGCTGTTCTGGCCGACCACCAGCTACAGCACCGACGAGGTGGTGCAGCGCCTGGCCAAGGTGCCGTTGAAGGGCGGTTTCCGCGATCGCTACGCCTACGACAACATCTTGTACGCGGTGGCGCAGAAGGTGATCGAGCAGGTCTCCGGGCAGAGCTATGCGGCGTTCCTGCAGCAAGGCATCTTCGCCCCGGTCGGCATGCGCGGCACGCGCTTCAATGCCGACCATCTGCAGCCGGGCGACAATGCGGCGGTGGGCCATGCCAAGTACGACTTCACCGAGCTGCGCACCGTCGCGCCGCTGACCTGGTCCAACAATTCCGGTGCCGGCGGCATCTATGCCAGCGCGCACGACATGGCGCTGTGGATGAAGGTGCAACTGGCCGGCGGCGTGCTGCCGGATGGCAGCCGGCTGTTCAGTGCCAGGCGGCAGCAGGAGATGTGGTCGATGATCACGCCGATTGCGATTGCCGAACCGGCCGTGCCGGAGCTGGCGGCAGCACGGCCCAATTTTTCCGGCTACGGCGAAGGCTGGAGCCTGAGCGATTACCGCGGCCATCGGCTGGTCTGGCACACCGGCGGCTGGCCGGGCATGGTGTCGCGGCTGACGCTGGTGCCCGACCAGCAACTGGGTGTGGTGGTGTTGACCAACCAGGAAGTCGGCGCGGCCTTCAATGCGGTGACCCTGCAGGTGCTGGATGCGTTCCTGCAGGTGCCGGCCACCGATTGGACCGCCGCCTATGCCAAGGCCGTGGCCAAGGCCGATGGCGATGCGGACACCAGCTGGAAGAAGCATCTGGACGCACGTGCAGCGCGCTCCACGCCGTCGCTGCCGTTGCGCAGCTATGCGGCGACCTATCGCGACCCGTGGTACGGCGATGTGGTGATCCGTCAGGACGGCAAGCGCCTGCGTCTGCAGTTTTCCAAGACCGCGCAATTGATCGGCACGCTGGAGCATTGGCAGCACGACAGCTTCATCGTGCGCTGGGACGACCGCTCATTGAATGCCGATGCCTTCGTCAATTTCGCGCTGACCCCGGATGGCGCGGTGCGCGAGATGCGGATGGAGGCGGTGTCGCCGCTGACCGATTTCAGCTTCGATTTCCAGGATCTGCTGTTGACGCCGGTGGCGGCAGCGCAGCCGACGCAGAAGTGATGCCTCGCTGATCCTTGCGGCGGCCATCGCCACTGCCCCGTGCGTGCGGCGGCCGGCCGCCTGTGCTGCAGCGTCGGCGCCGTGCGCACCGATGGCCTGGCGGTGTGGGGCGCCATCGGCGCCGCAGCCGCCCACACCGCGCATGGGCCGATCAGTGCGGACTTGCGCAACCGGGCTCGGCGCGTCGGCCACGTCGTCCGGGCCAACCGTGACGATGACTCCAGCCTCGCTCCGCCAAGGCCTGCGTGCCAGCTGCACGATGGCTATCGCCCACCGACACGGCTCGTTATGATCCGCGCACTTCTCAGGGATGTCGCCGAACGCATGACCACTCCGCAGATGTCGGTGTACTTCTTCCTGCAGGCCGCCGCGATCCTGCTGGCCTGTCGTCTGGTGGGGCTGCTGGCCAGGCGGATCGGCCAGCCGCAGGTGGTGGGCGAGATGATCGCCGGGGTGATGCTGGGGCCGTCGCTGTTCGGCGTGCTGGCACCTGCGACGCAGGCAGCCCTGTTTCCCAGGCAGACCATGGATGTGCTGTACGTGTTCGCGCAGTTCGGCGTGGGTCTGTACATGTTCCTGGTCGGTACCGACTTCCGCGGGGACCATTTCCGCGCGCGCTATCGCAGTGCGATGAGCGTGTCGATGGCCGGCATCGCGGTGCCGTTCGCGTTGGCCTTTGCCCTGTGCCCGTGGTTGATCAACGTCGGCGGCCTGTTTTCGGAAAAGGCCAAGTTGATGGAGGCCTCGCTGTTCCTGGGGGCGGCCATCGCGATCACCGCGTTCCCGATGCTGGCGCGCATCATCCACGAGCGCGGTCTGACCAATAGCCCGTTGGGCACGCTGGCACTGACTGCAGGTGCGTTCGACGATGCGGCGGCGTGGTGCATTCTTGCCGTGGTCCTGGCCAGCTTCGGCGGCAGTTGGGGTAGTGCCTATCTGGCCATCGGCGGCGGGGTGGCCTATGCATTGTTCATGATCTTTGTCGGCCGGCATCTGCTGCGCCGCCTGGACGCCTACGTGGTGCCGAACCAGCCGCTCGGCAACGGTGTGCTCGCGGTGGTGTTGATGCTGTTCTGCCTCAGCGCGTGGGCAATGGATGCGATCGGCATCCACGCCGTGTTTGGCGGCTTCCTGCTGGGCGTCTGCCTGCCCAGGGGGGCGTTGACCGAAAAACTGCGCGAGATGTTGCAGCCGTTCGTGGTGGTATTGCTGCTGCCGCTGTTCTTCACCTATTCCGGCCTCAAGACCCAGCTCAGCGTGCTGCTGCAGCCGCAGATCATGCTGGCAGGCGTGGCGATCCTGGCCGCATCGTTCATCGGCAAGGGCGTGGCCTGCTGGGCCGCGGCGCGTGCCACCGGCGAGAACAACCGCGATGCGATGGCGATCGGCTCGCTGATGAATGCACGTGGCCTGATGGAGCTGATCATCATCAATATCGGCCTGCAGGCCGGGGTGATCGAACAGGGCCTGTTCTCGGTGCTGGTGCTGATGGCGATCCTCTCGACCCTGATGGCCACGCCGCTGTTCAACTGGATCATGCGGCGCCATCGCAACGTGACCGATGCGGTGCCGAGCCTGCAGCAGCGCTGAGGCGCTGCCATCGATTCCACCGATGCGGGCACGCGCTGCTGTCGCCTGACGCCTGCGCTTCGATGGTGGTCGCATCCAGGCGCCCCGATGCCTGCTGCGATACACGGCGCCCCGCGCGCTGGCGTCGCGCGGCTTGCGGGCATCCGTGCAGCATCCCGGCACCGTGCGGCGGCGGAGTCACCATCCCGGCGTATGTGGCCGGTCCGTTGCAGGTGCGTGCGCGCGCCTGCAGGACCGATAGCGGCAGGGTGCAGCTTGCGGCACCAGCGGCGCAGCGATGCAGCCAGTGGCGTGGCGCTGCATACTTGCAGCGCAAACAGGTAGCCAAGACACGATGAGCAAGGCCAAGAAGAAAGCTGCACAGCAGGCGGTGCCCGCACCTGCGCCGGTGTATCAGCTGCATGTTTCGCTGGTGGAGAGCGCGCCGTTGATCTGGCGCCGCGTGCTGGTGGCGGGGGCGCTGCGCCTTGCCACGCTGCATCGCGTGCTGCAACCGGTGATGGGCTGGCACGGCGCGCATCCGTACGAATTCGACCTGGGCGGCGGCCGCTATGGCGAGTCCGGGCTGGACGTGCCGGACCGCTCGCGGCTCAAGCACGCCGCGCGCGTCACCATCGAAAGCGCGGTGGGCGAGCTGGAGCGCTTCGACTATTTCTACGGTGCCGGCGCCGGCTGGCAGCACCGCGTCCAGGTCGAGGCGATCCTGCCGCCGGATGCGGGCTTGCGTGTGGCCCGTTGCGTGGACGGCGCCAACGCCTGCCCGCCGGAAAACAGCGAAGGGATCGACCACTACCAGGCATTGCTGCAGATCATCGCCGACCCGGATCATGCCCAGCATGTGCAGGAACTGGCCACCTTGGGCGGGCGCCTGGAGCCGGGCCATTTCGATCCGGCCGAGGTCAACCGCCTGCTTGCGCGTGTTCGTGAGTGAGCGTCACTGCGCAGGACGTTGGCCAGCGTGATCTTGACGCGCGCTGGTCAGCACGGTGCGGCCACTGGCTGACGCCCCATGACCTGTGGTGGTCACCAGGCCCTGCCTGGCACAGGCAGCCGCAAGCGATGCAAGGGAGCCGGTTGTCCGGCGCATGCAGCCCATGCCTGGCTTGCGTTTGTGGATGCAGGCGCCGGCACCGGCGCCACTGCAGCTTGACGCGCGATCAGCTAGCCTGAGCCTCCGGTTTTTCCCGAAAGTGTCTGCGATGTTTCGCTGGTTCGAATCCCTGATCGATGTCTTCCCGCCCATCGAGCGGGACATGCCGCCACGTAGCGTGTGGCGGTTCTACCTGCATTACCTGCGTCCGTTGTGGCCGATCCTGCTGGCCACGCTGATCGCCGGATTGCTGCTGGCCTTGGTGGAAGTGGCGATGTTCGACTTCCTCGGGCGCATCGTCGACATGCTGGCCGAGCGACCGGGAGCGGACTTCTTCCGCCGGCATGCCGGCGAGTTGACCTGGATGGCGGCGATCACGCTGGTGGCGCGGCCATTGTTCACCGGCCTGCACAACCTGTTGGTCAACCAGGCGATCGTGCCGGGGCTGAGCAACCGCTCGCGCTGGCTGATGCACAACTACGTGGTGCGGCAGAGCCTGGGCTTCTTCAACAACGATTTCGCCGGCCGGATCGCCAACCGGGTGATGCAGACCGGGGCCTCGCTGCGCGAATCGGCGGTGCAGATGGTCGATGCGCTCTGGTACATCGTGGTCTACACCGGCAGCGCGCTGTGGTTGTTTGCGCAGGCCGACCCGTGGCTGATGCTGCCGCTGCTGATCTGGCTGGTGGTGTACGTCGCGTTGATGGCGTTCTTCGTGCCGCGCATGAAGGCGCGCGCGTGGATCGCATCGGATGCGCGCTCCAAGGCCACCGGGCGCATCGTCGACGGCTACACCAATATCTCCACGTTGAAGCTGTTTGCTCACGCCGGCCGCGAACAGGCCTATGTGCGTGATGCGATCGACGAGCTGGCGGTGAAACATCGCGGGCAGACCCGCGTGACCACCACCATGGATACCGCCATTGCGGTGGCCAACGGCTTTCTGATCGTCGGTACGTGCGGGCTGGCGTTGTGGCTGTGGAGCCGCGGCCAGATCAGCGTGGGCGCGATCACGCTGGCGACCGGCCTGGTGATCCGCATCCACAACATGTCCGGCTGGATCATGTGGACGGTCAACGGCATCTTCGAAGACATCGGCAGCGTGCAGGACGGCATGCAGACCATCTCGCAGCCGGTGCTGGTGCAGGACGCGCCCGACGCAGTGCCGCTGCAGGTGACCCAGGGCCAGGTGCAGTTCGAGCACATCCATTTCCATTATGGCAAGCGCGGCGGGGTGATCGCCGGGCTGGATCTGCAGGTGCGTGCCGGCGAGAAGATCGGCCTGGTCGGCCCATCGGGCGCGGGCAAGTCGACCCTGGTCAACGTGTTGCTGCGTCTGTACGACCTGGAGCAGGGACGCATCCTCATCGATGGGCAGGACATCGCCCAGGTCACTCAGGAAAGCCTGCGCGGGCAGATCGGCCTGGTGACCCAGGACACCTCGCTATTGCACCGTTCGATCCGCGACAACCTGCTGTATGGCCGGCCGCAGGCCAGCGACGCGCAGATGCTGGAAGCGGTGCGCAAGGCGCGCGCGGAGAGCTTCATCGACACGCTGGTCGATGGCGAAGGCCGGCGCGGATACGATGCGTACGTGGGCGAGCGCGGGGTCAAGCTGTCGGGCGGTCAACGGCAGCGCATCGCCATCGCGCGGGTGCTGCTGAAGGATGCGCCGATCCTGATCCTGGACGAGGCCACCTCGGCGCTGGATTCGGAAGTGGAAGCGGCGATCCAGGACAGCCTGGACGCATTGATGGGCAACAAGACCGTCATCGCGATCGCGCACCGCCTGTCCACCATCGCGCGCATGGACCGGCTGGTGGTGATGGACGCCGGACGCATCGTCGAGACCGGCACGCATGCGCAACTGATCGCGCAGGGCGGGCTGTACGCACGCCTGTGGGCGCGGCAGACCGGCGGGTTCGTTGCGGCCGATGGGTGATGTGGTTGTCGAGTGGGTGGCGGAAATGTGCAGCCACGGCAGCAACGGCACTGGCAAACCCCTCTCCTGCGGGGCGCGGAGCGGGCGTTGGGGTGAGGGAACGGGCGAAGCCACTTGCCAGTTGGGCTGCACGAGGCTTCGCGCGCGCCCTCATCCGCCCCTGCGGGGCACCTTCTCCCGCGTGCGGGAGAAGGGACATGCATGAGCGCCGCAGTAACCGCTCTTCCTTGTGCGGGAGAAGCATCGGTCACTCGATCGGCTGATCCAGCATCAGCTCGCGTGCAAAGCGCACCGGCGGGGCGCCGTAGGACAGCATCTGGTCGTGGTATGCCTTCAGGTTGAACTTGTCGCCCAGCTTGTCCTGCACCGCCTTGCGCGTGTCCAGATGTTCCTGCACGCCGACGAAGTAAGTCGGCAGCTGCGCCGACGACAGCTGCGCGCGCACCCACTTGCCCGAGGCTTCGCTCTCCTGCTGGAAGGTGTCGTGGGTCATCAGGTGCATCGCCTTGTCGCGCTCCCAGCCGTCCACATGCACGCCCTGGTCGAGGATGGCGTTGGCGATGGTGCGCAGGTAGAACTTGAGCTGCACCAGGTGGAACAGTGGGTCGTTATCCAGATAGCCCTGTTCCTGCATCATGCGCTCGGTGTACACCGCCCAGCCTTCGGCGAACATGCCCGAGCGCAGCACCGCGCGCAGCGTGGAGGGGAACTTGGCCGAATGCCAGCCTTCCAGGTAATGGCCCGGGGTGCCTTCGTGGATGCTGAGCAGATGGATCATGCGGCTGTTGTATTCGCGCAGGAACGAATCGACCTGCTGGTCGTTCCAGTCGTCGGGAATCGGCGAGACCGCATAGAAGGTCTTGAGATTCTTGTCGAGCGGGCCGGGCGAATCGCAGTACGCCACCGCCACGCCGCGCTGGAATTCCGGCATCAGGATGATGTCCACCGGCGAATCGGGCAGCGTCATCAGATCCTTCTGGCGCACGAACTCGGTGGACTGCGCCAGTGCGGCCTTGGCCTCGTCCACCACCTTGTCGCGTGCCGGCTTGTCGGCATAGGCCAGTTCCAGCGCCGCTTCGATCGCTGCCTGCTGCTGGTCGTCGTTGGGCGTTTCGGGCAGTGCCGGTGCGCCGGGCTTGTCCTTGAGCACCGTGCGGGCGATGCCGTACATCTCGCTGCGCACGCGCTTGAGCTCGGACTCGGCGCGCTGCTTGATCTCGCCGCGCGACAGCGACGACAGCAGCGCGAATTTCAGCTTCTGATCGTAGAGTTGCGCACCGACGCGGAAATCGCCCTTGGCATTGGGCACCAGCACGGTCTCCAGCCAGGTCTGCTGCTCGGCCACGGCCTTGCGCAGAGCGTCGATGGCGGCCTGCGCGCGGGCCGCTTCGATCGGGCCGAGCTGGCCGATGTTGGGCGCGATGAAGGTGTCGACGATGCTCAGGATGCCCTTGTTCTGCTTGGCCACCGTTTCGGCATGGATCTTCGGCACGCGGGCCGGGTCCAGGTTTTCGCGCGCCTGCGCAAAGATGCCGGGAATCTTCTCCATGCGCTGCGTGGCCGAGGTCAGGCGCTCGGACAGCGGCGCGAAGTCGCGTGCCATCAGGCCATACAGCGCGCTGCCGGCCAGGCCGTTGTAGACCTGCGGGTCCCAGGCCCAGCTCTGCAGCACCTCGGTGTTCCAGATTTCCGATTGCAGCTGGTTGCGCAAGATGGCTGCATCGACCTGGTTCTCGCGCGACAGCTTGGCCACTTCGATGGCATCCAGGTCCGACAGCAATGCCTTGCCGGCATCCAGGCTGCGCTGGCGGCCGGCGCTGCTCAGATCGTCGATCTGCGTGTCGAAGCGGTGATCGCCGGTCTGGGTGGCGGTGACCGGCGACAGCTGCATCCAGGTGTCGAGCGCGCGCTTGGACAGCGCCGCAAAGCGGGCATCCGGCGTCTGCGCATCCTGGGCGCTGGCATCAGGGGTGCCGGCGCGCGGCGATTGGGGCTGTTGCTGGCAGGCGCCGAGGCCGGCGAGCAGGGCGAGGACGAGCAGACGTTGACGCATGGTGGATCCCGATGGAAGCAATCGGCCAGCATAGGCATGTGCGCGCTTGTCCGCATCCGCCATTGGTTTAGAGTGGCCGCTTCCAAGGAGGATCACCATGCACCACGCCGGTAGCTGTCATTGCGGACGCAGCGCGTTCGAGCTGGAAACCGATGCGCCGATCACCGGGGCGTACCACGGCAATGGCCCGTTGGGCCGTGGCCATGGCGGCCTGCCGTTGTCCGGCGCGCGCAGACAACCACGCCTGCAGGGCGGGTCCCAGGCGCTGTGGGCCTGGCGCATCGACCGGCAGCAAATCGAGCATCCCCACTGCCGGCAGTGCGGTAGTGCGCCCATCAGCGCGGGGATGCGTTCCGGTGCCGGCGAGCCCGCCCGGGTGGTCAAGCTGCGCTGCGTGTTGGAGCTGGCCGCGCCGAGCATGCATGCGGTCGCCGGAGCCGGCCGATGAGGCGCGCGATGCAGCGGTATGCGGCCGGGCTGCTGCTGGGCTGGGCGCTGAGCGGATGTTCCAGGCAGCCGGCAGAGCTGACGGAAGACGGCGGCGCTGCGGCACCGGCACCGCCGGCCGCGCAAGGCAACGCGCTGGCGTATGAGCACGATGTGCGGATCGAGTTGCCGGCCGATCAGATCGGCCAACGCATCGTGGCGGTTCGCACTGCCTGCCAGTCGGCGCAATTCGGCGACTGCGCGCTGCTGGCGGTCGAGCAGAGCGGTGGCCGCGACCCCAGTGGCAGCGTCAGCGTGCGTGTGGTGCCCGACGGCATCGAGCCGCTGGTGCAGCTGGCCGGCCAGCATGGCGATGTCGCCGCGCGCAGCACGCGTGCCGAGGATCTGGCGCAGCAGATCGCCGACACCGGTCTGGCGCAGGCGCGCCTGCAGAAAGAACACGCACGCCTGCTCGAACTGCAGCAACGCCGCGACCTGGCCGTGACCGATCTGCTGGCCCTGTCCAAGCGGCTGGCCGAGATCGAAGCCGAGGCGCAACAGGCCCAGCAGGACGCCGCGCAGCAGCAACGACGCGTGCGCACCCAGCTGCTGACGCTCAATTTCCGCGGGACCGGGGGCGAGCAGGGCAGGGGCGAGATTGCCGAGGCGGCCGCCGGGTTCGGCCAGGTCTTCGCGTCCAGCGTGGCGTTCGTGATCCGCGCAGTGGCGGCGTTGCTGCCGGTGGCGGTGGTGGGGCTGATCGTCGGCTGGCTGCTGCTGCAGGCGTGGCGCTGGCGCGCGCGGCGGCGCCGGATGTCCTGATCGGCCGCGCGGCTGGCCGGCGATGCCGCACCAGCCGCGCATGTGTTGGAGACGCGCTTGTTTCAAACAGTGACGCGAGGCGTTGCGCGCTCGCAGGTCACGCGCGGTGACGCCGTTCGTCTGCGATGGCTGCGCAGCGCCTCGGTGCACCATCGCCACACGCCGACTGCGCGCAAGGGCGGCGCAGTCGGTACGACGCCCGCTCAGCCTTCGTCGAATTCGTATTCGACAAACACATCCAGCCGCAGTGCCAGTTCCTGCACGGCGTCGCGCACCTTCTGCGCGGTGGCTTCGTTGCCGGCTTCCACTTCGAATTCGTGGCTGCCCGGACCTTCGTCGTCGGACAGGCCGGCCGAGCTGGAATCGTCGTCGTCCAGGTGCGGCATCAGATCATCGACTTCTTCCACGTGCTCGATGCCTTCGATGCTCTGCAGCAGGTTGGCGATGGCACGCGCGTCGTCGTCGGTGCCGGTGATACGCATGCGAAGAGTGGGCATGGGAACGTCCTAGGGATTGGGGAGCTAAAGCCTAGGCACCGGCAGGACAAAACGAGGTGATGGTGTACGGCACTCGCGGCTTGCGCTCATTCACATCGGGTGGGTCGGCCGTCCAGCGTCGGGCCGCTGCCCGACATGCAGCAAAGGCTGGACTGCCGCGCGCAACATCGCCGGCAGGATGTAGTGACGATGCACGCGATGGATCGCAGCCATGTGCAGGTGGCCGAACCGGTTGCAGCAGCAGACCTGCGTGGCCATCGTCAGCGCGATCGCGTGCGCGTCCACGCGGCGCAGCGCGGAAGCTGACGCATGCGCCCGCTCCAGTCACTCGTGCGCCGAGGCCTTGCGCGATCGCCGACGCACACGCGGCGCGCTCGCCGTCTCGCGCGCCGGCAACGCCACTAGCTCCGCCGGCAGCGCCGGCATCGGGGTGCGCTCGTCCAGGGCCTCGCGCTTGAGCCAGTCGATAAACGCCATTGCCGCAGGCCCAGGCACGCGATGGCTGGGATGCACGATGTAGTAGGCGTAACGCGCCTTGAGGGTGGGGCCGGGCAGGCGCACCAGCTCGTAGCGCTGCAGATACGGTTGGGCGATGTGCTTGCGTGCCAGGACCGCGCCCAGGCCATAGACCGCCGCGCGCATGGCGTCGGTGCTGTCGTTGAAGGTGTGCATCGGCGGCAGCGTGGTGCCGCGCACCTGCGCGGCACGGAACCAGTCGCGCCATCCCTGTGGCGACATGTCGCTCAGCAGCGGCAATTGCGCGATCTGCGCCGGCGTGCGCAGCGCGGCGACCTCCGGCAGCGACGGCGACGCCACCGGAAACAGTTCGTCGTCCATCAGATGATGCGAGGTCAATCCGGGCCAGGCGCCCTGGCCATAGCGGATGCCCAGGTCGGGGCCGCCTTCCTCGAAGCGCGAAAATGCCGCGTCCGACTGCAGGTCCATGCGGATATGCGGGTGCGCGCGACAGAAGCGCGGCAGCCGCGGCAACAGCCAGCAGTACGACAGCGAGCGCAGGGTGGTCACGCGCAACGGGATGGCGTCTTCGCGCGGATGCAGGTTGCCGGCCACCGAGGCGATGTCGGCCAGCGCAGCGGTGGCCGCATCGGCCAATTGGCGCCCCTCCGCGGTGAGCTTGACCCCGCGCGGCAAGCGCTGGAACAGGGTCACGCCCAGCAGCGCTTCGAGCTTGCGCACGTGATGGCTGACCGCGCTGGCGGTCAGATGCAGTTCTTCGGCGGCATGCGCGAAGTTCTGGTGGCGCGCGGCGGCGGCGAACACGCCCAGCGCGGGCAACAGGGTGGGGCGCAGGTTCATCGAGGCATGAGTGAGATTTGTGGCTCGCCTCGATACTACGCGCTTGTCGCGCCTGCGGCTGCAACCGATGCTGCAGTACCCCATCGCGATGATCGTGCCATGTCCGTCTGTCTGCCTGATGTTGTCCCCTGTGGTTCCAGCACATCACGGCAGCCTGCGCAGGTGGGGCGATGAGCGCGCAACCGGCGCCGCAGCCGGGCGTTGCCACACGCGAATGGCGCACCCCGCTGGAGCTGGGGTTTCTCGGCATCGTCTGGGGCTGCTCGTTCCTGTTCATGCGCGTGGCCGCACCCAAGTTCGGCACCGTGGCGCTGGTGGAAATCCGCCTGGCGCTCGGGGCGTTGGTGCTGCTGCCGTTCCTGTGGCTGGCGCGGGCGCGGTTCCCGCTGCATCGCTGGCCGATGCTGGCGGCGATCGGCGTGCTCAATTCCGCGTTGCCGTTCCTGCTGTTCGCCTGGGGCGCGCAACACGCGCCGGCCGCGATCGGTGCGATCTGCAATGCGATGACGGTATTGTTCACCGCCTTGATCGCCTTCCTGTTCTTCGGCGAGAAGATCGGCACGCGGCGTGCGCTGGCCCTGCTGGTCGGCTTCATCGGCGTGCTGGTGCTGGCCACCGGCAAGTCGGCCGGGTTGAGCGTGGGCCCGGCGGCCCTGGCGGGTGCCACCGCGTCGCTGCTGTATGGCATCGGCTACAACCTGGTGAAGCGCCACATGGGCGACTTGCCGCCGGCCGCATCGGCCGCGTCCACGCTGGGCTGCAGTGCGCTGCTGCTGGCGCCGCTGGCCTGGTTGCAGTGGCCGACCACGCCGGTGCCAGCCGTGGCCTGGGCCTGCGCCACCGCGCTGGGCGTGGTGTGCACCGGGTTGGCGTTCCTGATGTATTACCGCCTGATCCAGCGCATCGGCCCGGCACGCGCCTCCACGGTGACCTACCTGGTACCGGTGTTCGGCGCATTGCTGGCTTGGTCGCTGCTGGGCGAGCCGTTGACCTGGACCATGCTGGTGGCCGCGGTGCTGATCCTGGGCAGTGTCGCCTTCAGCCAGCGCGCCCGCTGAAACAAGCGCGCCCGCTTTTACGAATCCCCGATCCCGAATCCCCGATCCCGAACTAGCCAGCAGGCGGCCCCCGCACCGGCAACGGCACATTGCACAGATCGATATGCCCGGCCGGGCGCTTGTAGAAATCGTCCCTGCGATTGCGGCGTGCTTCGACCACATCGCGGAAGGTCTGGCTGTCGGTGCGCAGCAACTGCAGTGGCGTGCGTTCGGGCATGGGCACCTCGCTGGCCAGGCGAATGGCACGGATCGGCGAGCGTTGCGCGGGATCTTCGTAGAAACCCATCGGGTCCGGCCCGCGCGGGATCACGCTGAGCAACTCCATGCCCTTGACCACGCGGCCGACCACGGTGATGTTGCGGTCCAGCTGGCGCGGCGACTGCCCGGTGACCACATACAGCTCGGCGCCGATGCTGCTGTCTTCGTCGTTGTTGCGGCCGGCGCCCAGGGTGCCGTAGCAGTGCGCCAGCCAGGTCTTGCCGCTGGCGCTGTCGCGCCCGACCGGGAAGCCGTCGACAAAGCCCACCTGCGCCGCCCAGCCGTCGCTGTCGGGCAGGCGCTGGAAGTCCAGGCCTTGCGAGGTGCGTTCGAATTCGGCCGGCAGGTGCGTCTTGGCCGAGCCCAGCGACCTGGCCTTGGCCGGCGTCTCGCCATCCGGGTCGCCGAACTGCACCACGAAGTTGTCCTGCGAGCGATAGATGCTGAGCCCGTCCCAGAAGCGTTCGTGCGCCAGCGTGCGGATGTTGCCCACGTGCGCGGGCGCGAACTGCGGCGCCAGCTCGATGATCACCCGTCCGCCATCCAGTTCCAGGTATAGCGTGCGCTCGGGGTCGAGCACGCGCCATGCGCTGGCCGGCGAGGCGTCCAGGATCTGTTGCGGGCTGCGATAGGCCGCGTTGGCGGCAGCGGGTAACACCAGGGCAAGCAGGCAGGCGGAAGCAACAGTGCGCAGCAGCATGAAGGCAGCCAGTCGGGAAGAAGCCTGATTCTTGACCAATGCGCGCAGGGGCGCAAAGTGCGGGTTCGCAACGCGCGCCATCGACGACGTATGCGCCGTGAATGCCGGCCGACCCATGCCTGCCCAAAGGAGTCGGTCGGTGCCCAGCATGCGCCCGCGCTGCAATCGCGCGCCGGTCTGCCGGTCAGCGCGCCGGCTTGCGTTTGACGTAGAGCTGCTTGCGCACGCGTGCCACCACCTCGCCATCGCGGTTGTGCACGCTGTTTTCGAACCAACGCAGGTACTTCTCACCGGTGGCGGTGGCATCGCGCAACTCGCCCAGCACACTATCGTCGATGACGAAATCCGCGCTCACCGTGCCGCGCCCGGGTTTGACGAACTCGATGCTGCCGGCCTTGTCCCACACGTAGTAGTCGCGCCCCAGGTTCTGCATGGTCAGCAGCATCCAGAACGGGTCGGTCATCGCGAACAGGCTGCCGCCGAAATGGGTGCCGACGTAATTGCGGTTCCACGGCCGCTGGCGCAACTCGACGCGGGCATGGCGATAGTCGGCCGACAACGCGGTGACGTGGATCCCGGCAAACAGGTACGGCGGCCACAGGTTGATACCGAGCTTGAACAGGGAAGCACGCATGCGGCCAGGGTCCATGGCGGGGGCGGACCCGCAGCATACCATTCGCATGCGTATGGAGCTTGTGTCGGTGATGGCAGCGCCCGGCCGGCCTGCAGACCGGGCGCCGTGGTGCCGGCGGCGCCTAGAACACCAGCGACGACATCTTGCGGCGGTAGCGGCCGACCAGGTCTTCGTCTTCGATCACCCGGAACGCATCGATCAGGCTACGCCGCGGCAGGTTGTCGTCGAAGCCGCGGTCCTGCCGCAGCATGTCCAGGAACTGCTCCAGCGCGGCTTCGTCATTGCCGTCGAGCAGGTGGCGCACGCCAAGCAGATGGCGCGCGCGCAGGTCGGCGCCGTTGGCGGCGACGGCGGCCTGCAGGGTGTCGGCGTCCGGCGCGTCCTTGAGCACATTGGCAAAGCCCAGCCGTGCCTTGGCGCGCACCGCACGGTCGTCGGTGGCCAGGTTGGCGGGCAGGGCGTCGATCAACTGCTCGGCCTCGGCGGTGTCGCCGGTCTTCAGCAGCGCCAGCGCCAGATCCAGCTTGAGCTCGTCCTTGTCCGGCTCGGCGGCGATCGCCTCGCGCAGCGCGGCAACCTGGTCCTGCGGCTCGAGCGGGGCCGGCGGCAGGTCTTCCACCACCTGCGCCTCGGCCGGCAGCACGCCGTGCTGGGTGAGGAAGTCGCGCACCTGGCCTTCCGGCATCGCACCCGGGAAGCCGTCGACCAGCTCGCCGCCCTTGACCAGGAACACCGTCGGCACCGAGCGGATCTGGAACGCGGCGGCGATCTGCTGCTCCTTGTCCACATCGACCTTGGCCAGTTCGAAGGCGCCGTTGTAGTCGGCGGCGAGCTTTTCCAGGATCGGCGTCAACGACTTGCAGGGGCCGCACCAGGTGGCCCAGAAGTCCACCAGTACCGGTGTCGTCAACGATTTCTGCAGGACCTCGGTCTCGAAGGTGTCGGTGGTGGCATCGAATACGTGCGGCTTGTCGGACATGGGCTTCCAGAAGTGATTGCGGCAACAGTGGGAGGTAATGGTGGCAAACCGGGCCGACACAAGGCTGGCGGTGGCCAGGCGTGCCGGCGCGCGGTCGGCCGCCATGCTGCCGGCCGTCATGCCGGCAGGGGTTCACGCCAGGCGCGCCCGGCACGACAATGCCGCGTCCTGGCGGCGCAGCCTGCGCCCGGCGTTGGAGCAAGGCAATGACACGCATCGATGGCACCCAGCGCTACCTGGGCCTGGTCGCGGCAAGCGTATTCGTGCTGGCGGTGGCCGGCTTTGGCGTGGCGCTGCCCGGTTACCTGCAGGCCAGCCATCCGGTGGCCTTACTCGGTGCCAATGGGGTGCCGCATGCGTTGGGCTTCAACCTGCTGGCGTTCGTGCTGGTCGGCGCGCTCGGCATGGCCACCGGGGTCAGCCTGCTGGCGCGCATGCCGGCCAGGTCCAGTTGGAGCCTGCGGGTGGGCGGGCAGTTGATCGTGCTGGCCGGGCTGGCCTTTGTCGGCATGGGTGCGCTGCCGCTGGATCCCGCCGATCTGGACGGGCGCGCCAGCCAGGCCCATGCCACGGCCTGGCTGCTGTGGGCGGTGGCATTCGTGCCCGGCATGCTGTTGCTCGCCGCCGCGCTGCTCAACCAATCCAATACCCGCCTCCTGGCGTGGCTGAGCCTGGCGGCGGGGCTGCTGGTGGCGGTGCTGGCGTTCGGCCCGCCGGGCCTGCTGCGGCAGGCGATCGCCCAGCGCCTGGCGTTCCTGGCCTGGGTCGGCTGGCTGGCTGTGGCGGCCTGGCGCTGGCCGGCCAGAGCCGCCGGCTGAGGCGAGCGTTTGGAGCACCTGCTGCACTGCGGTACCCTGTGCCGCTTTGCACCGCCCGAGCATCCGCTCCCAATGTCCACCGTCGAACCGAACGCCTACGACCCGCAGCAGGTCGAAACCTCCGCCCAGCAGTTCTGGGATGCCACCCGCGCCTTCCAGGTCGACGAAACTTCGGACAAACCGAAGTTCTATTGCCTGTCGATGCTGCCGTACCCGTCCGGTGCGCTGCACATGGGCCATGTGCGCAACTACACCATCTCCGATGTGGTCAGCCGCTACAAGCGCATGACCGGCCACAACGTGCTGCAGCCGATGGGCTGGGATGCGTTCGGCTTGCCGGCGGAAAACGCGGCGATCAAGAACAAGACCGCGCCGGCCAAGTGGACCTACGCCAACATCGACCACATGCGCGGCCAGCTCAAGTCGCTGGGCTATGCGATCGACTGGTCGCGCGAGTTCGCCACCTGCACGCCCGAGTACTACGTGCACGAGCAGCGCATGTTCACCCGGCTGATGCGCAAGGGCCTGGCCTACCGCCGCAACGCGGTGGTGAACTGGGACCCGATCGACCAGACCGTGCTGGCCAACGAGCAGGTCATCGACGGCCGCGGCTGGCGCTCCGGCGCGCTGGTGGAAAAACGCGAGATTCCGCAGTGGTTCCTGCGCATCACCGATTACGCGCAGGAGCTGCTCGACGGCTTGGACCAGCTGGAGGGCTGGCCGGACTCGGTCAAGACCATGCAGCGCAACTGGATCGGTCGCTCGGAAGGGCTGGAGATCCAGTTCGACGTGCGCGACACCGACGGCACCGCGCTGGATCCGCTGCGCGTGTTCACCACCCGCCCGGACACGCTGATGGGCGTGACCTTCGTGTCGATCGCCGCCGAGCATCCGCTGGCGTTGCATGCGGCCAGGTCCAATCCGGAGCTGGCGGCGCTGCTGGAAACGCTCAAGCACGGCGGCGTCTCCGAAGCCGAGCTGGAAACCCAGGAAAAACGCGGCATGGCCACGGGCCTGACCGCGGTGCATCCGATCAGCGGCGAGCAGGTGCCGGTGTGGGTGGCCAACTTCGTGCTGATGGGCTACGGCACCGGCGCGGTGATGGCGGTACCGGGCCACGACCAGCGCGATTTCGAGTTCGCCAACAAGTACGCGCTGCCGATCGTGCAGGTGGTCAAGCTGCGCGAGCCGCGCAACGAAGAAGAGCAAACCTGGGATGCCACCCAGTGGCGCGACTGGTACACCGACAAGAGCCGCCCGCTGGAGCTGATCAATTCGGCCGAGTTCGACGGCCTGGATTTCGGCGGCGCCTTCGAGGCATTGGCCGAGCGCTTCGAGCGCAAGGGCCAGGGCCAGCGTCGGGTCAACTACCGCCTGCGCGACTGGGGCGTGAGCCGCCAGCGTTACTGGGGCTGCCCGATTCCGGTGATCTATTGCGCCAAGTGCGGCGCGGTGCCGGTGCCGGAAGACCAGCTGCCGGTGGTGCTGCCGGAGAACGTGGAATTTTCCGGCACCGGGTCGCCGATCAAGACCGACCCGACCTGGCGCCAGACCACCTGCCCGGACTGCGGCGGCCCGGCCGAGCGCGAGACCGACACCTTCGACACCTTCATGGAGTCGAGCTGGTACGTGGCGCGCTACACCAGCCCCAACGCGCGCGACATGGTCGATCGCCGTGCCAACTACTGGATGCCGGCCGACCTGTACGTGGGCGGCATCGAGCACGCGATCCTGCACCTGATGTACTTCCGCTTCTATCACAAGCTCATGCGCGACGCGCGGCTGGTGGACAGCGACGAGCCGGTGACCAACCTGCTCACCCAGGGCATGGTCATCGCCGACACCTTCTACCGCGATGCCGACAACGGCGGCAAGGACTGGATCAATCCGGCCGACGTGGAGATCCAGCGCGACGAGCGCGGCCGCGTCACCGGCGCGGTACTGATCGCCGATGGCCAGCCGGTGCACATCGGCGGCACCGAGAAGATGTCCAAGTCCAAGAATAACGGCGTGGACCCGCAGTCGATGGTGGCCAAGTACGGCGCCGACACCGTGCGGCTGTTCTCGATGTTCGCCGCACCGCCGGAGCAGTCGCTGGAATGGAACGAGGCCGGCGTCGATGGCATGGCGCGCTTCATGCGCCGGCTGTGGGTGCAGGTGCACAAGCACGTGGGCGAGGGCGCCGCCGCTGCGCTGGATGCCGCCGCGCTGAGCGCCGAGCAGAAGGCGATCCGCCGCAAGACCCACGAAACCATCGGCAAGGTGGACGACGACTACGGCCGTCGCCACAGCTTCAACACCGCCATTGCCGCGGTGATGGAACTGTCCAACGCGCTGGCCAAGTTCGACGATGCCAGCGCGCAGGGGCGTGCAGTGCGCCAGGAAGCCCTGGAAGCGATGGTGCTGCTGCTCAACCCGATCACGCCGCACGCCAGCCACGCCCTGTGGCAGGTGCTGGGCCGCGACGAGACGCTGCTGGAAGATGTCGCGTTTCCGCAGGTCGATGCCGCCGCGCTGGTGCGCGACGCGCTGACCCTGGCGGTGCAGATCAACGGCAAGCTGCGCGGCACCATCGAGGTCGCTGCCGATGCCGGACGCGAGCAGATCGAAGCGCTGGCCCAGGCCGAGCCGAACGCGGCCAAGTTCCTGGAAGGGCTGAGCGTGCGCAAGATCATCATCGTGCCGGGCAAGATCGTGAATATCGTGGCGGGTTGATCGTCGCTGATCGGCTAGGTCGCCATTGCCGGTTCGGGCAGTGTCCCGGAGCGGCGTGGCGACGCGGTGCGAGGTCGCTGCGGCGTTGTTGGCAACGTGTTGCACTGGCGCGTGCTGTTGCGCGGGTCGGGGTACTGCAGGGGGTCTCTGCGATTGACTGCACTGGTGCGTTGCGACGCATGGGTGATGTTTCCGCGATGGTTCCTGGTCCTTCATTTCAGTCGCGCTTGGCGACGTGCAGGCGAGATTGCCGGGGTGGCTTCTGGTCATTCACTGCACCGGCGCGTGGCAACGCGTTTTTCATTCCTGGGCGCGGCGTTTTTTCGCCGCGCCCTCTCAAGCCCCGTTCACGCGGTGTCGGGCAGGCTAGCCGCCTGTTGCCGCCGCCGGGGCGCTCATCCAGACTGTGCCCATGATTCGATTCCCTACTGCCTTCGCTGCGTCCCTCGTGCTCGTCTCGAGCCTCACCGCCTGCGGCTTCCATCTGCGCAACTCGCTGGCGCTGCCGCCGGATACGCCCGCAGTGAAGGTGCAGTCCGCAGTGCAGTACAGCGAGCTGGCCAAGCTGCTGCGGCGTGGCCTCAAGGCTGCCGGCGCCACCCTGGCCGACGAAGATGCCAAGACCGGCTTCGCGCAGGTGCAGGTGTTGTCCGAGCGTTGGGGCGATCTGCCGATCGCCATCGACAGCCAGGGCCGTGCGCAGGAATACAGCCTGCGCTACGCCGCCATCTTCACCGTCACCACCGCCAACGGCTCGGTGCTGGTGCCGCAGCAGGTGATCGAGCTGTCGCGCGACTACGTGTCGCCACCGGTGGACGCCACCGGTACCGCGACCGAGCGCGAGATCCTCGCCGACGAATTGCGCAAGGACATGTCGGCCTCGATCCTGCGCCGTATCGACAGCGTGGTGCGCGCCCGCGTGCAGCGTGGCGAGAGCCTGGAAAGCACGCCGAGCGCGCCGCTGCCGCCGGCCGCCACGCCGCCCGTGCAGCCGTCCACGCCGGAATCGAGCGTGCCGGCGTCGCTGCCGCCGGCGTCCTCGTCCAATAACTGAGCAGCCGGTGATCAGCCCGTCCGCGCATCTGCCGGGCAGCCGCGCCCGGTGTCCGGAACTGGCGTGCGCCAGGCGCATGTCGCGCTTGCCGCGCGCTGACCATGCCGCGACGGCCGCCGCCGACGCGGTCTTGTCGGTAACGGTCCAGTCGCGCGTGTTCTCGTAGTCATGGAACTTCCGTAGTCATGGAACTTCGTCCAGAACAGCTGGCCGGCCAGTCCAACCAACCGTTGCAGCCGGTGTACCTGATCGCCGGCCCGGAAACCTTGCGGGTGCTGGAAGCGGCCGATGCGGTGCGCGCACGGGCGCGTGCCGAAGGCATCAGCGAACGCGAGGTCTTCGATGCCGACGGGCGGGAGTTCGACTGGAACCAGCTGGATGCGACCTTCAACGCGCCCAGCCTGTTCAGTCCGCGCCGGCTGGTGGAAGTGCGCCTGCCCAGCGGCAAGCCGGGCAAGGACGGCGCCGAGGTCATCACCCGCTTCTGCGCCAACCCGCCGCCGGATGTGGTGCTGTTGATCACCGCCAACGACTGGAGCAAGGCGCACCAGGGCAAGTGGGCCGATGCGGTCGGCCGCATCGGCACCATTGCGGTGGCCTGGGCGATCAAGCCGCACGAGCTCTCCGACTGGATCGAGCGCCGCCTGCGCAGCCACGGCCTGCGTGCGGACGCTGCCGCCGTGCAGCGCCTGAGCGAGCGGGTGGAAGGCAACCTGCTGGCCGCTGCACAGGAAATCGACAAGCTGGTGCTGCTGGCCGATGGCAAGGTGCTGGACCTGGAGGCGATGGAATCGCTGGTCGCCGATGCCGCGCGCTACGACGTGTTCCGCCTGGCCGAAACCACGTTTTCCGGGCAACCGGCCGCAGTGATCCGCATGCTGGCCGGCCTGCGCGCCGAAGGCGAGGCGGTGGCCGCACTGATGCCGATCCTGATCAAGGAATTGCTGCGTACCGCGGCCCTGGCCAAAGTGCAGGCCAACGGCGGCAACCTCGCTGCCGAAATGAAGGCGCAGGGCCTGTGGGAATCGCGCCAGGCGCCGTTCAAGCGCGCGCTGCAGCGGCACCCCGAGCCACGTCGCTGGGAGCGCTTCGTCGCCGAAGCCTCGCGGGTCGACCGCATGGCCAAGGGCCGCGCCGACGGCGACCCCTGGGTCGGCCTGGAACGCCTGCTGGTGGCCGTGGCCGAAGCCCGCGCGGTGAGATTGCTGGTGTGAACGCCGGCGATGCCGCCCCCGGAGACCGCGCCTGCGTCGAGGATGCGCGACCCGTCTGCCCACGCAGCGCACCCCCCGGCCAGGCCACAGCTGCGGCCAACCCCGGCAGCGCGGCCCACACCTCGCCGCCTACCAACGCCCACCCGGCAGCGCCGAACCCGCGCTCTTCCGATTCCCCAATCCCGATTCCCGATTCCCGGCCTCACCCCGATTCCCCAATCCCGACTCCCGACTCCCGGCTCCACCTCTACTACGGCGGCACCTTCGATCCGATCCACCTGGGCCACCTCGCCATCGCCTGCGCCGCGCGCGACGAGCTGGGCGCGCGGGTGCATCTGGTACCGGCCGCCGACCCACCGCACCGCCCCGCGCCCGGCGCCACCGCTGCGCAGCGCGCCCGCATGCTGGAGCTGGCGCTGGCCGACACACCCGGGCTGGTGCTGGACACCCGCGAACTGCGCCGCGCCGGCCAGGGGGGCGCGCCGTCCTACACCGTCGATACCTTGCGCGAACTACGCGCCGAACTCGGCCCCACCACTCCGATCGCCTGGCTGCTCGGTGCCGATGCCTTCGTCGGGCTGAGCAGCTGGCATCACTGGCAGGCCTTGTTCGAACTGGCGCATTTCGTCGTTGCCGAGCGTCCAGGCGCACCGCTGGATCTGGGCCAGGCCCCGCAGCTTGCCCAGGCGGTGCAGGGCAGGTGGACTGCCAGCGCCAGCGAACTGGGCACTGCCCCGGCCGGCCGCCTGTGGCGGTTGCATCAGCCGTTGCGCGGCGAATCGGCCAGCGCCGTGCGCGCGCGCATCGCCGGCGGCAGCGACTGGCAGGCGCTGGTGCCGGCGTCGGTGGCGGCCTTCATCGTGCACGAAGGCCTGTACGGCGATGCGCTGCCGACTCGCTGAACACGCAGCCGGCCGGACCGGCCTATAATTCACGCCAATTCCATCGAGTTACCCGCTTTGACCACCCAAGCCCAAGTCATCAAGACCTCCATCCCGAATCCGCCGCCGTCCGTGCCGGCCCTGCTGGCCACCGTGCGCGAGGCCGTGGAGGAGCTGAAAGCCAAGGACGTGGTCGAGATCGATGTGCGCGGCAAGTCCAGCGTCTGCGATTACATGGTGGTCGCCTCGGGTACCTCGACCCGCCACGTGAAGTCGATCGCCGAAGAAGTGGTCAAGTTCGCCAAGCGTCTTGATGTCATGCCGCTGGGCGTGGAAGGCGAGCGCGAGGCCGAGTGGGTGCTGGTGGACCTGGGCGATGTGGTGGTGCATGTGATGCTGCCGCGCGTGCGTGAGTTCTATGCACTGGAGCGCCTGTGGACAGTGGGCGACCAGCGTCCGGACGACGCGGACGCCGACCCCGAAGAGTGAGTGGGCCGGGCATGCCGCGCAATGCCCGACCCCCGACCGATGCGCCTGCCGCGCAGGCGCTGCAACAGCTGCGCAGCCAGGCCGGGCAACCGTCCGGCGCGCCGCTGTCGCCGGCACGCAAGCGCTTCGACCGCCTGCTGCGCGACTTGGAACGGCATCGCGCCGACCTGCAGGCCTGGCACCTCGCGCGTTCGCAATGGCGCGAGCGTTACCACACCCAATTGCAGCCCTTGCTCGACCAGCGCCGCGCGGCCGACATTGCGCTGGTCGAAGCGCTCGACCGCGCGCATGCCACGGTCAAGCTGGGCAAGGCCGATCGCGCCTTCCTGTCCGAGTTGCTGTGCGACATCGCCGCCCCGCTGATCGAGGCCGGCCACGAGGCACTACGCCCGATCTACGATCGCCACAGCGCCGTCGGCTACGACCGGGAAGTGGCCGAATCCGATGCGCTGATGAAGCAGATCCTCGGCCAGGCCTACGGACTGGATGCCGACGAGCTGGATGGTATCGAGTCGCCCGAGGAGCTCTACGAGCGCGTCAGCGAGCGTCTGCAGCAGCAGCGCGCGCAACACCAGCAACGCGGTACGCAGCGGCGCAAGCGTGCCGAGAAGCAGGCGGTGGGGGAGAGTGCCGAGCCGCCGCCGGTGCGCGAGCTGTATCGCAAGCTGGCCGGCAATCTGCATCCGGACCGCGCCAGGGACGCCGACGACCACGCCGCGCGCACCATCCTGATGCAGCGGCTCAACGCCGCCTACAAGGCCGGCGATCTGCTGGGCCTGCTCGAACTGCAGGCCGAGATCGGCCTGATGGACGCACGAGGCGTGGACGCGATGAGCGCCGCGCGCCTGCAGGACTACAACCGCGAACTGGACCGGCAGTGCAGGCAGTTGCAGCAGCAGCTGCAGCAGCAATCGGACGAGTTTTGCGCCGAATACGGGCTGGAGCTGGCAGCGCGACCCAGGCCCGAGCGACTGGGCCGGTTGATGGCCCAGCTCAAGCGCGAGCTCGAGGACGAGCTGATGGAGGCGCGCAGGGGCTTGCGCGAGCTGGAAGACTCGCAATCGCTCAAGCGCTGGTTGAAGCTGCAGCGCGCCATGTCCGACGCGCCCGACGCGCCCTGGTTCTGACCACGGTTCCGGGTGTCGTGGTCCGGCTGCACACGCGCCACTGCGGGTGCGTGCGCGTGCTGTGCGCAGCCTCGGTTGGACATGCTGCCAGTCATGCAGGCCAGGCGCCTGCATGCACGGGGTTCGGCCAGTGACAGGGGCGCTGCCGAACGGCTGATCCGTTCGGCAGCAGGGGCGGGCCGGCGTGCGGGCACGGGCTTACAACGGCCCGCGCTCCCACGGCCCGGTGATCGCCAGCGTGATGCCCGGCGTCTGGATGTTGACGAACAAGGTGCGCGCCAGCGGGTCCCAGCAGGCGCCGCAGAACTCGGTATCGCGGTAATCGCCTTCGGCGATGGTCTTGCCGGCATTGGCGATCTGCTGCGAGGTGAGCTGCACGTTGTTCTTGGCCAGGTAGAACGATTCGCCGCCGCGGGTCAGCCCGAGCAGCCGCGCGCCGGGGCCGTAGTCGTCCGGGCTCTCGCCGCCGTCTTCGCACAGCACCACGCCGCCGCGCGCGCTGACGGTGACGTTGTCCGGGTTGTGCGCGGCCAGCTGATTGCCGCTGACGAACAGTGCACTCAGGCGCTGGGTGAACAGGTCCAGCACCCACACCGCACCATTGCCGTAACCGCGCCGGCCCTGCGCATCCACGCCGGTGCTGGTGTCGACGATGAAGAGTTTGCCGTAGCTGTACCAGATGCCTTCGCCGCGGCTCATGCGCAGCCCCCCGTCTGCCCAGGCCTGCGCAAACGGTCCGCTCAGGGTGTCGTTGGCGCCGATGTCGGCAAAGCCGGCCGGCGCGGCGATGCTGTCCAGATCCGGCTCTTCGATGTCCACCCATTCCAGCTGGAACTGCTGGCCAATGCTGGCGACGGTGAGGTCGGCATTGCGCCGCCCGCGCACGCGTGCGGCCTGCAGGCGTCCGCCATTTTCCAGCGAGCCGTTGCGGCCACGGCGGTCGTTGGGAATGAAGCGATACAGGCCGGCCTTGTTGCGATCGTCCTCGGTGAGATAGACGATGCCGGTACGCGGATCGATCGCCACCGCCTCATGGCTGAAGCGGCCCAGCCCCACCAGCGGCCGGCCGGTGGTGCGCTGGCTGTCCGGATCCACCTCGAACACGTAGCCGTGCTTGCGGCCGGTGCTGGACACCGCATTGGTCTTGATCTCTTCGCAGCTCAGCCAGGTGCCCCATGGCGTCGGGCCGCCGGCGCAGTTGACCAGCGTGCCGCCCAGGCTCGGCTCCAGGCTGCCCCAGCCGCGGCGGCCGTAACTCAGGGTGGTGGTGCCGCCGCCGGCCAGCTGGGTGCCGCTGACCAGGCCGGTGTCGTACATCGCCGGTGCGCGGAACGGCGTGGTTGCACCGCGTTCGTGGTTGCGGATCAGCACGTATTCCAGGCCGCGCAGCGGATCGCTGCCCGGTCGCCAGTCGGGCCGACGCAGGCCGACCACGGCCATGCCGTCATGGCGGTCGGGGCAGGGCTGCCCATCGTCCATGCGATCGCCGCTCCAGCCGAACGAGCGGTAGCTGAAACCGCGCGGCAACTGCAGCAACGGCAAGCCGGTGCTCTGGTCGGCGACCGGCGCGAGCGGGCCATAGCGGCTGGGCACCGGGGCAAGTTGCAGCGGCGGCGAGGCGCTGTTGGCGGCCTGGGCCTGGCGCGATTGCAGCGCGCTCAAACTGCCAAGCGCACCGGCGGCCATCACGGCAGCGCTGCCCTTGAGCACCTGGCGGCGGGCGGGATCGAAAATCGGCATCGAACGACTCCTGCGGGCTGGGTAGTGCGCCGACGCTAGAAGCCCGCTGTAACCGCACCATGACACCGCTGTGATCGCCCCGGTTCCGATGCCCAAGCTGTGACGCGGATATCATGTGGCCATGAAATGCCGACTTATCGCTACCGGCGAGCGTGCACCGGCCTGGGTGGCGCAGGGCTTTGCCGAATACCAGAAACGTCTCTCGCACTGGATGCCGCTGGAGCTGGTGGAGATCGAACCCGGCCTGCGCGGCAAGGGCCGCGATGCGCAACGCGCGATCGACGACGAAGGCCGCCGCGTGCTTGCCGCGCTGCCGAAGAACGCCTACGTGGTTGCGCTCGACATCCCGGGCCGCCCGCTCAGTTCGGAGCAGCTGGCCCAGCGCATGGAGCACTGGCGCGGGCAGGGCCGGGATCTGGCGTTCCTGATCGGCGGCCCCGAAGGTCACGCTGCCGAGGTGCTGAAAACCGCCAGCGAAAGCTGGTCGATCGGCCCGCTGACCCTGCCGCACATGCTGGTGCGCCTGATCGTCGCCGAGCAGCTGTACCGCGCTGCGGCGATGCTGGCCAATCATCCGTATCACCGCGCGTAAGCGGCATGCGCGATGGCGGTAATCCGCGCGTATCCGCTGCGCTTTCGAGATGGGTGTGCGGGCAAGTAGCCGGGCGCACCCTGAACCCGATCCGCGAGACCGCACGTCGTCGTGTGCACGCAAGGCGCAGTGCAACGATGCGCATGCAATAGCTGAAACCGTGGCCTTGCAGCAGCCGGCTGCGCAACGCCAGACCGTGCGGCGACCGGGCATCCGAGTCGCCGCAGGTAATGACGCATCAGTTCAACGAAAAGCTCACCGGCACCAGGCCATACGCCTGCACGGCCTGGCCGTTCTGCATCGCCGGCTGGAAGCGCCAGCTGCGCAGCACCTGGCTGCGTGCGGCCAGGTCCAGTGCACGATGACCGCTGCTGGTCTGCACGCTCACCTCGGCCGGGCGGCCATCGGTGCCGACCAACACGCGCAGCAGCACCGTGCCCTGCTGACCGGCACGCAAGGCCGCCACCGGGTAACTGGGCGCCGGCGAGCTCAGGTAGTGCAGCTGGCCTGCCTCGACCGGGCCGCTGGGTGCGGCAATCGCCGGCGCGCTGTCGGTGACCGCGTCCGTGACTGCGGGTAAGGCGACCGCTGCGTCTTCGACCACGGCCGGCTGACTGATCACCGGGGTCGGCACCGGCACCGGGACCGTGGTCGGCAGTGTGTGCGGCACCTTCGGCGTGAACTCCCGCTTGACCTTGATCACCGGCGGTGGTGGCGTCGCGATGGTGACGGGCATGACCCAGCGTTCCTTCGGTGCGGGCGGCTGCGGAACCGCCCGGTACGAGAGCGGAATCAACAACAGCCCGCCGGCCAGCAGATGCAGGGCCACCGCCGTGCTCATCGCCAGGACGCGCGAGCTGTCGATGCCTGTGGATCGGGAAGAAACCTGGGATTGCGTGCGAACCATCATCCACCTCCTCAACGGAACTGCGGAAAGGACCAGCGCGACCCGGACGCACGACACCATCCGGTAGCGTAGGTTTACCGCGCCCTTTGCATGGGCACAAGTGGTTTCGAAGCGCTGGAGGTCGGTTGGCTGATTCGTCCGGTTGCCGCGATCCGCACAGATGAGTCGGCGCCGCAGGCTCGTGCGGTTCGAAGGACCGGTGGCATCGCAAGGCCAGGTACCGGAACTTGCGGCGTGCCCCAAAAAAAACTGCCCTCGAGGAGGGCAGTCTTGAATCACACCGAACGCGATCGCGGCTGGATCAACGACCCAGCTCGAAGGTCACGTCCAGGTTGATCGACAAGGTGCTCTCGCCCGGGGCGACCTGGGTGTCCATCTCGGCCTTGGCCGAGCGCATCGAGGCGGCCATCATCATCGGGCGCACGCCGCCGCCGCTGCGGCCTTCGGAGATGCTGACGATGCGGCGCACCTTCAGGCCCAGCGACTTGGCATAGGTGTCGGCGCGGGCCTGGGCCTTCTTCAGGGCGGCCACGCGCGCCTCGTCATAGGCGGGCTCGGGCTGGTCGACCGAGAAGCTGGGGCCGTTGATGTCGTTGGCGCCCTGGGCGACCAGTGCGTCCAGGACCTTGCCCAGCCGCGAGATGTCGCGGACCTTGAGGCTGACGGTGTTGCTGGCCTGGTAGCCGTTGATCCTGGGCGCCTCGTTCTCCTTGTAGGTGTACTGCGGGCTGAGGTTGATGCCGGTGGTCTGCACGTCCTTGTCGGCGATGCCGGCGGCCTTGATCGCGGCCATGACCTTGCTCATCTGCTCGGCGTTCTGGCGCATGGCGGCGTTGCCGTCGGCGGCCTGGGTGACCACGCCGGCCGACAGCGTGGCGATGTCCGGGATGCGCTTGGCCTCCGCCTCGGCCGACACGTTGAGCAGGGTGCCATCGTTGGGAATGGTGTAGCTCGGAGTGGTCTGGGCGTGGGCGGTCATGGCGGTTCCGGCAGCGATGGACAGGGCCAGCAACAACGGTTTGAGGGTGGTACGCATGAGATCTCCTGGTCTGTAAGGGAAGCGTGTTGCGGGTTCGATGAACATGTTGTGAGTCGAACGCGACCACTGCCGCCCGGATCGGCAAGCGGGCGAGGAGGAGCAACAGGTATGCTGGACGGATGCTCTATCTCGCCTCCCGGTCGCCGCGCCGACAAGAACTGCTGCAACGCTTGGATGTGCCTTTCCAGACCCTGCAACTGGACGTGCCCGAACTGCGCGCCGCCGACGAATCGCCTGCGCAGTACGTGCAGCGCGTCGCGCTGGACAAGGCGCGTGCCGGCCTGGCGCAGGTGCAGGCAGCCGACCCCGCCGCGATCGTGCTCGGCTCCGATACCGAAGTGGTGCTGGGCGAGCGGGTGTTCGGCAAGCCGGCCGATGCGGCCGATGCGATCGCCATGCTGAGCCTGCTGTCCGGGCGTACCCACCAGGTACTCACGGCCGTGGTTCTAGTCTGCGCACAACGCGCGCCGGTGCAGGCCCTGGTGGTGTCAGACGTGACCTTCGCCACGCTCGATGCCTCACAGATCGCCGCCTATGTGGCGTGCGGCGAGCCGATGGGCAAGGCCGGCGCGTATGCGATCCAGGGCCGCGCCGAACGTTTCATCAGCCATCTGTCCGGCAGCTATTCCGGCGTGATGGGATTGCCGCTGTTTCACACCTCGCAGTTGCTCACAGCCCTCGGAGCGCATTGATGTCGGAAGAGATCCTGGTCAACGTCACCCCGCGCGAAACCCGCGTCGCGGTGATCGAGAACGGCATGCTGCAGGAGCTGCATATCGAGCGCGGCTGGCGCCGGGGCGTGGTCGGCAACATCTACAAGGGCAAGGTGCAGCGGGTGATGCCGGGCATGCAGGCGGCCTTTGTCGAGCTGGGGCTGGAGCGCGCCGCGTTCCTGCATGCCAACGACGTGGTGCGTCCGGCGCCGGCGCCGGCCAGCGTGGTCGATACCGAGGAGACGCCGATCCCGCCACCGCCGGCGGCATCGGTGCCGATCGTGGAACTGCTGCGCGACGGCCAGGACATCGTGGTGCAGGTGGTCAAGGACCCGATCGGCACCAAGGGCGCGCGGCTGACCACCCAGATCAGCATCCCCTCGCGCTACCTGGTGCTGCTGCCGCAGTCCAAGATCGTCGGGGTGTCGGCGCGGATCGAGGACGAGGCCGAGCGGCTGCGCCTGAAGACCATCGTCAGCGAGGTTTCGGCCCAGCACGGCGGCTTCGGCTACATCATCCGCACCAATGCCGAAGGCCAGCCGGCCGAGGCGCTGGCCGAGGACATCGCCTACCTGTCGCGGGTCTGGAACGTGGTCGAGCGGCGCGGCCGCGAAGCACCGCCGTGCAGCATCATCTACGAAGACCTGAGCCTGCCCTTGCGTGCGGTGCGCGACCTGATCCGCCGCGACGTGGAAAAGGTCAAGGTCGACTCCAACGAGACCTTCGTGCAGCTGCAGGCCTTCGTGGCCAAGTACATGCCGGTGCTGGCCGAGCGGCTGGAGCTGTACACCGGCGACCGGCCGATCTTCGACCTGTACGGGGTCGAGGACGAGATCGGGCGCGCGTTGAACAAGCAGGTACCGCTCAAATCCGGCGGTTATCTGGTGATCGACCAGACCGAGGCGATGACCACCATCGACGTCAACACCGGTTCGTTCGTCGGCCAGCGCAATCTCGAGGAAACCGTGTTCCGCACCAACCTGGAAGCCGCGCAGGCGGTGGCGCGGCAGCTGCGGCTGCGCAACCTGGGCGGGATCATCATCATCGACTTCATCGACATGGACGATGCCGAGCATCGCCGCCAGGTGCTGCGCACGCTGGAAAAGGCGCTGGCGCGCGATCATGCCAAGACCACCGTGTACGAATTCTCGCCGCTGGGCCTGGTCGAGATGACCCGCAAGCGCACCGTCGAGAGCCTGGAACGGCAGCTGTCGGAAACCTGCGGCCAGTGCAGCGGGCGCGGCACCATCAAGACCGCCGAGACGGTGACCTACGAGATCTTTCGCGAGATCACCCGCGCGGTACGCCAGTTCGATGCCGCGCGGCTGCTGGTGATCGCCTCCTCGAAAGTCGTCGCCCGCATCACAGACGAAGAGTCGGCCGCGGTGGCCGAGCTGGAGGAATTCCTCGGCAAGAGCATCCGCTTCCAGTCCGACGACCAGTATCTGCAGGAGCAGTTCGATGTGGTGCTGCTGTGAGGCCGGGAATGGGGAGTCGGGAATCGGGATTGGTCAAAGCCGGCTCTGGTAGCGTGGCTTGCTCCGATAATGGCGCTTGACGGCACCGTGCGCGGCTTTGCTTTAACCAATCCCCAATCTCCAATACCCAATCCCCGCCC